>DATJLC010000001.1:0-3947 GCA_035490755.1 Sphingobium sp.
CTTCGGCCATCAGCGGCCGGGCGGCCTGGGTCACATGCTCGACGATCCGCGCCGAAAGGGCGGGCTCGATTGGGTGGCGCGCATCGCCTGCGACGCGCATCGCCTGGGCCAGCAGCCCTTCCAGCTCGCCGTCCAGGGTGATGACCGGCAGCGGCATCCGCACCGGCACCAGGGTCTGTATGATGAGCGATCCGATGCGTTGCCGGACGGCTTCGACCAGCTGTTCGTGGCTCATGTCGGGACGGGCGCAATCCACCATCGCCTCGGCAATGCGGCGGAAATCCTTGAGCGGCACGCCCTCGGACAGCAGCGCGCGGCACAGCGCCGAAATCTGCGCGAGGCTCAGCGGATTGGGCGTCAGGCCGTCGACCAGCTGCGGCGCGGCTTCCTTGAGCGTGTCGAGCAGCTTGCGGGTCTCGTCCATGCCGAACATCTCGGCGGCATTCTGGGCGACCAGATGGTTGAGATGGGTCGCGATGACGGTCGAGGGATCGACCACCGTATAGCCCGCGACCACCGCCTCGCTGCGCTGGGTCGGGCTGATCCACACCGCGTCGAGGCCGAAGGTCGGGTCCTTGGCGGCGCGGCCCGAGACGGTGCCTTCCAGGGCGCCGCTGTCCAGCGCCAGCAGGTCTTCCGGCCAGACCTCGTCCTCGCCGACGATGACGCCGGCGATGGTGATGCGATAGCTGTTGGGGCCGAGCGCCAGATTGTCCTTCACCCGGATCATCGGCACGACGAAACCGAGTTCGCGCGAGAGCTGGCGGCGGATGCCGGTGATGCGGCCCATCAGCGGCGCGTCCTTGCGCTCGTCGACCAGGCCGATCAGGCCATAGCCGATCTCCAGGCCGAGGATCGCGGAGTCGGAGACATCGCCCCATTCGATATGGGAGAGATTTTCGGGCGCGGGTAGCTCCGGCGGCTGGGCGGCGGCCTTGGCGGCGCTCTTGCGCAGCTTCCAGGCGATGAAGCCGGCCAGCGCGGCGGCGGGCAGGATCACCATGTGCGGCATGCCGGGCAGGAGCCCGAGGAAGGCGAGGATGCCCGCGACCGGGACCCAGGCCTTGCCGATGCCGAACTGGGTGGAGATCTGGCCGGACAGGTCATGCTCGGAGGTGACGCGGGTCACGATGGAGGCGGCCGCGATCGACAGGAGGAGGGCCGGCACCTGCGCCACCAGCGCGTCGCCGATCGCCAGCAGCACATAGGTCTGCGCCGCCTCGCCGATGGCAAGGCCGTGGCTGACCACGCCCAGCACGATGCCGCCGACGATGTTGATGACCAGGATCAGGATGCCCGCGACCGCGTCGCCCTTCACGAATTTCGAGGCGCCGTCCATCGAGCCGTAGAAATCGGCCTCGGTGGCGACTTCCTGCCGCCGCGCCTTGGCCTCGTCGGCGGTCAGCAGGCCGGCATTGAGGTCGGCGTCGATCGCCATCTGCTTGCCGGGCAGGGCGTCCAGGGTGAAGCGCGCCGACACTTCGGACACGCGCCCCGCGCCCTTGGTGATGACGACCAGGTTGATGATCATCAAAATGGCGAAAACGAAGATGCCGACAACATAGTCGCCGCCGATCAGGAAGTTGCCGAACGCTTCGATGACATGGCCCGCCGCGTCGGAGCCGGTATGGCCGCTGACCAGCACGACGCGCGTCGAGGCGACGTTGAGCGCCAGGCGCAGCAGGGTCGCGAACAGCAGCACCGTCGGAAAGCTGGAGAAGTCGAGCGGCTTGGTCGCGTTGACCGCGATCATCAGCACCGCCAGGCTTATCATGATGTTGGCGATGAAGCCGATGTCGAGGACCAGCGCCGGGATCGGCACCACCATGAACATGACGAGCATGAGCGTCGCGACCGGCAGGATCGCGCCCTTGGCGGCGGAGAGCCAGATTTTGCCGTTGAGCTGGGTGCGTGTCATCGGGTCTTACCGTCCAAAGGTTGCGAGCATGAGGTAGGCGAGGCGCGCGGTGGCGGCCTGCGGCTGGAACTCGGGATAGTCGGTCGCCTCGCTCA
Organism: Sphingobium sp.; assembly: GCA_035490755.1. GTDB lineage: Bacteria > Pseudomonadota > Alphaproteobacteria > Sphingomonadales > Sphingomonadaceae > Sphingobium. Next base: position 2,014 of record DATJLC010000001.1, read on the forward strand.
GGCTCTGGCTCTGGGCGAGACGGGCCTGTTCGATGCGGACATAATCGGCGGGCTGGACCGCCGCGCCGCCGCCCGGCGCCGCGTCGGCATATTGCGCGTCGAGCCCGGCATTGCGGGCGCCGCTGTCGAGCTTGCGGGCGAAATTCGCGCGTATCTCGGCAAAGCTCTTGGCATTGCCCTGATTGTCGAAGAACACGGCGCGGTTGGAACGCGCGGCGGCGGGAAACAGGGCGGCGGCCGATCCGCCGGGATTGGCGTCGGCCGCCGCCAGGAACTTCGCGGCGCCGCCCGCGCCCAGGAAATGGGCCATATAGAGATCGACCGCTTCGGCGGGGCGGCCGAGCTGCTGCTCCAGGAAAGCGCGGTTGTCGGAGGCGAATTCCGCCGCCATGACCGATGCGGTCTCGGGATGCTTGCGCAGGTCCAGTATCTGCTGGCGCATATTGGGGTCGGCGACGAAATAGCGGCCATTGGGCCCACGCTGGATCGCATCGGCGGCCCAGTCGAGGCCATGCTTGGCGCCGTGGTCGTTCATCACCGCCAGCCAACTCTGGTCGAGGAACTGGAAAAGCCCCGTGGCGCTGGACGCGCGCGACCGGGCATTGGGGTCCATCGCGCTTTCGATCTGCGCCTGGCCCATCAGATAGGCGAAATCGACCCCGGTGCTACGGCTGGCGCTCGCGATCGCATTTGCGACCCGTCCACCTGCCGGCGCATTCGCCGCGTAGATAGAACTGAAACCGACCATATTGGCGTAGCCCCCTGAATTTCCTCAGGGTGAAAGAAGCAAGAAGCGTGCCAAGTTTGGCTATGCAGAATCAAGGGAAAGGCCGTCACCCTGAACTTGTTTCAGGGTCCATTTCTCCCCACGCACCGCCGCACATGACGGCACCATGGATGCTGAAACAAGTTCAGCATGACGAACCCTTATGCAACGAAACTTGAGATTCGGACGCCAGCGTGCTGACTTCAACATACCCGTTCGTCCTGAGTGCCACTGAGCTTGTCGAAGTGGCGTATCGAAGGACTGAGACTAAACCCGCCGCCTGTAAACCAGCGGCTTGTCCGGGCTGGCTGCCGCACCGGCGACGAGGTCGAGGCGCTGCGTGGTCAGGTCGCCCAGCAGGCGGGCGAGCATGTGGTGGCTGGCAAGCCGGGTGCGCAGTGCACGGACGCTGTCCTTCAGCGCGTCACTGGCGCGCACCGCGCCGATGCCGCGCACGGCCTCGATGGCGGGAACGAAGGCGTTCAGGGCCGATGCGATGCGGTCGGCGTCGCCCATCTCCATGGCGTCGCGCAAATCCGTCGCGGCGCGGTCAAGCCCCTCGATCGCCGCTTCGCTCATGTCAGTGGCGCGCCCGCGGCAGGTCGAGTTCGACCATGCTGTCGGCGATCTTGTCCGGGTCGACCGGATAATTGCCGGACGCGATCGCGGCCTTGATACGGCTGATCTTGTCGACATCGAGCGGCGCGCCCTGCGCCGCCAGGCGGGCCGCCGGGCTGGTCACGACTTCCTCCAATATGCTCGATGCGGCGGGCGCGACCGGCGCAGGGGCACGCGTCTGCGCGGTTTCGCGCAGCTTCGCCGCCTCGATCGCGGCGCTCATCGCCTGTCCAACAGCCTTGATCATCGCTCCAACCTCATATCTACCGGTCAGACTATATACGGCAGGGTTCAGAAAAGATTAAATCCCCGGAATGCGGACGATCCCGCTCGGTTCGACCCGGCCTGTCACCGGGGTACCATTCCTGTCCTCGCGCACCCGGATCATGTCGCCGACCGCGCCGTCCTCGTCCGCCACCATGGCGCGGGAGACGCTGAAGGTCGCGTCGCCGGCCACGAGCTGCACCGGATCGCCCTTCTTGATGAGGATCACGCGCTGCTGCGGGCGGCCATTGGCCGGAACACCGGAGCCCCCGCCCGACAGCGGCAC
>DATJLC010000002.1:0-6300 GCA_035490755.1 Sphingobium sp.
CGGACCCAGCGGTGTCGCTGCCCAGTCATGGGCGCGTACCCGCTCATGCATCTCGCTTTTGCCCATTGGCCATTTCCGGGCTAGCTGCATGGTCTCATCCATGGCACATATGGTTCCTGTCGGCAGGCAATCCAACCTTCGACCTGGTTCGCTTGCATTACCATGCCTGTGCGCCTTGCCGACTCACTGCGCTAGATTACCACAAACCCGTCATGTTCGACTTCCAACCCGCCGATCCCACCGACAAGCCGCGACTCTACACTGACCTGGTCGCGGCGGCCCGTGGCCTGGTCGAGGGCGAACCTGATGCCATCGCGAACATGGCCAACGTCGCCGCATTGATCTGGCAATTCCTGCCCCACCTCAACTGGACTGGTTTCTACCGCTTCATGGACGGAGAGCTGGTGCTGGGGCCATTTCAGGGCAAGCCTGCCTGTCTCCGTATCGCCCTCGGCAGCGGAGTGTGCGGCGCCGCCGCCACGGCGCGCCGTACGATCCGGGTTGCCGATGTGCATGTCTTTCCCGGCCATATCGCCTGCGATCCGACCTCGGCATCCGAGATCGTTGTCCCGGTGGTGGTCGGTGGCGCGCTGATCGGCGTCCTCGATCTGGATAGTCCGGTGCCGGACCGCTTCGACCTGACGGACCAACAGGGACTGGAAGAGCTTGTCCAGGCCGTCGGGCCGCGCCTGCGCCAAGGCCAAGGGCACCCGTAGCAAACGACTATTTCAGGAGAATGCCGCTGGCATCGAGGTGAAGGGAAGTAACCGCGTTCTCGGCAGCAATGCCATTGGCGCGGGTCGGGCGTGAGGCCGGATGGCCGGATGCCTCCCCATCGAAGCGGACCCAGCCATCGCGCCCCAGACGTTCGAGCGGCTTGTAGCGGACCTTGTAGGCCATGCGGTCCGACCCCTCGACCCAATAGCCGAGATACACATAAGGCAGGCCCGCCTTCCTGGCGCGCATCACATGGTCGAGGATGATATAGCTGCCCAGCCCTTGCCGGTCATCCAGCGAGGGATCATAAAAGCTGTAGATCATCGACAGGCCGTCGGCCTGGCGGTCAGTGAGGCAGGCGCCGACCAACCGGCCCGGACGGTCCCCTTCGCCCGGCAGGCGATATTCGATGACATGGGTTTCAACCGGGGTCTGCTCGACCATGTCGGCAAAGTCGACATCGTCCATCTCGGTCATGCCGCCACCCGGATGGCGAACCGAAAGATATTTCTGCAACAGCGCGAACTGCTCCGCTGTCGACCAGGGCTTGCAGGCGGTCGCGACGAGGTCCTGGTTGCGCTTCAGCAGCCGACGCTGTGTGCCATTGGGATGGAATTCATTGTTCACGATCCGCACCGAAACGCAGGCCGAGCAATCGGCGCAGCTGGGACGATAGGCGACATTCTGGCTGCGGCGAAAACCGATGCGGCCGAGCGCATCATTGAGCTCCCCGGCGTGCTGACCGGTCAGCTCGGTGAACACCTTGCGCTCCATGCGTCCCGGAAGATACGGGCAAGGGCTCGCGTTCGTCATGAAAAAACGCGGGAAGCGGAAGGCTGCGCTCACAGTCTCTCCATCTCTTCAGAGTGCGACCACTGAATTGTGTTAACGGAACTATGCCGCGTTACCTTTTCGGTGAAAAGATAATTTACCACGTTCCGCCGCCGGCCGTGCACCGATTCCGCCGCATCAGCCATGGCGTCCTCGCACTCAGGCCAGTTCCACCGGCGAGACGTCATAGCCGGCGTCGCGCAACGCTGCGACCAGCCGGTCGAGATGCGCCTCGTCCCGAGTCTCGCATTCGATGTCGGTGATCAGCCCCTTGGCGGGCAGCGACGTGAAGACGCGCTGATGATAGACCTCGATGATGTTGACCTGCTGTTCGTCGAACACGCGCGCGACATGGAACAGCGAACCGGGCCGGTCCTGCAGCCGCAGCCGCAGCCGCGCCAGCCGGCCAGAGCGGGCGAGGTCACGCAGCAGCACGTTGGCGAGCAGCCTGGTGTCGATATTGCCGCCGCACAGCACGAGGCCCACCTTCCGGCCAGCGAACATCTTGGGATGGCTGAGAAGGGCCGCGAGTCCGGCCGCGCCCGCGCCTTCCACGACAGTCTTCTCGATCTGAAGCAAGAAACTCACCGCCTGCTCCAGCGCCCGCTCGTCCACCAGCACGATGTCGTTGACCAGCGCTTCCACGAAACGGCGCGTCAGCTGTCCCGGCTCCTTGACCGCGATGCCCTCGGCCAGGGTGTCGCCGTCGCATGGCAAATGCGCGCCCTTCACATGATCGTACATGGACGGATAGAGCGACGCCTGGACGCCGACGATCATCATCTCGGGTCGCAGCGCCCGCGCGGCCGTGGCCATGCCGGAGATCAGGCCGCCGCCGCCGATCGGCACGATCAGCGTGTCGATATCCGGCGCGTCCTCCAGCATTTCCAGCGCTATGGTGCCTTGCCCGGCGATGATGTCCGGTTCGTCGAACGGATGGACGAAGGTCAGGCCCTGCTCCTGCTCCAACTGGCGGGCATGGGCATAGGCATCCTCGAACTTCTCGCCATGCAGCACGACGGTCGCGCCATGCCCCTCGGTCTGCATCACCTTCACCGTCGGCGTGGTGCGCGGCATGACGATCGTGACGGGCACGCCGAGCCGCGCGCCATGATAGGCCAAGCCCTGGGCATGATTGCCGGCCGATGCAGCGATCACGCCCCGCCCGCGCGCCTCCGGCGGCAGGATGAGGAGGCGGTTAAGGGCGCCGCGCTCCTTGTAGGCGGCGGTAAACTGCTGGTTCTCGAACTTCAGATACACACGCGCACCCGTCAGGTCGGACAGGGTCTTGCTGTGCAGCGTCGGCGTGCGGACCACCGCCCCGGAAATGCGCGCGCTCGCCGCGACCACATCGTCGAGGGAAACGGGCAAGCTCTGCTGGCCAGCGGCGATCGTATCTAGCTTTGTCATGACGATCCCGCACCTAACGCATCTGGCAATCCTATGAAACAGGCACTATGCCCGGGGAATGGCAAAAATTGCGTTTATCGGCCTCGGGGTCATGGGCGCGCCCATTGCGGGCCACCTCGCCCGGGCAGGCCACGAGCTGTCCGTCTATAATCGTTCGATGGGCAAGACACGGGCCTGGGTCGATCAATATGGCGGGATCGCCAGCGTCAGCCCGGCCCAGGCCGCCGATGATGCGGACATCGTCATCAGCTGCGTCGGCACGGACGACGATCTGTCGCAGGTCACGCTCGGCCGCGACGGCGCCTTTCGCACACTGAAGCCCGGCACGCTGTTCATCGACCATACCACCGTCTCGGCGCGGATTGCCCGCCAGCTTTTCGTCGAGGGTGAGAGTCGGGGCATTCACTGCGTCGACGCACCGGTGTCCGGCGGCCAGTCCGGCGCCGAGAACGGCCGGCTTTCCATCATGTGCGGCGGCACGGAACCGGCGATCGAGACGGCCCGCCTCGTCATGAAAAGCTATGCCGCCAGGATCGTCCATGTCGGCGGGGCCGGGGCCGGCCAGACGACCAAGATGGTCAACCAGGTCGCGATTGCGGGCGTGCTCCAGGGGTTGTCGGAGGCCTTGCGCTTCGCCCAGGCCGCCAAGCTCAACCTCGATGCCGTGTTCGAGGCGATCTCCGGCGGCGCCGCGCAAAGCTGGCAGATGGACAATCGCTGGCAATCCATGGCCGAGGACAGCTTCGATTTCGGCTTTGCCGTCGACTGGATGCGCAAGGACCTTGGCCTCGCTTTGGATGAGGCGCGCGCCAACGGCGCCACCCTGCCGGTCGCCGCGCTGGTCGATCAGTTCTATGCCGAGGTACAGGCAATGGGCGGTTCGAAGCAGGACACCAGCGCGCTGATCAGGCGCATCACCCGGCGATGATCCTTCGGCAAACGGCGCTCGCGGCGCTATTGGCTTTGGCTGCGGTGACACCCGCGTCCGCGAGCGGCCTCATTGACAATGTGAACGGCATCACGACCGATGCGGACGGCCAGGTAGTGCGGTTCAACGCGCTGTTGATCGATGCGCAGGGCCGCGTCGAGAAACGCCTGGAGAGTGGCGAAAAGCCGCCCAAGAAGCTCGATTTCCGGTTCGACGGCAAGGGCATGACGCTGGTGCCGGGCTTCGTCGATGCCCGCGCGGACATCATGCGTCTCGCGATCTCGCGCCTGTCGCTGGACCTTGGCGAGGCCAGTTCGATCGAAGACGCGGTCCAGCGGGTCGATGCTTATGCGCGCGACAATGGTGGCCGGCGCTGGATTCTGGGCTTCGGCTGGAATGACGCCCGCTGGCCCGCCGCGCGCATGCCGACCGCCGCCGATCTTGATCGGATCGCGCCCGAGGTGCCGGTCTGGCTGGTCGACAGCGAAGGCGAGCGCGGCTGGGCGAACAGCGCGGCGCTGCGCCTCGCCAACATCACCACCACGACGCCCCAGCCGGCGGGCGGGCGCATTGTCCTCGCAACTGGCAAGCCAAGCGGGCTGTTAATCGGCAGTGCCATGGAACTCATGACGCGCGTGGTGCCCCGCCCCGCACCCAAGGATCTCGACGCGGCCCTGCTGAAGGCGCAGGCGGCCTTTCTCGCGCGCGGCATAACGGCGGTGGGCGATGTGGCCACCGACATCACCCTATGGCAGACTTATCGCCGGGCGGGTGATCGGGGGGCACTGCGGCTGCGCATCGCCGCCTCCACCGCGTCGGTCGACGATCTGCCGCTCGTCGCGGGCCCCGCCCCCACGCCGTGGCTGTATGACGGAAGGCTCCGCCTCACCGGTGTCGCGCTCACCATCGACGGGAGCATCGGCGCGCGGCGGGCCTGGCTGTCAATGCCTTATGCCGACGCGCCCGCCGAAACAGGCGCCGCGCTCCTCCAGGACACCCGCCTGCGTAACCAGATGAGCCGGGCTGCCATGGACGGCTTTGCCATTACCCTTACCGCCCATGGCGACCGGGCGATGAGCGAGGCAGCGAATGCGATCGGCGAAATGGGCCAGACCTATGGCGCCCGGACCCGCTGGCGGATCGACGGCGCGGACCTGGCCACACCGGAGATGCTCACAGCTCTTGGCGACAAGGCGGTGACGATCGCGCTTCCGGTCCATGCCGCTGGCGACGGCGGGATGCTTGCCAAGGCGCGGCTTGGCGAGCGCGCGGACAGGCTGGCCTATGGCTGGGCCGATCTGGCCCATGCCCGCGCAGCCCTCGCCTTTTATGGTGCGGCGCCTTTCGCGCCGCTGGACCCGCTGGCGGCGATCCGCATCGCCATGACCCGCGAGACCGCCGATGGACAGTCCTTCGGCGGCTGGCGTCCCGACCAGCGCCTGGGCTTTGCGCAGGCGTTGCGCGCTGCCACGACGGGTGGCGCGCGGGCGCTGGGGGCGGAGGATCGTTTCGGCGCACTCGAACCCGGCCAATATGCCGACTTCGTCCTGCTCGACCGTGACATCGAACTGTCGCGGCCAGCCGACATCGGTTCCGCTCGCATTGTCGAGACATGGATGGCAGGACAGAAAGTCATCTTGGAGAAGGACAGATGAGCGCGCGGCGGCTCGCCACCAAATATGTCGAAAAGCCCTGGGGGCGCGACAGCCTGCCGGCATTGTTTCCGGACGGTGTCGGGCGGCGAATCGGCGAAGTCTGGTTCGACGGCCCTGCTGGCGAGACCCCGCCGCTCCTCGTCAAATATATCTTCACCAGCGAGCGCCTCTCCATCCAGGTCCATCCCGATGACGCGCAGGGTCGCGAACTGGGTTTGCCCGGCGGCAAGGAGGAATGCTGGTATGTCCTGGACGCGGAGCCGGACGCGCGCCTCGGCATCGGGACGCTGGCTCCCCTGGACGGCTCGAGCCTCAGGCAAGCGGCGCTCGACGGCTCGATCGAAAGCCTGATGGACTGGAAGCCGGTGACGCCGGGCGATTTCGTCTTCGTACCGGCCGGCACGGTGCATACGATCGGCGCCGGCATCAGCCTGGTCGAGGTGCAGCAGAATGTCGACGTGACCTACCGCCTCTATGACTATGGACGTCCGCGCCAACTGCATCTGGACGATGGCGTCGCGGTCAGCCGGGCCGAGCCCTATGCACGGCCGGTGCGCAACCTGTCCGGCGAGACCGCTGCCATCCTCCTCGACACGGATGAGGCGCCTTTCGGCCTAACCCTGCGCAGCTTCGCGCCGGGCGAAAGCGCCGCTATCGGCGCGACGGGCCAGAGCTGGTTCGTGCCGCTGGCGGGCGCGGGAACGCTTGACGGACAGCCATGGTCCGCCGGGCAGTGCTGGCTGATCGACGGACCGGCGG
>DATJLC010000003.1:0-9032 GCA_035490755.1 Sphingobium sp.
GATGGTATACCTTCGCGGCTGCGGCCGGCGCCTTCGCCATCATCCCGTTGTCAGGGGTGATCGCCCGAACCGGATGGCACAATGTCTTTCTGCTCTACGCCCTGGCATTGCCGATCCTGCTCAGCGCCGCAACGGTCCTAAATCCAAGTGCACGGGAGCTGAGCCGGCCGGAATCCGACACCATCGCCGCTCCCTCCGCCTTTTCACGCGCATGGCTTGGTATCCCCTTTGCCCTCGTGGCGGTGGGGCTAGTCTCCGGCGCGGTGGAAAACACGACTCATATCTTCCTGCCGTTCAGGTTGACCGAACTCGGCGAAACCTCGCCGTCGCGCATCGCTCATGCGGTGCTTCCGATCGCTATAGGGGGCGCTGCGTCGGCCTTCTGTTATGGATATGTGCGCCAGAAGCTGTCGATCGCATCTACATTTCTCGTCGCTTTCCTTTGGGGCGGCATTTCACTGCTTTGGCTTGGGCAGGCGGCAAGCTATGAGATGATCATTGTGGCCGGCATCAGCCTTGGCCTGGCAGTCGGCCTGCTTGCGCCCAATGCAAACGCCTTCGCTGCCGCCCAGGCCGGGCCTGCCGGACCGGCCAGGAGCATCGGCTTCGCCCGGGGCGCCTTCTTTGCAGGGGCACCGGTCGCCCAGCTATTGCTCGAGCCGATTGCGTCGAGCGGTGGTGCGAGCGCCGCAATCATCGCTCTCGGAATCTTTTCTCTCCTCATCGCGGTCTGGCCGCTGACACGGCTGCGCATGTCCGGGCGAACGGGCGTCCTGGCATCTGTGGCAAGTTTAACACCAGGCCGCACCCGCTCCAGACATTCGGAACTTGGTGGATTATGACAAGCAAAGCAGACACATTCGCACCCCTGTTCGAGCCGCTCACGGTCCGCGGCGTCACCCTGCCCAATCGGATGGCCATGGCCCCGATGACGCGCAGCTTTTGCCCCGGCGGCCATCCTGGCCCAGAAAACGTCGCCTATTACAGCAAGCGCGCGCAAGGTGAAGCCGGCCTGATCGTGACCGAGGCGATCGGCCTCGATCACCCGGTCGCCATCGGCGATACGGGCCTGGGCGAAAAGGACCTGCCGCTGTTCGACGGTCCCGAAGCGGTTGCCGCCTGGCGCAAGGTGGTGGATTCCGTCCATGCGGCCGGCACCCCGATCTTCCCGCAACTATGGCACCAGGGCGTGATGCGCCTGCCCGGCTCTCAGCCCAATCCGCACCTTCCGGCATTCTCCCCGTCGGGCCATTATGGCGATCCCGACAAGGCGTCCGAATATTACAAGGAAATGGCGCGGAAGCTCGCCATCAAGGGCCCTGTCCCCACGGATGCCGAGATCGTAGAGGTCATCGAGAGTTTCGGGCGGGCCGCCGAGCAGGCCGTGGCCGCCGGTTTCGACGGACTCGCGCTGCACGGCGCCCATGGTTATCTCATCGACCAGTTCCTCTGGGCCGAAACAAACCTCCGGACGGACCGCTGGGGCGGCAACCGCAAGGAGCGCACCCGGTTCGCGGTCGAGGTGGTCAAGCGCGTCCGTCAGGCGATCGGCGAGGACAGGCCGCTGATCTTCCGCTTCTCCCAATGGAAGCAGCAGGACTTCCTCACCCGCCTGGCAGACACGCCGGCGGAGTTGGAAGAGGTGCTGGGCCCCATCGCCGATGCCGGCGTCGACATTTTCGACGCAAGCGTCCGCTATTTCGATACCCCGGCCTTCAAGGACTCGGATATGTCCCTGGCCGGCTGGGCCAAGAAGCTGACCGGCAAGCTGACCTGCGCCGTTGGCGGCATTGGCTTTGACAAGGGCATGTACGAGACGTTCGACTACAAGCCCACCGAAGGGGTGAACAACCTCGACAAGGTGATGCGCCGCTTTGAGCGCGGAGAGTTCGACATCGTGTTCATCGGCCGCGCTTTGCTGAACGACCCAGCCTGGGTCGCCAAGGCGAAGCGCGGCGAGAAGTTCCCGCCCTTCGACTTCAAGACGCTGGAACAGTTGCTCTGAGCGAGGCCCCCGTTGGGGCGGGTTCAGCTGGCGAGGATCATCTCTCGTAGAGGTCCACGCCGCACCTGCCCCGTCGCGGCCGTCCTCGGAATCTCGGGCACCTCGACGATCCGGCGGGGCAGCTTGTAGGCGCTGACATCGCCCAGATGGGCACGCACGTCGTCAAGCGACGGCAGAGACTGTCCGGCAACCGCGACGACCGCGACGCTGACCGTCTCGCCCCAATCGGCGTCCGGCAGGCCCACGACGGCAGCATCCGCGATACCGGGTAGTCCCTTCAGCAGCGGATCCAGCTCGGCCGGCGAGATTGTCTTGCCCCCCGAACGGATGATTTCGCGCCAGCGGCCCGTGATGGTATAGAAGCCCTCTTCATCGCATTCGGCCAGGTCGCCGGTCCGATACCAGCCATCGTCCATGACTTCGGCGGTCTCGGCTTCTAGCCTGTAATAGCCCTGCATCATCGTGGGGCCGCGTAGTTGCAGTTCGCCATTGACGATGCGCGCCTCGACCGTCGGCCCGGGACGGCCAACACTTCCCGGTTTGCGCAGGATGTCGTCATGGGCGATCTGGAGGCCCATGCCCATTTCCGTCGAGCCATAGGCGACGAGGTTGCGCGCGCCGGGAAACCGCACACGCAGCGCCTCGATCAAATCCTGCCCCACATAAGAGGTGCCGGCGTCAACCGCCAACAGCGAGCTTGTGTCATAACGGTTCGGGCAATCGAGGATACGCCTCCAGACCGCCGGAATGGCATAAAGTGTCGATGCCTGCCATTTCTGCACTTCACCCAGCAATGTGTCGGCGTCAGCGCGCGCCACGAGATGCACCGGGCGCCCCTGCGCCCAGGTCTGGGTGATCACCAGCCAGCCGGCCATGTGAAACAGCGGGAACATGCATACCATCCCCCGGCTGCTGTTGAGGCTCTGGGCAACCTGCGCCCTGAGCCAGCTCGCCTGGTGGGAGACCATCACCGCCTTTGGCCTGCCGGTGCTGCCGCTGGTAAAATACATGGCGTGCAGGTCGGTGGGTGCAGACCGGCGTTCCACGGCCCCGCCCCGATATTCCCGAGCCGCCTTGGCGAGATTCGTACCAACGCTCGACCCGTCCGTATCCGAGAGGACCGCCAGAGGAATTCCGGCGCCCGCCGCAATCTGCTCCGCAACGTCCAGGCCGGCCTCGTCGCTGACGATAAACCGGGGGCAGACATAATCGACGATCTGCTTCAGCTCGGCCGCCGAACTGCCCGCATCGAGCGGGGCAAAGACAGCGCCGATACGCGCCATAGCGAAATGGAGCGTTACATTGCGAATGGCGATCCGGCCGCGCAACAGGACGACATCGCCCTTGCCCACGCCCCATGCCTGCAGCGAGGCGGCGTAGCGGTTGGCCTCGTCCTGCAACTGACCAAAGGTCGCGCTTTCCTCGCCCAGGGTGAGGGCAAGGCCGAGCGGGTTGGCCGCAGCGGCCAGCTCCAGGATGGAATCAACGGTCCGCATGCAATCTCACCTCTCCACTTCGCGCAGGATGCCAAGCGGATAGACCGGCTCCAGCGCGGTCGAGAGATAATCCGGACCTCCCGCCGTCGGCACGAACCAGCCGGTCGGGCACATCGTCAGTACCTCGACGAAAGCGAAGCCGGAACCCGCGATCTGATGCTCGAAGGCACGGCGGATCAGCCGCTTGGTCTTGGTCGCCTCAGCCGCATTGTGTACCGAACCGCGCGCGACAAAGGCCGCACCCGGAAAACGCGAGATGATGTCAGCCACCGGAATGGGAAAACCGTGATTGCCCGGATCGCGCCCTTCCAGCGTGTTCTTGGTGCGCTGGCCGACCACAGACATGGCAGTCATCTGCCCGCCCGTATCGCCGAACACCCCGTTGTTGAGAAGGATGGCGGTCAGCCGCTCCCCGCGCGCGGCGGTGTGCATGATTTCAGCCAGGCCTTCGCTGACCATGTCGCCGTCGCCCTGCATCGTCCAGACGATGCTGTCGGGCAGCATGCGCTTGACGCCGGTCGCTGTCGCCGGGGCCCGCCCGTGCAAAGTGAGGATCGTCTCGATGTCGATCGTGGCGGTGAACGTGGCATAGCAGCCATGGCCGGCCACGCAGATCGAGCGATCGACCACGCCGAGTTCCTCCAATACCTCCAGGATCATCCGTACCCCAACCGGATGACCGCACCCGGGGCACAGATGGTGCTCCTCGGTCTGCATCAGCGGCGGGGCGGCGTGACCGACCCGAACGGCGCGCTTGCCCGGAGGCGCTTCGATATCCGTCGTGCTCATTGCTGCACCTCCTTCAAGGCATCGGCGATCCGCCTGCGCACTTCGCCCGCGGCCATCATGCGACCTATGTTGAGCCCGTCCTCGTCCGAGCTGATGCCTCCAATGGCCGATACCTTGCCGCGATCGACGAAACGGGTGACGTCTTCGATCATCTGCCCCGCATTGAGCTCAAAGACGGCGACACGGCGCGCACCGGCTGTCGCACGCGCCAGCGCCTCGCCGGGAAACGGCCAAAGCGTGATGGGCCGGAAATAGCCTACCTTCGTCCCGGCCTCGCGCATTTCCGACACGACATATTCGACGAACTTGCCGGCGGTGCCGAACGCAACGACGACGAGTTCCGCATCCTCGCAATACGCCTCTTCCCAGCGCGTCTCGGTCTCTGCGATATGCCGGAACTTGTCTGCGACGCGGTTCCAGTGGCCGTTGACGCCGCCGGGCTTGCGGGTGTTGTACTTGCCGACACCCCAGGACCAGTGGAACTTGGCCTTGCCAGTGCCGCTGCTCGAACCGTCGAGCTTCCATTCCTCCTTGTCGGGAAGGGGACCGAATGTCATCGGCGCGACATCGACGCTCACCTGGGTGCGCGCGATGATATTGTCCGCCAGCAGGATGCCCACGCAACGATATTTGTCAGCCAGGTGGAACAGCGTCTGGACATGCTCGACCGCCTCGGGAACATCCTTGGGAGCGAGAACGATCGTATTGTAATCACCCCAGCCGCCGCCCTTGGTCGCCTGCCGATAGTCCTGCTGGGCGCGTCCGATCGTGAAGACTACGAGCGGCGTCTCGGAAATCGCTGCCTCCGCAATGGCTTCCTGCATCAGCGCGCAGCCGCCGCCGGTGGAGCCCGTCGCGGCCCGATTGCCGGTCGCGGCGGCGCCCAGCGCCATCATGATGCCCTCGATCTCCGTGTCGGCATTGATGCAGACCCCGCCCGATTGCGGAACCTTGTTCGCCATTGCCTCAAGCAGGTTGGTCGAGGGTGACATCGGATAGCCCGAGTAGAAGCGCAATCCAGCCGCGATCGCCGCCTCGGCCATGGCCTCGCTGCCTTCGAGAAGTTTCATAGCCATCGCTTATCCCTCGGCCTTGATTTTTCTGAACTGAAAGACCTCGAACACATAATCCGGGCAGACGAGCTGGCAGGCCGTGCACCCGGTGCATCCTTCCAGCACCTCGGGCACCAGAAAGCCCTTTTCGTTACGCTGGTTCGACATGCGCAGGACGCCGGGCGGACAGGCGGGAATGCACAGCTCGCACCCCTTGCACCGCGCCGCGTCGATGCTGATGGTGCCGCGGGCATCCGGGGCGATCATGCGGCCGACTCCAGCGAGGCCAGGCGCGGCGCGCGTGCGGCACCGATGCGGATCGCCGCCTCGTTTGTCGCCACATGCTGGCGCCGATAGGGCGGCGTAATTTCGGTCATGACCGAAACCAAACTGTCCGTCCTGGCCAGCCCCGCATGGGCACACAAGCCACCCAGCATCGCCAGCCCGGCACCCATCGCGCTCTTTGCCTCGCGCGCGCAGTCATAGCCGTCAAAGGCGGCAAAGCGGTACGGCGGATCGGATTGGCCTGTCTTTTCGACGACGGCATCGAAAAAGGCGGTTTCGACGAACGCCAGGCCACCGGGCCGGAGCAGATGCGCCGATTCCTCCCAGAACTTTTCGTGAAGCACGATGGCGATGTCGGCGCGCTCAATGACCGGAAGGCTGCGTAGCCGCTCGGCTCCTATGACAACGGAAGCGAACGACCGCCCCCCGCGCATCTCCCCGCCATATTCGGCCGCAAGCATGACGTGACGCCCTTCGGCGAGCGCCGCGCCGGCCAGTACCTTGCTGAGCAGCTGCACACCCTGCCCGCCTATGCCTGCTATGACGATCGTAGTTTCTTCCATGCGGAGTCTCCTCAACGCCTGGAACCATGTTTACCTTTGGCGGCAATCCAGTCAAGGTTTAAAACAGCGTTTTAATTTTTGTCTCTCTCCTGCGCGGTGAAGATCGCCACAATGGACATCACCAGCTCCGGAACCAGCCGGTCCGGATCGCCGATCCCATGGTTCTCGCGATCCGGGGCCATCAGCTTCGCACGCAATGCCGTTGCATGGGATACCAGCCCGAACATGAACTCGAAACGATAAGCGAGCTGGTCCCGATCCAGACCAGGAAGAGCACGTCCGAACGCTTCCAGAAACCGGTCGTGGCAATCGCGCAGCACATAATCAAAGACATCCACCGGATTGCTGACTTCGTAGACCGTGAGTCGAGTAATCAGTCGATGCACGAGAAAGTCTTCGGTGGAGCAGTCATACTCCATCGCTGGCTCGACGAAGGCCCGCACGATATGTTCCACCTGCGCACCGGTATCCGACAGGTCAGGCATTGCCCGGAGCCGTTGCAGGCGCTCCTCGAGCAGGGGCATCATCCGCCGGACGAAAATCGCCCGCAGCAATTCCTCGCGCGACCCCAGATGGTAGTGGATCGCGGCAAGATTGACCCCCGCTTCGGAGGTGATGTCGCGCAAGGTGACATTCTCTATGCCACGCGCCGCGAACAGGCGTTCGGCAACGTCAAGAATGCGATCCCTCGTGTCGCCGCTGTCGTTCGCCACGGCGACCGTAGCCGCCTTCACACCGCGCGACCGAACTGCCCTGCCCGCCATCATACTTCTCCCTTGCGCCTCCCTTGCCCGAATTCATCGCGGATGAACAGACAAGGGACACATGGCGCGACTAGACCGACAATGAAAAGCCGCCGTCGACAAAAATCGCCTGGCCGTTGACGAAGGCTGCGTCCTCGGATGCAAGGAACAGCACGACCGAGGCCTGCTCCGCTGCGGTACCCATGCGCCGCATCGGGCAACGCGCATTGTGCTTCTCCCGCTGGTCGGGCCAGGCATCCAAAATTGCAGCCACGCGCGGGGTCTCTGCGCTGCCCGGGCATACAGCGTTGGTGCGGATTCCCTCCGGGCCATAGGTCGCGGCGAAGGAGCGCGTCAGGCCCAGCACGCCGGCTTTGGCCGAGCAATACCAGGCGACATTGGTAGCGATAGTGTTGCCGGCGCAGGAGCCCAGATTAACGATCGCGCCCTGGGTTTCGCGCAAATGCGGCAGCGCGGCCATCGACATCCAGTAAACCGAGGACAGCGTGATCGATATCCCCGCCTCCCATTGCTCCGGCCCGCCGCCGAGATTGGACGACATGCCGGCATTGTTGACGAGGATGTCGATCTTCCCGAAAGCCTCTTTCGCAGCGGCGATACCGGCCTGCCGGTCTTCCTCGCGAGCAACGTCGATAACCCGGCCGACAGCAGTTCCGCCATCCTGCCGGATGGCCTCGACGACCCGATCGACATCCGCTTGCCGCAGGTCGCTCACCAGCACTTGGGCACCCTCTCGGGCGAAACGGATGGCGGTTGCCTCACCAATGCCGGATGCCGCGCCAGTTACGATCGCAGCCTTGCCTGCCAGTCTGCTCATCTTCTCTTCTCCATGTCTTGAGTAGCGCCAATCAGCCGAAGCCCCTGGCGGCGATTTGAGGACCATGCTCGTCCAGCGCGGGGGCCGGGCCGGTCTTGACCGCTGGCTCGTCCTGAAACTTGAGCGGGGTTGCCGGCGAGGATGCATTTTCGCCCACCGCTATCACGCCGCGCGCAAGCGCATGGGGGTGGCGAAAAGCATCCGCCATGGCGAGCACCGGCGCCCAACTGACATTGAGAGCGCTGAGGAAATCACACCATTCAGATTGATCTCGCGACGCGAAAAGCCGGCGCAGCTCGGCCATGACCCTTTCCTGCCCCTGCCCGGGATCACCCATTGCATCATCAAGCAGGTCGAGGCGCTCCACGGCGTCCAGGAAATTTCGGATATAATGTGGCTCCAGCCCCGCCAGGGCGATGGCGCCGCCGTCTTTGGTCGCATAGATGTTGTAGAAGGCCGACCCAGACACCGCCGCTTCGAGCCGGGCCTGCTCCTCGTCACCGAAGGTCGCCGCAAAGCTCTGAAAATGCGGAGTCCATGCCAGAAGGCTATCGTACATCGCGATGTCGATGGCATCCCCGCGTCCGGTCTGTTCGCGTCGGTAGAGGGCCATGAGTATGGCGGAAAGGGCGCTCATGCCGCTCACCATGTCGGCCGTTGGCGCACCGGGAACGACCGGCAACTCGCCCGGACGCCTGTTCAGCGAGACAAAGCCCGCCCATGACTGGACCGCCATGTCATGTCCCGACAGCGCCGACAGCGGCCCACTTTGACCGTAGGCGGAAAGCGAACAATAGACGAGGCGAGGATTGTCGGCCCGCAAGGTCGCGGCATCTATGCCCAGTCGCGCCGCGATGCCGGGCCGGAAGCTCTCGATAAAGACGTCGGCCTCGGCCGCGAGGCGCCTGACGAGCGCCTTGCCCGCATCTGTCTTAAGGTCGGCCACAACGCTGCGCTTGCCGCGATGCATGGCGTCGAACCAGAGCGATTCCCCGCCGGCGCCTTCGCCTGCCAACTGCCGGGTTGGATCCCCGCCGGGAGGCTCTATGCTGATGACATCCGCGCCATGGTCCGCCATCATCTGGGTGACGACAGGGGTCGGCAGATACAGCCCGAGATCCAGCACCCTGAGCCCGGCAAGCTTCACAAGCCTCTCCCCCCGTGCGCCCTGACAGCGCGCCGACGATCAAAACAAGCTGCGGGCCCCATCGCGAATCTCCCTTTCCCCAAGGCGGAATTGCCGCTTTGGACGGTAGAACAG
>DATJLC010000004.1:0-2250 GCA_035490755.1 Sphingobium sp.
GGAGGGGGCGGCCGGCGACTCTCTAGCGATGGGAGTACTTCCCCTCCGTCGCCTTCGGCGCCACCTCCCCTAGCGGGGGAGGATTGATCCGGAGCATTCCGTCGATTTGCCCTGACGCTTACCCGTCCGCGCCGCGTCTTACCCGCGCATGGCCTTTGGCGACATTGCGGCGCAGGGTTAGCCTGACGCGAGTCGGGAACGGGGAGAATTGCGATGAAGGGTCACAAGACGCTGGCGATGCTGGCCGCGATGGCGCTGGCCGCGCCGGCATTGGCGCAGGAAAAGCCCGCCGCGCCCGCGCTGGCCGGCTATACCATGCCGCAGACCGCGACCTGGGACATGAGCGCCGATGATGGGCAGATCTATCGCATCTTCGTGTCCTTTCCGAACGGCGAGCCGCCCGAAGGTGGCTACCCCGTGCTCTATGTGCTCGACGGCAACGCGATGTTCGCGGCGTTCGCGGAGACGCGGCGAATGGTGGAGTGGACCGATGCCGGCAAGGCGATCGTCGTCGGCGTCGGCTATCCGACGGACATGGCCTATGACGTTCGGCGCATCGACGATTTCACCGGCGCGCCGACCACGTCGGGCGCCTATGCCAAGTTCGCCAAGGAGAAGAGCGGGGGCTGGGACAGGTTCCTCGACTTCCTGACCGGCAAGCTGCGGGGCGAGATCGGCAAGCGCTACAAGACCAATCCGGACCGCCAGTCGCTGTTCGGCCATTCGCTGGGCGGGCTGTTCGCGCTGCACGCGCTGTACACCCGGCCAGGCGCGTTCCACGCGATCATCGCGGCGAGCCCGTCGATCTTCTGGCACGAGGCGCTGACGCTGAAGGAGGAGCGCGACTTCGCCGCGCGGCTGGCGGCGGGCAAGGTGCCCAGGGTCAGCCGGCTACTGGTGGTGGCAGGCGACCGCGAGGAGGCGATCCTCGAGCGCTGGGACGCGGAGGATTTCGTCAAGCGGATGGCGCCGCTGTCGGCCTATGGACTGCGCACGCGATCGGAGATCTTCGAGGGCGAGGGACATATGACCGTGCCCGTGCGCGCGGTGCCGGCGACGCTGCGGTTCGCGACCAACTGGCCTTGAGGAAAATCCTCCCCCGTCAGGGGAGATGCCAGCCGCAGGCTGACGAAGGGGGCGGATGCCAAACCGCTGGCGATGTGCTTCCTCCCCCTACGTCACGCTTTCGCGTGCCACTTCCCCCTGGCGGGGGAGGATGAAAGGAGTCACTACGGCTTCAGCGCCTCCAGATCGCCATAGACCGGCTTGCCCCTGAACAAGGTCACCAGCACCTTGGCCTTGGAGATCTCGTACACCGGCAGCTTGAAGATATCCTTGTCGAGCACGACGAGGTCGGCATTCTTGCCCTCCTCCAGCGAGCCGGTGAACTTGGCCATGCCGTTGACATGGGCGACGTTGAGCGTGTGGCTCTCGATCGCTTCGGCGAGGCTGACGCCCTCGTCGGCGAGCAGCGGCCGGGCGTTGGGATCGCCTGCGGTGCGCCGGGTGATCGCCACCTCAAGCCCCTCGATCGGGTTGGCTGTGGCGACCGGCCAGTCGGCGCCATAGGCGAGCTTGCCGCCGGCGCGGACGATGCTGCCCGCCGGGTAGATATATTCCATCCGCTGCTTGCCGATCTGCTGTTCGGTCAGCTCCATATAGGGATACCAGGACGACCAGGTCGGCTGGAACTGGGCATAGGCGCCGAGCTCGCCGAAGCGCGGCTGATCGGCCGGATCGACGACATTGAGGTGCGTGACCATGTGAGGGGTGGGTTTCGCGCCATTGGCCTTGCGGGCGGCCTCGATCGCGTCGAGCGAGATGCGCACGCCGCCGTCGCCGATCGCATGAAGAAAGGCGTGCATGCCCTTGGCGTCGGTCGCGGCGACCGCTTGCTTCAGCATCTCCGGCGCGATCTGCGGCGTGCCGCGCTCAGTGCTGCCTTCATAGGGCGCCAGCATGAAGGCGGTCTTTTGCGGGATCACGCCATCGACGTAGAATTTGACCGTGTGGGTAGGGACGCCCAGCGCGTTGGCCCGCTCGGCGGCCTTGATGAGGCTGGGGAATTGATCCATCCCGCGCTCGTTTTTCCACTTGAGCGAGACGGAGACATAGGTGGTGAGCTTGCCCGCATCCTTCACCGCCTTGTAGGCATCGACCATGCGGCTGCCGCCCAGATCGTCATATTCGACGCCGGCGTCGTTCCACGCGACGATGCCGAGGCTGTTGAACAATTTGGCAGTGTAGAGG
>DATJLC010000005.1:0-4086 GCA_035490755.1 Sphingobium sp.
GGACCGCTGGATCGCATTCCTGCCGTCGCCGCACCGATCAATCGCGCCATGGCGACCGGCGAGATTCAGAACTGGACGGCGGGAGGCATGGAGGGGGTCGTGGTTATCGGCCAGGGCTATCAGAAGGGGGAAGCGGTCTGCCGCGAGGGATCGATCCTTGCCCGCGATGGTGGCCCTGAAAACAGGACACAGACTTTTGAGCGCTGTTCAAAGGGGCCCTGACTCTCCAATGTTCAGCTTGCCGGCCGGTTGAGAAGCGCACGCCACCAGCCTTCGTTCTCCAGATACCAGGCCAGCGTTTCCGCAAAGCCCTCCGCGAAGGTCCGCCGGGGCGCATAGCCCAATTCGGTACGGATCTTCGTCTCGTCAATGGCGTAGCGCCGGTCATGTCCCGGCCGGTCGGTGACATAGGTCTTGAGTTCGGCCGAGGAGCGCCCCTGCGCGGCGGGCGCGTCGGGGAATCGGGCGGCGAGGGCGGGATCGGCCGCGAAGGCCGCGTCCACCGTCCGGCAGATTTCCTCGATCACGCTCAGATTGGGCAATTCCTGGCCGCCGCCGACATTATAGGTCTCGCCGATCCGCCCCGCGAGCAGGATGCGCTCGATGCCGTGGCAATGGTCCTCGACATGCAGCCAGTCGCGCACATTCATGCCGTCGCCATAGATCGGCAGCTTCCGGCCATGCAGGCAATTGAGCAGGAAGAGCGGGATCAGTTTTTCGGGAAACTGGTAGGGACCATAATTGTTCGAGCAATTGCTCGTCGTCACCTCAAGCCCGTAAGTGTGATGATAGGCCCGTACGAGATGGTCCGATCCTGCCTTGGACGCCGAATAGGGTGAGTTGGGCGAATAGGGCGTCGTCTCGCTGAACGCGGGATCGGCGGGCCCGAGCGATCCATAAACCTCGTCCGTCGAGATATGGTGGAATCGGTGCGGCCGGCCACTGCCCTGATCCAGCCACACCTGCTTGGCGGCCTTGAGCAGGCTGTGCGTGCCCACGACATTGGTCGTGACGAAGGCATCCGGTCCGCTGATCGAGCGGTCGACATGGCTTTCCGCGGCGAAGTGTATAATGGTGTCGATCCGGTGCTCGACAAGCAGGCGCGCGACCAGTTCCGTGTCGCAGATGTCGCCAACCACCAGCGGGATATCGGCAAGCCCGGCAAGATTGTCCGGATTGCCCGCATAGGTCAGCTTGTCGAGGACGACGATCCGGTCTTCCGGGTGATGCGTGCGCCAATAATGCACGAAGTTCGCGCCGATGAACCCGGCGCCGCCCGTGACCAACAATTTAGCCATGTGTGCGAATTTCCTTCAGCATCTCGCGCAGATTGACCCGCCAGTGCGGCGCCGGGCCGCCCAGCAGCGCAAAGGTCGCGCTCTTGTCCAGCACGGAATAATGGGGACGGCGGGCAGGGGTGGGGTAATCACTCGTTTCAATGGGAATAATGGGAACTGCGCGTTCCAGGACCCCGATCGCGAGCGCCTCTTCCTGAATGGCGACCGCGAAATCATACCAGCTCGCCGCGCCGCTGTCGGTATAGTGGAACAGCCCCTTGGCGCCCGCCGCATCCAGCCGCCACAGGGCGCCCGCGAGGCTGGCGGCAAAAGTGGGCGTGCCGATCTGGTCGGCGACGACGCGCACCTCGTCGCGTTCGGCCATGAGGCGCAGCATGGTGCGCACGAAATTGCCGCCCCGGCTGCCATAAACCCAGGCGGTACGGACGATCAGCGCATCCGGCCCGGCAGCCCGCTCGCCCAGAAGCTTGGTGCGGCCATAGGCGCCCAGTGGCGCGGCCGGCGCATCCGGGGCATAGGGGACGCCGGATAGGCCGTCGAATACGAAATCGGTCGAGACATGGACGAGGCGGGCGCCAGTCAGGGCGACCGCGCGGGCGAGATTGGCGACGGCGCCGGCATTGAGCCGTTCCGCCAGCGCCTCCTCGCTCTCCGCCTTGTCGACGGCGGTATAGGCGGCGGCATTGAAGATGGCGTCCGGACGCTCGGTGCTGACCAGCGCCTCGACGGCGGCGGCGTCGCAAACGTCCAGTTCCGCGGAACCCGTTGCAATGATCGAGACGCCGGCGGGCGCGGTCGCCTGGAGGGCCTGGCCCAGCTGGCCATTGGCGCCCGTGATCAGCACTTTCATGGGAATGTCACCGCCTCACCAAACGCCTTGCCTTCCGCATCCTTGGCGGAAAGCTGCGGAACGATGTCGCCCAACGGCCATTCTATGCCGATCGCCGGGTCGTCCCAGCGAATGCAATGCTCATGCTGCGGCTGATAGACGGCCGTGCATTTGTAGAGGAAGTCTGTCCCGTCCTCCAGGCAGAGGAAACCATGTGCGAGGCCAGGGGGCAACCAGAACATCCGCTTGTTGGCGGCGGTGAGCTCGACCCCGACCCATTTGCCGAAACTGGGCGAGGGGCGCCTGATGTCCACCGCCACGTCGAACACCGCGCCGCGCGTCACCCGCACCAGCTTGCCCTGCTCCCCCGGCAACTGGTAATGCAGGCCCCTCAGCACGCCCCGGGCGGAGCGGCTGTGATTGTCCTGCACGAACTGCATCGGCAGGCCGGCCTTGGCGAAGGTCTCGGCGTTCCAGCTCTCGAAGAAGAAGCCGCGCTCGTCACCGAACACGCGTGGTTCGATGATGAGGGCGCCCTCTATCGCGGTTTCGATCAGCTCCATTTGACCGGATGCTCCAACAGGCCGAGCAGATAGTCGCCATAGCCAGACTTGACGAGCGGCGCGGCGATCCGTTCCAGCTGGGCATTGTCGATGAAACCCATGCGCCAGGCCAGTTCCTCCGGGCAGCAGACCTTGAGGCCCTGGCGCTCCTCGGTGATCCGCACGAAATTGGCGGCGTCGAGGAGGGAGGCATGGGTGCCGGTATCCAGCCAGGCGAAGCCCCGGCCCATGAACTCGACATTCAGCTGCCCAGCCTCCAGATAGAGGCGGTTGAGATCGGTAATCTCCAGCTCGCCGCGCGGCGAAGGCTTCAGATTGTGGGCATAGTCCACCGCCTTGCCGTCGTAGAAATAGAGGCCGGTGACCGCATAGTTGGAGCGGGGATTGGCCGGCTTCTCCTCGATCGTCTCGGCGCGGCCGCCGGCGTCGAAGGAAATGACGCCATAGGCGCTGGGATCCTTCACATAGTAGCCGAACACCGTCGCGCCTTCGTCACGTCCGCTGGCGCTGGCGAGCAGATCGGTGAGACCATGGCCGTAGAAAATATTGTCGCCAAGGATAAGGGCCGAGAGATCGGACCCAACGAAATCCGCACCGATGAGATAGGCCTGGGCAAGCCCGCCCGGATGGGGCTGCACCGCATAGCTGATCGACAGGCCAAGCTCATTGCCGTCACCCAGCAACCTTTGGAATTGTTCCTGGTCCTCCGGCGTGGTGATGATCAGTATGTCGCGTATGCCGCTCAGGATCAGGACCGACAGCGGATAATAGATCATCGGCTTGTCATAAACCGGCATCAGCTGCTTCGAAACGCCGCGTGTCAGCGGATAGAGCCGGGTGCCGGAGCCGCCTGCCAGAATGATACCCTTGCGCATGATTACTATACTGTCCGACGAATTTGCAAAGTCGTGCTTTTCTTAACTTCGGCGCTGACGGTGGCAAGGCCAATAACCACAACCTGCTGCCGCTCGAACCCGCATGAAGCGCGGAATGTTCAATAGCCCGGCGTCAGCAGCGGCGTGGCGTCCTGAGCCGGGGTCGATGACGTCGGCTTGGCGATGGTGGCCGGGGCGGGGTCGAAGTCGAAATCCATCAGCTTGCCCTGCACGCGCCGGTAGTTCTGCTGGGGATCGTAGAGGATCGCCGGGTCAAGGCCAAGGTCGCGCGCCTCGGCCCGGCCCATTGCCGCCAGCAGGGTGAAGGCCGCGACATAGGCGTTGCGCCGCGCGCTGACCAGTTGCACACGCGCATTCAGCGCTTCCTGCTCGGCATCCAATATGTCGAGGATGCTGCGGGTACCAACGCTGTTTTCCGCCCTCACCCCCTGCAACGAAAGGTTCGCCGCGCCCACCGCCTGCTGGGTCGATTCGATCGCCCGAAGGGATGCCTGCCAGCT
>DATJLC010000006.1:0-10337 GCA_035490755.1 Sphingobium sp.
GTCGGGGATTGCGTCCTGCATGTTGGGATGCGGCCAATCCGTCCCCCAGAGCGCGCGGTCGGGATAGTCGGCGACCAGGGGCGCGACCGCCTCGGCAAAGGCGTTCCACGGATCGCCGCCGGGATCGAGCCGGTCGGGGCAAGTCGCCTTGAACCAGATGTCCGGCCGGGAATCGAGCAGGCGGCGAAAGGCCTTCATGTCGGTGCCGTCCGGGCCCTGGGTCACGTCCGGGCGGCCCATATGGTCGATGACCAACGGCACCGGGAGGGCGTCGAGAAAAGGCCGCAGCTCTTCCAATATATCCGCCTCGAAATAGACGACGATGTGCCAGCCGGCGGGGAGGTGGCGCGCTACCTCGAGGAACCTGTCCTTGGGCGCATCATCGACCAGGCGCTTCAGGAAATTGAAGCGGATGCCGCGCATGCCGCCCGCATGCAGCGCCGCCAGCTCCGCCTCGGTGATGGCGGGATCGACCACGGCGACGCCGCGCGCCCGGCCGCCCGAGCGGGCGATGGCGTGAAGCGTCGCGGCATTGTCGGTGCCGTGGCAACTCGCCTGGACGATGACGTTGCGGTCGAAGCCGAGATGATCGCGCAGGGCGAAGAGCATGTCCGGCCCGGCGTCCTCCGGCAGATATTTGGCCTTGGCGCTGAACGGGAAGGCGGCGGCGGGGCCAAACACATGGCAATGGGCGTCAACCGCGCCCGGCGGCGGCGTGTAGCGCGGCCTGGAGGGGCTAGCGTGCCAGGAGACGATGCGTTCGCTGCTCATCCGAATACCACTCCATCCATGAGTTTGCGGGCAGTGCGCAGCAAGGCGGCGCTGCTGACGGTGCCCGTATCATCCACTTCCAGCACGCAGCTCATCTCGCCGGTGGGGTGTTCGACGGAGAGGGTTTTGCGATTGCCGCCCGGGACCAGCGCCACCTCGGCGGCGGGCGATCCTTCGATCAGGCACGCCGTCGCAACGCTCACCGCGCCAAGGACGCCGATGGTCGCATGGGCGCGGTGGGGGATGAAGCTGCGCACGGTGACGGCGCCGCCGTGCCGGGGCGGGGCGACCAGCATCATCTTGGGCACCGACTTTTCCGCAACGTCGCCCAGGTTCATCATCGGCCCGGCTATCAGGCGTATCGCCTCGATCCGCGCCTTGAGTTCGGCATTACCGTCCAGGCTGTCGCGGTCCTCATAGCCGGTGATGCCGACATCTTCCGCCTTCATGACGACGCAGGGCATGCCGTTGTCGATCAGGGTGACAGCCACGCCGTTCACCATGTCGGAGGCATGGCCGGTGGGCAGCAGCGCGCCGCAGGAGGAGCCGGCGGCGTCGCGAAACGCCAGCGGTACGGGCGCGTGGGTGCCGGGCACGCCGTCAATCGCGGCATCGCCGGCATAGCGCACCTTGCCGCCGGGGGTCTGGACGGTGGCGACGGCGACCTGGCCGGTATTCTCCATATAGATGGCGACGGGGGTTTCATCGCCCGCCGGCGCGACGAGCCGGCGCTCTATGGCGAAGGGGCCGACGCCGGCAAGGATATTGCCGCAATTCTGCGCATCGGTGACGATGGCCTGGTCGACGAAGACCTGGAGGAAGAGATAGTCGACATCGATCCCGGCCCGCGCCGACTTCGACACCAGCGCCACCTTGCTGGTGAGCGGGTCGGCGCCGCCCATGCCGTCGATCTGGCGCGGGTCCGGCGAGCCCATGACGCGCAGCAGCAGGGCGTCGCGTTCCGCCGGGTCGGCGGGCAGGTCGCCTTTCAGGAAATAGCCGCCCTTTGACGTGCCGCCGCGCATCCACATGCAGCGGGTGCCGTCAGACATATTTCAGCCCTTCCTGCTCCAGCCGCTCGCGCATCTTGTACATGTCGAGGCCGAGGATGCCGGCGGCGAGCTTGGCGCGCTTGTCCGCCTCGTTCGCCTCGCGGGCGCGGGCGGCCTCCAGCACCGTGGCGGCATTGGCGCGCGGCACGACACAGACGCCATCGTCGTCCGCCACGATCACGTCGCCGGGGCTGATCGCCGCGCCTGCGCAGACGACGGGCACATTGACGCTGCCGAGCGTATTCTTGACGGTCCCTTGCGCGAACACCGCCTTTGACCAGACCGGAAAGCCCATGTCGGTGAGGTCGCGAACGTCGCGCACGCCGGCGTCGATGACCAGGCCACGGCAGCCGCGCGCCTGCGCGGAGGTGGCGAGGAGGTCCCCGAAATAGCCGTCCTCGCAGGGCGAGGTGGGGGCGAGCACGAGTATGTCGCCCGGCCTGATCTGCTCGATGGCGACATGCACCATCCAATTGTCTCCCGGCGGCGCGGAAATGGTGACGGCGCTGCCGGCGATGCGGGCGCGGGGATAAATGGGGCGCATATAGCTGGCGAGCAGCCCGGTGCGGCCCTGCGCCTCGTGCACGGTCGCGACGCCACAGACCGCGAGGCCGTCGATCACATCCGCTGCGGCGCGTTCGATGTTTTGGACGACGATACCAGCCATGGAAGCACTCCTCTTGCGATCGTTCCGCCTTGCGGCAACTTGCCGTCCTGCTCCAATGCGAAGTTGGCGCCAGCCATAAAGATTTGCTAATTGAACTTCCACATGGACCAGCTGCTCAATATTCGCCACTTTGCCGTTCTGGCCGCAACCGTGCGGCATGGCAGCCTGTCGCGGGCGGCGCGGGCGGTCAACCTGACCCAGCCGGCATTGACGCAGGCGATCAACGGCCTGGAGGCGAGCCTGGGCGTGACCCTGTTCCATCGGGGACCGGCCGGCATGGCGGCCACGGGGCCGGCGCTGCTGCTGGCGCCGCGCGCCGAGGCGGCGATCGCCCATATCGGCAGCCCGCGTGTCACCGGCACGCAGATGCGCGCCTTTCTCGCGCTGGCGCGGGCGGGAAGCTATGCCGGCGGGGCGGAAGCGACCGGCCTTTCCAGCGCCTCGCTGCACCGCGCGGTCGCCGACCTCTCCGTGGCGCTTGGCCAACGGCTGGTCGACCGGCGCGGCCGCAACGTCTTTCTGACGCAGGCTGGCCAGAAGCGGGCGCGGGCCTTTGGTCTGGCCATGGCGGAACTGCGCGCGGGGCTTGCGGAAGTGGCGGCATGGCGCGGGCAGGGCGGTGGCCGCATCGCCATCGGTGCCATGCCGCTGTCCCGCGCGCGCTGGCTGCCGGAAGCGATAGCTCGATTTTCCGCCCTCCATCCCAATATCGACATCAACATCCATGAAGGGAGCCATGCGGAGCTGGCCGGGCCGCTGCGCGACGGCGACATCGACCTCATTCTGGGCGCGCTGCGCGAGGATATGGAAGCGGAGGGCCTGCATCAGGAACCGGTCTTCATCGATCGTCCGGCCTTGGTGATGCGGCGGGACCATCCGTTGCTTGCGCTCGAGACGCCTGCGGAGGCGCTGCTCGCCTTTCCCTGGATATTACCCGGCCGCGACACGCCGCTGCGCCGGTACTGGGAGTCGATGATGCGCAGCCTTGGCCTGGAGCCGCCGCATGTGCCCGTCGAATGCGGTTCAGTCATGATGATCCGGCAATTGCTGCTGGCCGGGGACGGATTGTCGCTGCTCTCCCCGGACCAGCTCTCCGTCGAACTGGAGGCGGGCCTTCTGGTCGGCTTGCCGGCTCCGGCGCCGGTGGAGCGGGTCATCGGCATCATCACGCGCGCAGGCTGGCGGCCCACGACCGCGCAGATGGAGCTACTGGCGCTGCTCCGGAGCGTGGGTGCGGCCATAGCGGCATCATGATTTGTGAAATCTTATAACAGGCGGGATCATTCGATTGGCGTGGCGGGATCGGGGTCGCCATGACGGGATCATGGCTGAAAGTGTCACTCTCATCGGATTTGGCGAGGCCGGCTCCACATTTGCCCGCGCGGGCAATTGGGCCGGGCGCGCCCGCGCCTATGACATCGCGCCCGAGCGTGGCGCGGCGATGGCTGAATGCGGTGTTGTGCCCTGTGCCAATGCGGAAGAGGCCTTGCGGGATGCCGCGCTCATCCTGTCGCTGGTGACGGCGGACCAGGCGCTTGATGCAGCCCGTACGGCTGCCAGCTCGATCGCGCCGGGCGCGCTCTATTGCGACATGAACTCGGTGTCGCCCGGGACGAAAAGCGAAGCGGCGGCGCTGATCGGGGCGGCGGGCGGCCGCTATGTTGACGTCGCGGTCATGGCGCCGGTGAACCCCGCGCGTCTGGCCGTGCCGCTGCTCCTGTCCGGCCCGCATGCGGAGGATTGCCGGGCCGCGCTTGCCGCCATCGGCTTCACCCAATTGCGCTCCGTCGGCGATCAGGTGGGTCACGCGTCCACGATCAAGATGCTGCGCTCCGTCATGTACAAGGGCATGGAGGCGCTCACCGCCGAGTGCCTGATCGCCTGCGAACGCGCCGGCGTGACGGACGAGGTGCTGAGCTCCTTTGGCGCGGAGTGGGCGGCTGGCGCCGACTATCGGCTGGACAGGATGATGGTCCACGGGCGCCGCCGCGCCGCCGAGATGCGGGAAGCCGCCAGGACCCTCGAAGAGCTGGGCCTGGATCCCCTGATGACCTGGGGCACGGTGGAACATCAGGAACGCATCGGCGCGCTTGGCATCGCTCCCGTGCCCGAAACGCTGGCCGCCAAGCTGGAGGCACTGAAATCATGACGCTGATCATCGACTGCCACGGCCATTACACCACCGCGCCCGAGCCGCATAACCAGTGGCGCGAGGCGCAGAAGGCCGCGTTCAAGGCGGGCCAGGCTCCGCCGCCCTATCCCGCGATCAGCGATGATGAGATACGCGAGACCATCGAGCAAAATCAGCTGCGTCTGATCCGCGAACGCGGCGCCGACATGACGATCTTTTCGCCCCGCGCGTCCGCCATGGCCCATCATGTCGGCGACCAGGCGGTGAGCGAGGCGTGGTCGATCCGCTGCAACGACCTGATCGCCAGGGTCTGCGGCCTCTACCCGGAAAGCTTTGTCGGCGTCTGCATGTTGCCGCAGTCGCCCGAGGCCGACCTTTCCGCATCGGTACGCGAGCTGAGGCGTTGCGTGGGGGAGCTGGGCTTCATTGGCTGCAACCTCAATCCCGATCCGGGCGGCGGCCATTTCCGGCACCCGCCGCTCACCGACGAATATTGGTTCCCGATCTACGAGGCGATGTGCGAGCTGGACGTGCCGGCGATGATCCATGTCTCCGGCTCCTGCAATCCCGGCCTCCATGCCACCGGCGCCTTCTACATCGCCGCCGACACAATCGCGTTTATGCAGCTGATCGAGGGCGACCTGTTCAGCCGCTTTCCGGACTTGCGCTTCATCATCCCGCATGGCGGCGGCGCGGTGCCCTATCATTGGGGGCGCTATCGGGGCCTCGCCGACATGCTCAAGAAGCCGGCGCTAGACGGGCATCTGATGAACAATGTGTTCTTCGATACCTGCGTCTATCATCAGCCGGGCATCAACCTGCTGGCCGAGGTGATCGAGACGAAGAACATCCTGTTCGGCTCGGAAATGGTCGGCGCGGTGCGCGGCATCGATCCGACCACCGGGCAATATTTCGACGATACCAAGCGCTATGTCGACGCGCTGCCGATCAGCGCCGCGCAGCGCCACGCCATCTTCGAGGGCAATGCGCGCCGGGTCTTTCCCCGCCTCGACGCGAAGCTGAAGGAGAGGGGCCTATGAGCCGGGCCAGCGCCGACATCCACGCCTATCTCGCTGAGTTCGACGACATCCCCGGCACCCGGGTCTATACCGCCAAGCGCGCGCGGGCGGGCTATCATCTCAACCAGTTCGCGATGAGCCTGATGAAGGCCGAGAACCGGGAAAAGTGGAAGGCGGACGAGCGCGCCTATCTCGACGAATGGCCGATGAGCGAGGCGCAGAAGCAGGCGGTGCTCGACCGGGACTATAACCGTCTGCTCGACCTTGGCGGCAACATCTATTTCCTCGCCAAGGTCTTCTCGACCGACGGCCTGAGCTTCGTTCAGGCGGTGAGCACCATGACCGGGATGAGCGTTGAAGACTATCAGGCGATGATGGTCGCCGGCGGCCGTTCACCCGACGGCGTCCGGTCCATCCGGGAGAAACGTTGATATGGCACGCATCACCGCCGGTATCGGCTGCAGCCACGTGCCTGCTCTGGGCGTCGCGTCCGACCTCGACAAGACCGAGGAGCCCTATTGGAAGCCGGTGTTCGCAGGCTTCGAGTGGACCCGCGCATGGGAGGCGCAGCACAAGCCCGATGTCGTGATCCTGGTCTATAACGACCATGCCACGGCCTTCGACATGAAGCTGATCCCGACCTTCGCGATCGGCTGCGGGGAGCGTTACAAGCCGGCCGACGAGGGCTGGGGCCCGCGTCCCGTGCCGGAGGTGGAGGGGCATCCGGACCTTGCCTGGCACATTGCGCAGAGCCTCATTCTCGACGAGTTCGACATGACCATCATCAACGAGATGGATGTCGATCATGGCCTGACCGTCCCGCTCTCAATGATGTTTGGCAAGCCCGACACATGGCCGGTCAGGGTGATCCCGCTCGCGGTCAATGTCGTGACCTATCCGCCGCCATCCGGCAACCGCTGCTGGGCGTTGGGGGAAGCGATCCGCCGCGCGGTGCAAAGCTTCCCGGAGGATCTCGACGTGCAGATCTGGGGCACCGGCGGCATGAGCCACCAGTTGCAGGGACCGCGCGCGGGCCTGATCAATCGGGAATGGGACAACAGGTTCCTGGACCGGCTGTCCGGCGCCAGCGACGAACTGCGCCATATCGAGCATATCGAATATTTGCGGGAGACCGGCAGTGAGGGCATAGAGATGGTTATGTGGTTGATAATGCGGGGCGCTCTGGGCAAATCCACCCGGCAATTGCACCGGCATTATCATGTGCCCGCATCAAACACGGCCGTCGGTCATATCGTTCTTGAGCCAGTCGAATAGGCTCGCAATCGGCGGTTCCGTTCAGGGAGGCAAGTCATGGACGTGGCGGATCGGCTGGAACGCACAATTGACGAGTATAACAAGCTCCATCTGCGCATGGCGAAGGCGCCTTTCAAAGGCGATGACAGCTGGAAGCGTGAGTTCGTGGGGCTGAGACGGGAGTTGCAAGCGCTGCTCTCACAGATGGGCGACCTGTCCAACGAGTTGGCGGGCGCGGGACTGGATGCCGGAACGTCGGCGCTGTTTCGCGAGTGCCTCGTCCAGATGCGGCACAAGGTGGCCCTGCATCAGGCCGACTGGCCCGTCGTCCATATCAACAGCGACGATCCCGTCTATCGGGCTTCGGTTGAAGGCGTTCGCGAGGCCAACCAGAAATTTCTGGCCGTTGCGGACGGGGCACTGAAAAGCTTGCGCAGCGGCGCCAAGCATCGAGATACAAGGAGTTGACCATGAGAATTGCCCTGGTTGGTGCTGGCGCATTTGGTGAGAAGCACCTCGACGCCCTCAAGATTATAGACGGCGTCGAGATCGCATCCGTCATCAGCCGCAGGGCGGAGCAGGCGGCGGCAGTCGCCGAGAAATATGGCGCGCGCCATTCGGGCACCGAACTCGAGGAAGCCCTGGCCCGCCCCGATGTGGATGCCGTGATCCTCTGCACGCCGACCCAGATGCACGCCGCGCAGGCCATCGCCTGCATGGAGGCGGGCAAGCATGTGCAGGTCGAAATTCCGCTCGCCGACAGCTGGGGCGCTTCCCAGGCGGTGCTGGCGAAGCAGCAGGAGACGGGGCTGACCTGTATGGTGGGGCATACCCGCCGCTTCAACCCCTCGCATCAGTGGGTCCGCCAGCGCATCACCGCCGGCCAATTCCAGATCCAGCAGATGGACGTTCAGACCTATTTCTTTCGGCGCAAGAACATGAACGCCAAGGGCGAGCCGCGCAGCTGGACGGACCATCTGCTCTGGCACCACGCGGCGCACACGGTCGATCTGTTCGCCTATCAGGCCGGCAAGATCGTGCAGGCCAATGCGATCGAGGGGCCGCATCATCCCGAGCTTGGCATCGCCATGGACATGTCGATCCAGCTGAAGAGCGAGACGGGCGCCATCTGCACCCTGTCGCTGTCGTTCAACAATGATGGCCCGCTTGGCACCTTCTTCCGCTATATCGGCGACACCGGCACCTATATCGCGCGCTATGACGACCTCGTGACGGGCAAGGACGAGCCGATCGACGTCAGCAAGGTCGACGTGTCGATGAACGGCATCGAGTTGCAGGACCGCGAGTTCGTCGCCGCGATCCGCGAGGGGCGGGAACCCAACAGCTCGGTCGGGCAGGTGCTCGATTGCTATCGTGTCCTGGGCGAGCTGGAACGGCAGCTGGAGGCGGCGCGCTGACCGGAGTGATTTCCTTATACACCCCCGTTCGTGCTGAGTAGGGGCTGAGCCCTTCGACTGCCTGCCAAGGCAGGCGCTCAGGACAGGCCCGTCGAAGACCCGTATCGAAGCATCCGCGCCAAGTTTCGGTCCTTCGATACGCCACTTCGACAGGCTCAGTGGCTACTCAGGACGAACGGGGTATACCTAAAGTCACACTTTAAGTGCTCTTGCTCTACGGCAAGCTGAGCATTGAATCCTGCCGCGCCAGCGTGACGAGCCGCAGTCCGGCGTCGGCGGCGCGGCTGATCGCCAGGCTGGTCGGGGCGGAGATGGTGACGAGCATCGGGCAGCCGGCGGTGACGGCCTTTTCGACCAGTTCGAACGAGCAACGCGAGGATAGCAGCGCAAAGCCGCCGTCCCAGTCGACGCCCTGACGCAGCATCGCGCCGATCAGCTTGTCGAGGGCATTGTGCCGGCCGACATCCTCCCGCACCAGCCGGACCACGCCATCCGCTGATGCCAGCGCGGCGGCATGGACCGCGCCGGTCGCCCGGTTGAGGGGCTGGGCATCGGCAAGGTCGGCGCGCGCCCGGAAAACAGCGGCGGCGTTCGCGAGGCAGGGCTCCTTGACGGGCGGCAGCGGCCGCATGACCTGCTGAAGATTTTCGAGGCCGCACAGGCCGCACGAGGAATCGGACAGGCGCGGGCGTACCCGCTCGCCGAGGCGCCCGGCCAGATGCGGTGCGATGGCGAGGCGGAGGATCACGCCCTCCTGGGCATCGTGCCGGTCGATGGCGCTGATGTCCGCCGCGCCGTCGATCAGCCCTTCGGTCAGTGCGAAGCCGGTGGCGAGGTCGTCCAGGTCGGCGGGGCTGGCCATCAGCACGGCATAGCCGAAGCCGTTGATTTCGAGCGCGACCGGCGTCTCGACCGCGACTTGTCTTTCGGTGCGGCGTTCCGGCCCATCGGCCATCACTTCCGTGAAGTCATGGCACGCCGACGGCTGTCGGTCCGTCATGATCCGCGCAGGCGGTCGATCGCGGCCTTTGCCGCCGGCGACAGCGGTTCCGTCCGGGCTGACAGGATCATCTGGCGCATGCGCGGGGCCCAGAAGCTGCGGATATGCTCGGCAGTCGCCGCAGCCGGGTCCGGCTCATGCGCCAGATTGGCCGCGATCTGGTTTGCCATGCGCACGAGCGTATCGAGGCTGTCCGTCATTCGGCTGCTTCCGCACGGACGATGCGGCGGCTGCGTGTGGTCCGGTCAAGCTGCTCACTCTGCCATTCGCTGGGGCCGTTGGAGGGTGCCACCTGCACCGCGGTCACCTTGTATTCGGGGCAATTGGTCGCCCAGTCGCTGAAATCCGTGGTCACGACATTGGCCTGGGTGTCGGGGTGGTGGAAGGTGGTGTAGACGACGCCTGGCGCGACCCGATCGGTGATGCACGCACGCAGGCTGGTCTCGCCGGCGCGGCTGGCCAGGCGTACCCAGTCGCCCTCCCTTATGCCCCGGTCCTCCGCATCGACGGGATGGATTTCCAGCACGTCTTCCTCATGCCAGATGCTGTTGGCGGTGCGCCGGGTCTGGGCGCCAACATTATACTGGCTGAGGATGCGCCCGGTGGTGAGGAGCAGCGGAAAGCGCGGGCCGGTCTTCTCGTCGGTCGGGACATAGTCGGTGATGACGAACTTGCCCTTGCCGCGCACGAAGCCGCCGATGTGCATGATGGGCGTGCCGTCTGGCGTGCTCTCATTGGCGGGCCATTGCAGCGAGCCGGCCTCCTCCAGCCGGTCATAGCTGACGCCTGCAAAACTCGGGGTGAGCGCCGCGATCTCGTCCATGATGTCTGATGGATGGCCATAGTTCCAGCCGAGGCCCATGGCCTGGGCCAGCGCCTGCGTTACCTCCCAGTCGGCCATGCCGTTGAGCGGTTCCATCACCTTGCGCACGCGCTGAATGCGGCGCTCGGCATTGGTGAAGGTGCCGTCCTTTTCCAGGAAGGTGGAGCCGGGCAGGAAGACATGTGCGTAATTGGCCGTCTCG
>DATJLC010000007.1:0-3295 GCA_035490755.1 Sphingobium sp.
GCTGCCCAGCCCGCTCGCCACCACGGCGACGCCGAACATCAGCAGCGGCCCGATCAGGAAGAAGATGAACGCCTTCGACGTAATGAGGGCGGTGAAGTCGCGCCGGGCGATGACCAGGGCGGCGCGCAGTGTCTCGTTCATCGCTCGCTCTCCTCCTTCTGCCGGGCCAAGTCGGCGGCGGCGGCCTCCCCGGCGATGGCGACAAAGGCATCATGCAGGCCGGGCCGCTCGATCGAGAGGGAGAGGATGCCGGCCCCACCTTCGATCAGGGCCTTCAGCAACGGCTCGATCCCATTCTCCGGCAGGGTAAAGTGCCAGAAGCGCCCCTGCGCTGTCGTGCCGGGTGGCAGGGCCTTGCGCCAGGGCCCGTCGCTCGCGCGGGTCTCCAGGCGCACCTGGGGGCGCAGGCGATTGCGGGCCGTCTCGACCGGGCCGGCAAAGGGCACCTTGCCGCCGGCGATGATCGCGATTTCCTCGCACAGCCGTTCCGCATGGGCGATGACATGGGTCGAGAAGATGACGGTGACGCCCCGGTCGGCCTGGGCGCGGATCATCCGTTCCAGCTTCTCCTGGTTGAGGGCGTCGAGCCCGGAAAAGGGCTCGTCGAGGATGATCAGCCGCGGTTCGTGGACGATGGTGCCCAGCAACTGGACGGTCTGCGCCATGCCCTTCGACAAGGCACGGATCTGTCGGTTCATGGCAAAACCGAGGCTATGTTCCTCCATCAGCCTGCGTGCCCGCTTGCGCGCCTCGCCCAGCGGAAGACCGCGCAGCGCGCCCATGAAGGCGATCGCTTCCACCGCCTTCATCGACGGATAAAGGCCGCGCTCCTCGGGCAAATAGCCGACCGCATGGGCGGCGGCGAGCGGCCGGTCGGCGCCGAGCAGGCTGCAATGCCCGCCATCGGGTGCGATGATGCCCAGCAGCATGCGCAGCGTCGTCGTTTTGCCCGCGCCATTGGGCCCCAGAATGCCGAAGATGCTGCCCGCACGGACCCGGAGGTCGACACCGTCAACGGCCCGGAAGCCGTCGAAATCCTTGACAAGGCCGCGGGCGTCGATCGCCCAGTGCGCGCCTGCGAGATCAGCCTGATACGCCATGGTCATGCGGTCCCTCTAGCGCCAAAGCCCTAACCGATCGCCAACGTGCCGGTCAGCCGCCGATGGGGATCACGGTCGTCGCAAGCCGCTCGATCTCCGCCGCGTCGTGGCTGACATATAATATCGGCAGGCCGAGTTCCGTCCTGATCCGCTCGATCACGGTCATGATGCCGTCGCGGCGCGGCGCGTCGAGCGAGGAGAGCGGCTCGTCCATCAGGAGGAAGCGCGGGCCGCTGAGAAGGGCGCGGCCGATGGCGACCCGCTGCGCCTCGCCGCCCGAGAGGGAGCGGGGCCAGCGGTCGAGGAGATGGCCGATCCCCAGAAAGGCGGCGGCGTCCTCCAGGCGCATCCAGCGGGCATCGGGCGGGGCCAGATGATAGCCGTAGAGCAGATTGCCACGCACCCGTCGGTGCGGGAACAGCCGCCCGTCCTGAAAGACATAGCCAAGGCGGCGGCGCTCGGGCGGCAGGTCGATCCCGCGCGCGCTGTCGAACAGGACCGTGCCGTTGACCGCGATGCGCCCGGCGTCGGGCCGGACGAGGCCCGCCACCATGTTGAGGATGGTCGACTTGCCCGCGCCCGATGGGCCGAACAGCGCGGTTATGCCTTCGCCGGCGTCGAACCGGGCGGCGACGGTGACATCGCCCATCCGGCGGCTGACATCGACCTCAAAGGACATGACCGGCCTTGTCCTCCGGCCGGCTCCGGCGGGCGATATATTCGGAAAGGATGACGGCGCCGAGCGAGAGAATGACCGCGACGACGGCGAGGCGCGTGACCACGTGATCCGCGCCGGGCGTCTGGAGCGCGGCATAGATGGCGATGGGGATGGTGCGCGTCTCGCCGGGGATGTTGGAGACGAAGGTGATGGTCGCGCCGAACTCGCCGATCGATCGCGCGAAGCCCAGCACCACGGCGGCTAATATGCCGGGCAGGCAGAGCGGCAGGCTGACGGTCAGGAAGACATGCGCCGGCGATGCGCCCAAGGTCCGCGCCGCACCCTCCAGTCGCCGGTCGATCGCCTCTATGGAAAGCCGGATCGCCCGCACCATGAGCGGCAGGGCCATGACGGCGGATGCCAATGCCGCGCCGGTCCAGCGGAACATGAAGCTGATGCCGGTCGTCGCCAGCAGGAAACGGCCGACCGGGCCATTATTGCCGAAGGCGAGCAGCAGCAGCCAGCCCGTCACCACGGGCGGCAGGACGAGCGGCAGATAGACCAGCCCGTCGAGCAGGAACCGGCCGGGAAAGCGCGCCCGCGCCAGAACCCAGGCCAGCAGGAAGGCGACCGGCAAGGTCGCCAGCATGGCAACGCCGCCGACCTTCAGCGACAAGGCGACAATGCCCCATTCGTCGGCGGTCAGCATGGCTTAATGCCCCGGTCGTCATGCTGAACTTGTTTCAGCATCCATCCCGCCTTCCGCTCTTCCTCCACTTGGAGGTGCGGCGCGCGAGGAGACATGGACCCTGAAACAAGTTCAGGGTGACGAGCCATCAAGATTACGTCATGCGATTGCATCGATATTATCGCACCAGGAAGCCGTAGCGCGCGAAGATCGCCTTTGCTTCGCGGCTCAGCAGGAATCGGCGGAATGGCTCGGCATCGGCACTGGTCGAAGTCCGCAGGCGCGCCAGCGGATAGCTGATCGGCGAATGGCTGCCGGCGGGGAAGGTCGCGACCCCCCTGACCTTGGCGGAAGCCTTCGCATCCGTTGCATAGACGATGCCGAGCGGCGCCTCGCCGCGCTCGACCAGCGCCAGGGCTGCGCGCACATTCTCGGCCCGCGCAAGCCGGTCCGATACGCTTGCCCATGCGCCCAGCCTCTCCAGCGCCGCCTTGCCATAGCGACCGGCCGGCACGCTGTCCGGATCGGCAATGGCAAGCCGCCCACGGCCCAGCGCACGCGCCAGCGGAAACCGGGGTGTCGCCGTCAACCTGACCTTGCTTGTCAGCGGCGCAATCAGCACCAGACGGTTGTGCAGCAGGGAGGCGCGGCTCGCGGGCACGATCAGGCGCCTGTCCGCCAGATAGTCCATCCAGGCTTCATCGGCGGAGAGGAACAGGTCGGCGGGGGCGCCGGCCTCGACCTGCCGGGCGAGCGCCGAGGACGCCGCGAAGGACAGCAGCGGTTTCGGATGTCCCTTGGCGGCCCATGCCGATGCCGCCGCCTCGAGCGATTCCTGCAGGCTGGCGG
>DATJLC010000008.1:0-5941 GCA_035490755.1 Sphingobium sp.
GTCCGGGCAGTCAAAGCCGATCCGCATGAAGAAGCGGCCCGAATCAAGCGCGTTGAACTGCTGCGATTCGCGGATATTGCCGCCGATCGCGGCAAGCTGCGTCGTCACCGCCGCCACCAGCCCCGGCGCATCCCGGCACGACAACGTCATCACATAGGCTTGCTGCATTCCATCCCCCAGACATGTGGGACGCTTATGGCGCGGTTTGCCGCAAGCTTCCAGCCACGAGCGCGTGGCCGGTGCCAGTGCGATCCTGGCGGCGTCTGCCCCTCGACAGACTTGGTATGTTCTACTAACGTTTGTGCATGGGAGAAAAGAAGAAGCGTGCCCGGGAATCGCTGGCCATCACCACGCCTCCCCGCGAGGGGGCCGAGGACATTGGCGCGATTAGGGACATTGTCGGATTTCACATCCGGCTAGCGCATGGCGCGGTCTACCGCCATTTCATGGAAACCTTCGCCGACCTGGGCCTGACCCAGAAGCAGGTTTCGGTGCTGTGGCTGGTCGACGATCATCCGGGCATCGCCCAGACCGGCCTGGCCGCGCGCATGCGGATGGACCGCGCGACAACCATGGCGATCGTGAACCGCCTGGAGGAGCGCGGCTATCTGGAGCGCGGCAAGTCCGAGCTGGATGGCCGCAAGCAGACGCTGAACCTGACCGACGAAGGCCGCGCGGCGCTCGTAGTTTCCAAGAATGCGGTCCGCGAACACGAGGATTGGCTGAAGTCCCGCTATACGGCGGCGGAGGTGAGAAAGCTCATCGAATTGCTGTCACGGCTTCACGAACAATAGTCGGAACAAGAGCGAGGGGGGAACATGACTGCCAGCAGCGGCGCCGAGGTCATTCAGTCCGGCCGTATGGGAATGGGTCAATGGGTTGCGATCGGCGTGACGGTCGGCCTCAACGCGCTCGATGGCTTCGACGTGTTGTCGATCAGCTTTGCCTCTCCCGGCATCGCCAGGGATTGGGGCATCGACAGGGCGGTGCTCGGATGGATCCTGTCGATGGAGCTGATGGGCATGGCGATCGGCTCGCTGGTCCTGGGCGGCGTCGCCGATCGCATTGGCCGCCGCCCGACCATCCTGGGCAGTCTTGTCGCCATGACGATCGGCATGTGGGGTGCGGGGCATGCGGCCGGCATCGGCGACCTGCTGGGATGGCGGCTGCTCACCGGGCTTGGCATTGGCGGAATGCTTGCCGCGCTCAATGCCGCCGCCGCCGAATGCGCCAACGACCGCTGGCGCAGCCTGGCCATGGCGCTGATGGTGATCGGCTATCCGGTGGGCGGCATTCTTGGCGGGCTGGTCGTGCAGACGCTGCTGATCGATGGGGGATGGCGGGACATATTCCAGTTCGGCGCCATCGCCACGGCCTGTTTCATTCCGCTGGTGTGGTTCCTGGTTCCGGAAACGGTAGCCTATCTCGAACGGCAGCAGCCCCGGGGTGCGCTGGACCGCATAAACGGGACGCTTTCCCGCTTCGGGCACGGGCGGCCAATCAACGCCTTGAGCCGTATCTCGCAAGACGCCGGGCAATCGGTTGCAGACATATTGCGGCCAGGGCTCATCGCCACCACCATGCTGATGACGAGCGCCTATTTCGCCCATATCATCAGCTTCTACTATGTCCTCAAATGGGTGCCGAAGATCGTGGCCGACATGGGCTTTGATCCGAGTACGGCCGCCGGCGTGCTGACCTGGGCGAATGTGGGTGGCGCGTCGGGCGGCGCCTTGTTCGGGTTGATGGCGCTGCGGCTGGGCCTGAAGCCGCTGACCATGGCGGCCCTTGCCGGATCCTTTGTCATGATCGTCTGGTTCGGCCTGTCCGCCCGGAGTCTGGACTCGCTGGTGGTGGCGGTGGGCTGCGCCGGCTTCTTCACCAATTCCGCGATCGTCGGTCTCTATTCGCTGTTCGCGCGAGTCTTTCCCACCCATGTCCGTGCAACCGGCACCGGCTTTGCCATAGGGATCGGACGCGGTGGTTCCGCGCTGGCGCCGGTGGCCGCCGGCTATCTGTTCCAGGCTGGATTGGGCCTGGGCATAGTGTCGGTCGTGATGGGGGCTGGATCGCTGCTGGCGATCGCGGCGCTCGCGATGCTCAGGATCTCGCCGGCCCCGCAGCATTGAGTCGCGGGCGGGCGGGACCGGTATGGTTCAGGCGGACTGATCGAGTTCGGCCAATGCCTGCGCCTTCAGGAGATGCTTCTGGACCTTGCCGGACGCGGTGCGCGGAATGGCATCGGTCAGCACGACCGACTTCGGCACCTTGAAACGAGCCAGGCGCGCATTGCAGTGGGCAAGCACCGCCTCCACCGTTATGGTCCGGCCGGCGACGGCAATGATATAGGCGCGGCCCACTTCGCCCCAGCGGGCATCGGGAATGCCGACAATCGCGCACTCGCTCACGTCGGACAATTCGGCGATCACCGCTTCGACTTCGGCGGGATACACGTTCTCGCCCCCGGAGATGTACATGTCCTTCTTGCGATCGACAATGTAGCAAAAGCCGTCTTCATCCCGACGCGCGGTGTCGCCGGTGATGAACCAGCCATCGCGGAAGGCCCTGGCCGTTGCCTCGGGCTGCTTCCAGTAGCCGCTGGCGATGCAAGGGCCGCGCAGCCACAGTTCGCCTATTTCCCCATCTGACAGATCATGGCCCTGGGCGTCCACGATCCGGGCCTCGACGGTCATGAAGGGCAGGCCGCAGCTACCCGCCTTGGCGAGGAGGACCGACAGATCATGGGGGGGCATGCCGAAGTTCGAACCAGTCTCTGACATGCCAAAGCCGTCAGCGATGCGGATGCCGGCATTGACGAAACGCTCCGATTGTGCCCGGGGATTGGGCGCCCCGCCGATCGCCCACGCCACCAGCCCATGCAGGCGCGCGGGATCGAAGCCGGGCTGGTTCCACAGGGTCGTCGCCATTTGCGGAACCGAGAAATAATGTGTGACGCCGAGCGCCGGGTCGCTCAGCCGCGCCAGCGTCTGTTCTGGATCGAAACCCCGGGCGATGAGCACGCACCCGCCGGCCTGGAGCGGAGCGCGGGCGGCGGCGTTGAGGCCGGCGGTATGGAAAAGCGGCATGTCGCAGAGAGAGACGCTGTGCATCGTCAGGTCATTGCCGTAGATGAAGTTGGCGCATCCCCAGAAGATGTTCTCCTGCGAGAGCATGACCCCCTTTGGCTTGCCGCTTGTGCCGGAGGTATAGAGCAAGGTCGCGGTATCGGCGAAGGCGCGCCGTGCTCCCTCCGGTGGCCGGGCACCCGCATTGCCCAGCGTCAGCAGCGCCTCGATGGCTAGGCACGCGGGGACGCAGGAGGGCGGGGCGACATCAGCCTCGTGAAAGAGGACCGCAGGCTCGGCATCACGGGTCAGGGCGTCGAGCTCGGCGGCGGCCAGGCGCCAGTTCAACGGCACGAAGATCAGGCCGGCGCGCTCGCAGGCGAACTGGAGGATGACCATTTCCACGCAGTTGTGCGAAAGCACTGCCGCGCGCAGGCCACTGGCGGGGCCGAACTGACCCACCAGCCATGCCGCCAGCCTGTCGATTGCATTGTGCAACGCCGCATAGGTCCACGCGCGGTCGGTCGCGAGATCGACGATTGCCTGCCTGCCTGGCGTGGACAGGGCATAGGTGGCAACCGCATCCATACGGATCGTCATGCTCATCGGGGGCTCGCTGCCGATCAGATCTGCCGTTCCTTGTCGTACTCGCCGAGGCCGGGCTTATAGCTCTTTTCGTCGAGGAACTGGCGCATGCCCTCGTGCCGCCCGTCGGACCGGTCGTGGAAGTTCAGCGCCTCCTGTGCGCGGATCAGATAGTCCTCCGCATTGTCATAGGTCATTTCGCGCACCCGGCGCACGGCGTCCTTGGTGGCCTTGAGCGTGGCCCAGTTCTTGCGCAGGAGCTTCTGGGCGACCTCGGACACGCGAGCCTCCAACGCGCCGGCCGGAACGGATTCGTTCACGAGGCCCTGCGCCTCGGCTTCCTTGCCGGTCAGGTTCTCGCCGAGCAGAGCGTGATACATCGCCTTGCGCATCGGCATGA
The DNA here is from genome assembly GCA_035490755.1 of Sphingobium sp. Classification (GTDB taxonomy): domain Bacteria; phylum Pseudomonadota; class Alphaproteobacteria; order Sphingomonadales; family Sphingomonadaceae; genus Sphingobium. The sequence goes on from DATJLC010000008.1 coordinate 4,051, forward strand.
GGTCTGTTGCGACCTTGGTCGCGCCGCCGCCAGGCAAAATGCCCCAGTTGATCTCCGAAAGGCCGAACTGCGCATCGTCAGAGCAAAATGCCAGGTCACACGCATAGAGCGGCCCGTAGCCGCCGCCGAAGCACCAGCCGTTGACCATGGCGATGGTGACTTTCTGATACGAGCGCAGCCGTTCCCACCAGCCATAGGCCTCGCGCTGGGACTGGCGGATCGCCTTCAGTCCCTGGGCCTCGGTGTCGCGGAAATATTCCTTGAGGTCCATGCCCGCGGACCAGGCACTGCCCTCCCCGGTGAGGACGAGCACGCCGACGTCGTCGCGAAATTCCAGCTCATCGAGCACGCGCAGCATCTGGCGGTTGAGCGCCGGGCTCATGCAGTTGCGCTTCTCCGGTCGGTTGAACCTGACCCATGCAATGCCGTCCCGGACGGTGTAGGCGACGGTATCCTCTTCGGTGCGGTGGCTGGTCACGACATTCTTCCTGGGTAGTGGCTATATGTTATTGCATATAACAATATCGATTGATAGGTTCAAGGGGCTCAATGACCAAAATGTCATATCGTATAGCCAGATATTCGGGAGAGCAGCATTGAAATTCTCACGCATCAATCCGCTGACCGGCGAGGCTGCATCCCATGCCCTGGCGATGAAGACCTCTGATGTTCAGGGCATCGCCGCACGTGCCGCCGCGGCATTTCCGGCCTGGGCGGCGCAGGGGCCCAATGCGCGGCGCGGCGTGCTGATGAAGGCGGCTTCGGCGCTGGAGGCGCGGGCCGACGCCTTTGTCGAGGCGATGATGGCCGAGACGGGATCGACCAAAGGCTGGGCCTTGTTCAACCTCGGCCTGGCCGCTTCGATGGTGCGCGAGGCGGCGGCCCTGACCACGCAGATTGCGGGCGAGGTGATCCCGTCGGACAAGCCGGGCTGCCTGGCCATGGCGCTGAAGGAGCCGGTCGGCGTGATCCTGGGCATCGCGCCGTGGAACGCGCCGATCATATTGGGGGTGCGGGCGATCGCGGTGCCGCTGGCCTGCGGCAATGCGGTGATCCTCAAGGCGAGCGAGACCTGCCCGCGCACCCACATGCTGATCGTCGAGGCCTTTGCCGAGGCGGGCTTTCCCGAAGGCCTGGTCAATATCGTCACCAATGCGCCGGAGGATGCGGCCGAAGTGGTCGGCGCGCTGATCGATGCGCCGGAGGTCAAGCGCATCAACTTCACCGGCTCGACCCATGTCGGCCGGATCATCGCCCGGCGCGCGGCCGAGCATCTGAAGCCCTGCCTGCTGGAACTGGGCGGCAAGGCGCCGCTGATCGTGCTGGAGGATGCCGATCTGGATGAGGCGGTGAAGGCGGCGGCGTTCGGCGCGTTCATGAACCAGGGCCAGATCTGCATGTCGACCGAGCGGATCATCGTGGTCGATGCGGTGGCCGATGCCTTTGCACAGAAGTTCGCGGCCAAGGCGCGCTCCATGGCCACCGGCGACCCGCGCGAGGGCGCCACCCCGCTGGGCGCGGTGGTCGACCAGAAGACCGTCACCCATGTCAACGCGCTGATCGCGGATGCGGCGGCCAAGGGCGCGACGATCATCGCGGGCGGCACAAGCGAGACGGTGCTGATGCCCGCGACCGTGGTCGACGGCGTCACCGCGGCCATGAACCTCTATCGCGATGAAAGCTTCGGCCCCGTCGTCGCCATGATCCGCGCGCGCGATGCGGAGCATGCGGTCGCCCTGGCGAACGACACGCAATATGGCCTCTCGGCCGCCGTGTTCACAAAGGACATCGCCCGCGGCCTGACCATCGCGCGGCGCATCCAGTCCGGCATCTGCCATGTCAACGGGCCGACCGTGCATGACGAGGCGCAGATGCCCTTTGGCGGCACCGG
>DATJLC010000009.1:0-2464 GCA_035490755.1 Sphingobium sp.
ACGCCAGCCTCGATCGGGTCTATCTGCTCCATCCCGATCCGTGGCCCAAGGCGCGGCACGCCAAGCGGCGGATGGTCAATCACGGGCCGCTCGACCTGATCGCGGCGAAGCTCAGGCCCGGGGGCGAGTTTCGCCTCGGCACCGACGACCCGACCTATTGCCGCTGGGCGATGATGGTGATGAACCAGCGCCGCGACTTCGAGTGGCAGGCGAGGACTCCGGCCGATTTCCTGACCCGGCCCGAGGACTGGCCCGAGACCCGCTATGAGCGCAAGGCGCGGCGGCAGGGGCACGAGGTGTGGTATTTTTCTTTCAGGCGTAAATAGGGGTACGATTGCGTCTACTGCAAAATAACGACTGTGGCGCCGTACGGCGCCCGGCAGAACCGGCAGCTGCCGGCATATTTCGACATTTGCGTGAAGCAGAGCTCTGAAATGCTGGGCCAAGCGCCTCAGCCGCCGCGGCCTCGCTCCACTTCATAATCCACCTCCCGGCGCCATTTGTTGCCGCTTTGCGTGTGACACCGTTGACATTTCGCTTTCCTTTTGCCGCGAGTGTCAATAATTGTTGTCACACAACTCTCCTGTAGAGCGAAGAGGATCGAATGCCGAAGATCATGTCCGCCCGGGTGATCGTGACCTGCCCCGGGCGCAATTTCGTGACGCTGAAGATCGAATGCGACGACGGCACCACCGGGGTCGGCGACGCGACGCTGAACGGGCGCGAGCTGGCGGTGGCGGCCTATCTGTCCGAGCATGTCGTCCCCTGCCTGATCGGGCGTGACGCGCACCGCATCGAGGATATCTGGCAGTATCTGTACAAGGGCGCCTATTGGCGGCGCGGGCCGGTGACGATGACCGCGATCGCCGCGGTCGACATGGCGCTGTGGGACATCAAGGGAAAGCTTGCCGGGCTGCCCGTCTATCAGCTTCTCGGCGGCGCGGCACGCGAGGGGTGCATGGCCTATGGCCATGCCAATGGCGCGGATATCGAGGCGACGGTCGAGGCCGCGCTCGATTATCAGCGCCAGGGCTACAAGGCGATTCGCCTGCAATGCGGCGTGCCCGGGCTGCCCTCCACCTATGGCGTGTCGGGCGACAAATATTTCTACGAGCCTGCCGACGCCGCGCTGCCGACCGAGAATGTCTGGTCGACGTCCAAATATCTGCGCGTGGTGCCCGAGCTGTTCAAGGCGGCGCGCGACGCGCTGGGCTGGGACGTGCATCTGCTCCACGACATCCACCACCGGCTGACCCCGATCGAGGCCGGGCGGCTGGGCAAGGATCTGGAGCCTTACCGTCCCTTCTGGCTGGAGGACGCGACCCCCGCCGAGGACCAGGAAGCGTTCCGCCTGATCCGCCAGCACACCACGACGCCATTGGCGGTCGGCGAGATCTTCAGCTCGATCTGGGACTGCAAGGCGCTGATCGAGAATCGGCTGATCGACTATATCCGCGCGACCGTGGTGCATGCCGGGGGCATCACGCACCTTCGCCAGATCGCCGCGTTGGCCGATCTCTACCAAGTGCGCACCGGCTGCCACGGCGCGACCGACCTGTCGCCCGTCACGATGGCCGCGGCGCTGCACCTGGGGCTCGCCATCCCCAATTTCGGCGTCCAGGAATATATGCGCCACACGCCCGAGACCGACGCGGTGTTCCCGCATGCGTGGCGCTTCGCCGAGGGCATGCTGCATCCGGGCGACACGCCCGGGCTGGGCGTGGAGATCGACGAGACGCTGGCCGAGACCTATCCCTATGACCGCGCCTATCTGCCGGTGAACCGGCTGGAGGATGGGACGATGTGGAGCTGGTGATGCGGCGGCGCGCCCTTCCCATCGCCTTGATCGCGAGGGGGCGCTCACAGGCGCGCGCCGCCGTGACGATCGCCGACTATCGTTGGCGAGCTGCTGTGGGCGAATGGCCGGATCGCCTTCCGCATCAATTCCGGGGCGCCGGAGAAGGCCGAGCCGCCGTCATCCTCCGGCATCGGCGCTTGGGGCAAGCGCGTGCGCTGGCCCTGTATGGACCGGCAATTGCGCACGGGCGACCAGCATGCCGATCATGCCGACAATTACCTGATCCTGGTGCGCGGCGAACCGAGCAAGCCGTCCGTCTATCATGCCGGCGGGGCGTGGGATGGCGGCCCCGATTCAGGACGCGCGAGGCATGGCAGGGCCATGTCGACGATCAGCGGCCGCTCTTTGATCCCTAGCCAACGCCTCCGCCGCGATGGTAACGCTCGCACCATGGCGGTTACCAAGGCAGCGTCGCTGGCGGACGATCTGGTCCAGCGATTCGAGCAGCAGATCGAACAGGGGGAGATGCCCCCCGGCTCGCGCTTTCCGACCGAAAAGGCGATCACTGAGACGTTTGGAGTCAGCCGCACGGTGGTGCGCGAGGCCTATTCGCGGCTGGCGGCGCGCGGCCTGCTGATCTCGCGGCGCGGATCGGGCGCCTATGTC
>DATJLC010000010.1:0-12970 GCA_035490755.1 Sphingobium sp.
GTCTCGCCGACGCTGGCCATTATCTCTCCTGCTCCAGCGGCACCACCGGCAAGTCGGCGATGCTCAACGCCTCTGTGGCGGACATGGAATGGGCCAAGAAGAACGCCATCGTATCGGTGAGCTGGGGCATCGGCGTAGAGCCGCGCCAGCAGTTCCGGCAGTTCGGCATGGCCGCCATTCCCGCCGTGCCGCGCAACATGATCACCCGCGATGCCATGACGGCGGCGTACAACATTCCGGGCGTGGAGCCCTTCGCCTATCCGGTGCCGCCGATCACGCTTGGCGCCGTCACGGGCATGGTCGCCCTGCGCAAGCGAATCGCCGACGGCGTCGCCCAGCCGGGCGAGATCGCGGCCTATGAGGCGACCTCCAAGGAGCGCGCGGCCGCGGTCGAGAACGCTGTCGGCATCACCGCCGAGGCGATCATCGCTGCGCGCCACGACCCGCTTTACCTGTCGGGCATGTGGGGCACGATCTACAAGGTCGCGGAAGCCGTCCGGGCCATGGGCTACAGCGGCAAGGACTTTAATCCGCAGAACGTCTTCTTCTCGGCCGGCGGCCTGAAGGGCGCGGTGCTGCCGCCCAACTACCGCGAATATGTGTTCGAAACCTTCAACCTCGCGCCGGAGCGCATCGCCCAGAACTACAGCATGCAGGAAATCGCGACCGCGATGCCGCGCTGCAAGGCTGGCCGCTACCATCTGCCGCCATGGCTGATGTGCCTGCTGCTGGACGAGCATGGCGACAATCTCATCCCGGTCGCGGGCAAGGGCGAGGTCGAAGGCCGCGCCGGCTTCTTCGACATCTCCCTGGACGGACGCTGGAACGGTGTGATCTCGGGCGACAAGATCTCGATCACCCATGAACGCTGCGCCTGCGGCAGCCCCAGCCCGTCCATCGGGGACACTATTACCCGCTATGCCGACCTGCCCGGCGGTGACAAGATCACCTGCTCCGGAACCGTCGACGCTTATGTCAGAGGTGTATCATGAGCCTTGTTACAGATGCAGCAACGACCGTGCCCGCTTCCGAGTCGGTCATCCCGGTTCCGCATTTCATTCGCGGCCAGGTCGTCTTTGGCGACGAGGTCCGTCATCGTTCGCGCGATCGCGGCGCCGATTTCGGCACGCCGGCCATCGACCTCAACGCGGTGGCGCTGCCCCGGACCGAGACGCCGCCGCTCTATGACGTGAAGCTGTCGGAGATCATCGAGTTTCTCGTCGAGACCGGCAAGCGGCTGCGGCTGGACGACAATGTCTATCTGCAGGAGGCGCTGGAGCGCGTCGTCGTCACCAATCCGCTGCCCCGCCGGGTGGTGGAGATCATGTTCAACTCGGCCGGAAATTTCCTCAACGGCGATTTCCTGATGGCGAGCGTTCAGTCCAACTTCGCCGATACCGCCGTGCTCGACGGCTGGATCGAACGGACGGACATCATGGGCAATCGCGGCGCGATCCGCGCCTGCCCGCCGCGCCTGGTGCACATGCTGGCCGGCAACTCGCCGACCGGCTGCGTCTCCTCCATCGCCCAGGGCGCCCTAGTGAAGGCGATCAACCTGTTCAAGATGCCGTCCAGCGACCCCTTCTCCTGCGTCGCGGTGCTGCGCACCATGGCGGATATCGACGCCAACCATCCGGTGGTGCGCTCAATGTCGGCGATCTACTGGCGCGGCGGCGACGAGAGCCTGGAGCGGACAATCTATCGCCCGCAATATTTCGACCGCATCGTCGCATGGGGCGGCGGCGACGCCATCGACAATGTCATCCGCTATCTCGGCCCCGGCCTGCAGCTGGTCTCGTTCGATCCCAAATCGTCCATCTCCATGGTCGGGCCGGAGGGCTTCGAATCGGATGAGGTCATTGCGCAGATCGCCGAGCAGGCGGCCGCCGACGTCACCATCTACAACCAGGAAGCCTGCCTCGCGAGCCGGTTCATCTTCGTGGAAGGCGAACGGGCCGGCATCGAGAAGTTCTGCGCCAAGCTGCAGGAACGCCTCGGCGTCGATCGCGATTATGCCTCGGCCGTCGCGCCGCCGCTGCCGGCGGACCTGCGCGAGGAGATCGAGATGATGCAGGTCATGGGCGGCGACGACTACAAGGTCTGGGGCAAGTGCGACGGTCGCGGCATGGTCATCCTGACCGACGAGCCCGTCTCCTTCCACCCGACCGGCAAGACCTCCAACGTCGTGCACGTCAAGTCGCTCGACGATGCGGTCCGCTATGTGAACGTCGCGACCCAGACCATCGGCATCTATCCGCCCGAAACCAAGGCACGGATGCGCGACACCCTGGCCCGCTCGGGCGCCCAGCGCGTGGTCCGATTGGGCTCGGCCCGCAAGCACGTGCTGGGCTCGCCGCACGACGCGATGTACCCGCTGCAGCGCTTCGTCCACTGGATGTCCGACGAGGACGCCTGACGAAACACAATCCTCCCCGGCAACGGGGAGGTGCCCCAAAGGGGCGGAGGGGCCTGCCTGGCGAAAAGCGTTCGGCCCCTCCGTCACGCGCTTCGCGCGCACCACCGGCACACCATCTCCGCGCCCTCTGCGCCATCCCAATCACCAGACGCAAAAAGGGCGGGACATGGAAATGCCCCGCCCTTTTTGTGCGTATGTCGCCCGGCTGATCAGGCCAGCTTGATGCCCCAGCCGCCGTCGAGCGGAATGACCACGCCGTTGATGTAGCTGGCGCGATCCGATGCGAGGAAAGCGGCAAGTTCGCCCGCGTCATCGGCAGTGCCCGCGCGGCCCAGCGGATTGCGCGTCGCCTTGGTGGCGTCGTACTTCAGGGCCATGGCGCCCATGCCTTCGGTGGCGATCATGCCGGGGCAGATCGCATTGGCGCGGATATTGGCCGGGCCGCATTCGACCGCCGTCGACTTGGTGAGATGCGCCACCGCCGCCTTGGACGCCGAATAGACGCTGGCGCCCAGCGAGGGAACGATGCCGGCGAGCGAGGACCAGTTGATGATCGTGCCGCCGCCGCCGAGCTTCATGGCCCTGATGGCGTGCTTGGTGCCCCAGTACACGCCGCGCAGGTTGACGTTCATGATGAAATCATAGGCGTCCTGCTCGGTCAGCTCGATGGGGCCGCCACCGGAAACGCCGGCGACGTTCAGCATCGCGTCGAGCCGGCCATATCGGGAAAGGGCCTCGTCGACGAGCGCGGCGATCTGGTCTTCCTGCGAAATGTCGCAATGCCGTGCCACCACGTCACCGCCGATCTCGGCGGCCGTCTGCTCCTCGGCCCCGCTCACGTCGGAAATGACGAGCTTGGCGCCTTCGCGCGCGAAGATCTTGGCGGAGGCCTTGCCCATGCCCGACCCGGCGCCCGTGATCACTGCAACCTTGCCTTCAAGTATACCCATAGCCCTATCCTCTCCTCTTCAACCGGCATTTTCATGCCGGGGTCCCTTGCGGGACCCCGGCATCAATTGCGCCTTCAGTTGCCGAACCGATACCGCAGGCGGAAGCCATAGGTACGCGGCTCGCCCATGGCGGCCGACTCGAAGGGAAGCCCCAGAGCCAGGCCAGGCGTGAAGGTGTAGTACTTCTCCTTGGTAAGGTTCGTCACGAACGCCGACACGTCAACCGGTGAATCCAGCACCGAATTCCAGCTGAGATTCAGGTTGACCAGGTTGGTCGCGTCCAGGGTGCTGTAGCGACGCAGATTGGCCGCCGTGGAGAAGCGGGAGTTGTAGTTGGACAGGAAGCTGTCGCTGTGCGTGAAGGTGCCACCCACCGACACCCGGCCGATGCTCGGATCGAGCGGCAGCACATAGTTGGCGGTGATGCTGAACTTGTTCTCCGGAGAGAGAACGAGCCGGTCGCCGACGCGGAACTGCGGGACGATGTTGTACAGCGGGTTGTTGATGGCCGAGAAGTCAGGGATTTCCTTGATCTTGGTCTTCAGCCAGGTGTAGCTGCCCATCAGGGTAAAGCCCTCGAACGGCTTCAGCGTCGCCTCGACTTCCGCACCATAGATCTCCGACCGGCCGGCATTGATGGCCGACGCCGAGTTCGGCAGGCCCGGCTGCCTGGGCGTGAACGACACCTGGAGCTGCTGGTTGCTGAAGTCGTTGTAGAAGGCCGAGATGTTGAACGTGCCACGGATCGGGCCGCCAAAGCTCGTCTTGGCGCCGACTTCGTAGACGTTCACCTTCTCCGGCTTGATGTAGTTGACCGAAGGCTCCGGCACCGACGCCGCGATCGCCGCTGCGCGATAGCCACGGGCATATTTCGCGTACAGCATCACATCGTTGATCGGCGTGTAGACAAGGTCGATCAGCCAGGTCGGGGCGTCGGACGTGGTGCGGAACGGCGGGGTGATGACGCAGTTCGCATCCGACCGCGCGACATAGGAGCACGAAGACGTCAGCACGCCGGCACCCGGCGCCGGAACCGCGGAATTGGTGATCTGGCGCGCCTCGTTCCGCGCGATATCCCAGGTGTAGCGGAAGCCGGCCGTGACCTTGAACGTGTCGGTCACTTCATAGGTGGCCTGGCTGAACACGGCGACGTCATTGTAGCGGACCCGGTTCGTGTTCTGGCCGATGCTGCCGACCGGGCGGCCGAACACGGGCGCCAGCGGATCGGAGCATTGCAGCGTGGCATAGTCGGTGCAGGACAGCAGCGTCGGCGACTGCGTGCCATAGCTGGCCAGCGGCGCGCTGATTTCCAGATAGGCGCCCGCCTGCCAGGTCAGCCGCCCGTCAAAGGACTTGCCCTGGAACTGCAGTTCCTCGCTGAAGGTGGACTGATTGGTCAGATTGTCCCCGTTCAGCGAGCCCACCGCGTTGCGCGGGAAGTGGAAGTTCGCCAGGCTCGTCAGGGCCGGATTGATGTCGGTCGCCACGAAATCGGTGCCGAACAGATCCTGGTAGATCGACTGCTTGAACTGCGCGTAGCTGATGATGTTCTTGATCGTCAGATCGTCGCTGACCCGCCAGGTCGTCGTATTGATCAGCTGCCACCGCTCGGTCGTCGAATGCGGGTTGGTGAGCGGCTGCATCACGTCATAGAAGCCGGTCGGCTGACGGCTAAGCTGACCGCATGCGAGCGCCGCAAAGGGGCGAACCCGCGCGTCGGCCGGATTCGGATCGCAGGCCACCAGCTTCATGTCGGTGCCGTTGGTGTCGGAATGGCTGTAGCTGGCGATCAGATAGTTTTCGAGGTTCGGCGTCAGGTCGGCGACGATGCTGACACGGCCCGCCCAGTAATCGATGTCGTTGAGATCGCTCGGGCCGATGCCGCTCCGGTTGTTGATCCAGCCGTCGCGGGTCTGGCGGTCAAGGCCGAAGCGGACGCGCAGCGTGTCCATGACCGGCACGTTCAGCACCGCCTGCACGCGGCGCATGTTGTAATTGCCGATCGAGCCCTCGACATAGCCCTCGAACTTGCCGGTCGGCTTCTGCGGCACCAGCAGGATCGCGCCGCCGGTGGTGTTGCGGCCGAACAGCGTGCCCTGCGGACCCTTCAGCACCTGGACGTTCTGGAGGTCGAAGAAGTTGCCCGGACCGGCGCCGTCGCCGGCGGGAACGGAAGAGGAGCCGCCGCGCGGCGCGACGACGTCAGCGAAATAGATGCCGACCGAAGGCGCGGTGTCCAGTTCCTGCACGAAACCGCGAATCTGGAAGCGGGCATTGTCGCTGCCGAAATTGTCGTTGGACGACAGCGAGGGCGTGTACAGAGCGAGGTCGGCGGCGTTCGAGATGTTGCGGCTGGTCAGCTGCTCCTGGTTGAACACGGAGATGGAGATCGGAACATCCTGAAGGCGTTCCTCGACGCGCCGCGCTGTCACGACGATCGCGTTGGGATCTTCAATCGTCGCATCAACGCCTTCCTGGGCCTGGGCCGAAACCACGGGCATGGCGGCGAGCACGCTCGAAACCAAAAGAACGGACTTGAAATTTCGCAAATTCACCTAAATTTCCTCCCCGGAAAAACTCGGGCTCGAATATAAGCCCCCTCATGGTCACTTGGTCACCATGCGCTGGCGCGGGACTACTGCGGCTTCATCAGGATTCCAGCAAAAGCCTGCAAATCGATACAATTGTCTATCACCACAGCCCTCTGTGGTCGCGGCAGCCGTGGCCTGCTTTGTCCCTGATTTGCGTCACCCGGAGCCCCCCGATCACCGCCAGGCGGAATAAGTAGACATCTGTCTCGTTTGGCCATGCTGGGCGCGGGAGCGTTGCCACCGGAGCCCTTCAGCCGGCATAATCGGCTGAAACGATAAGCTACATCGATCAGGGAACAACGGCGATGGATGCGGAGAGGATGGCAGCCCCGGCGGGACCGGACGAGCGCAAGTCAGCGCGCATGGCCGAGCGATACGCAAGGTCGTCCCCAGGTGAGTTCAACGTGCGCGATTATCAGCTTGGCCGCCATATCCTGCGCAGTCCCGGCATGGTGCAGGCGGGTCTCGGCACGAACGAAGTCATGGTCGATGACCCCGCGCACGCGCCTGTATTCTTCCTCGACGGCGAGGACCATCGCCGCAAGCGCGCCGCAATCGCGCGCTTCTTCACCCCCAGGGCGATACACAACCACCATCGTCCGGTCATGGAGGCGATGGCGGACGAGTTGGTCGGCGAACTGCGCCGCAGGGGCCGGCTGCGTCTCGACGATGCCGCCTGGCGGCTCGCCGTTGTCGTCGCCAGCGAAATTGTCGGGCTGGACGACAGCCGTGCCCCCGGCATGTGCAGGCGCCTGGACGCGGTGCTCCGACAGACCGACATCTACGACATGCCGCCGTTCCGCAAGCTGCTGGCCAGCATCCTGGCCCGCATCAACGTCATGATCTTCTATCACAAGGATGTGCTGCCGGCCATCAAGCGGCGCAGGACAATGTACGAGCAGGACATCATCTCCCATCTTCTCGCCGAGGGATATTCGAACAAGGCCATCCTCATCGAGTGCATGACCTATGCGACCGCCGGCATGGCCACGACGCGGGAGTTCATCACCATGGCGGCCTGGCACCTGTTCGACAACGACCTGCTGCGCCAACGCTTCATGTCCGGGGACGAGGCCGTGCAGATGGCGATCATCGAGGAAATCCTCCGGCTTGAACCGGTCGCGACCTTCCTGCGCCGTCGCGCGGAGGGCCAACAGCCCGCCGACGGCCCCGCCGAGATCAGGCACGGGACAACCTATGCGATCGATCTGCGCGCGATAAACACCGACGAGGCGGTGACAGGGCCGAACCCCCATGTCCTTGATCCCGACCGCGCCGCCCGCATGAAGGTCGGTGGTCCCTATATGAGCTTCGGCGACGGCAGCCATCGTTGCCCGGGCGCGCAGGTTGCGCTGACCGAAAGCCGCATATTCCTCGACCGGCTTTTCCGTGTCCCCGGCTTGCGCATGGTCAAGACCCCCGCCATCGGGTGGAACTCAAGCCTGATGAGCTATGAGCTGCGCGGCTGCGTCATAGCCTGCGACCGCCCATAGTTTGCTGAAGGCACCGGGCCGTAAAGAGGGTATTTCAATGACGAAACAGACATATCGGGTGGTCCAGTGGGCGACCGGCTCGGTGGGCAGGATCGCGATCCGTCATTTCATCGACAATCCGGTTTTCGACCTCGTCGGGGTGCTCGTCACCAATCCGGAGAAGGTCGGCAGGGATGCCGGCGAGCTGGCCGGCGCGAGGCGTTCCGGCGTGTTCGCGACGGATGATCCCGAGGCGATACTCGCGCTCGACGCCGACTGCGTCCATTACGCCCCGCGCCAGCCGGACCTCGACATGATCTGCCGGCTGCTGCGCTCGGGCAAGAATGTGGTCTCGCCGGTCTGCTATGTGTACCCCACAAACCATTACAAGGCGGACCTCGAACGGATCGACGCCGCCTGCCGCGACGGCGGCACCTCCTTCCACGGCACCGGCGTGCATCCCGGCTTTGCCGGCGACCTGCTGCCGCTGACCCTGACCCGCCTGATGAGCCGGATCGACTGCATCCACGTCCATGAGACGGTGGACCTCAGCAACAAGCACGCCGCCTGGCCGCTCGCCATGGGCATAGGCTGGGATCCGGACGAAGCGCTGGCCAAGCCCGGCCGCTCGCCCGAATCCGTCCATGCCTTCGTCCAGTCGATGGCGATGGTGGTCGAGGGGCTGGGCAAGTCGATCGAAAAGGTGACGACCAAGTTCGAGGTCGCCCGGGCGACGCGGGACATCGCCGCGCCCTTCGGCCTCGTGCGCCAGGGGACCGTGGGGGGGCTTCATTATGAGTGGACGGCCTGGGCCGACGGCCATCCGCTCGTGGTTTATCACAGCATCTGGACGATGGGCGCCGACATCGACGCCGACTGGGCCAGCGGCAGCAACAAATACCGCATCGTCATCGAAGGCGACCCGCCCATCCAACTGACGCTGGAGGCCAACCGCCTGCATCCGCAAGGCGACCAGGGCTATTGGGGCCTGGTCTGGACCGCGATGAACGGCGTCAATCTCATCCCCGCCGTCTGCGACGCGAGGCCCGGCCTTGTAACGCACATGGATCTCGGCATCGCGACACCCCGAGGCCTGGTGCGGCCAAGGTCAGCCGATTTCAACGAGCCTTGATGGGGGACAATTGTGATATCCTATAGGATGTGATATCTTATTGAATATGCCAAGAGTCGTCCTCGACACCGATATAATCGTTACGGCGTTGAGGAGTTTGACCGGCGGGAGCAATGCCGTTCTGCGCGAGGCGGCGCACGGCAGATTGACGCCCTTGGTCACGCCCGCGCTGTTCCTCGAATATGAGGCCGTGCTAAAACGGACCGAGCAGCGCCTCGCGCATGGACTGGGACTGAAAGACATAGACCGATTCCTGGCCGCCCTTGCCAGCGCCTCCGAGCCGATCGACGTGAGCTTCCAGTGGCGTCCACAGCTTTCGGACCCCAATGACGAGATGGTGCTGGAGGCGGCCGTCAATGGCCGCGCCGATGCGCTCGTGACGCACAATGTGCGCGATTTCGCCAAAGGTGCGGCAAGGTTTGGACTGCGGGTCTTGCGGCCCGGAGAATTTTTGAAGGAGTTACGGTCATGAGCAAGGCAGCCTATCCGCTCAAGCTCCCGGCGTCGGTCAAGGAGGCCGCCGCGCGGCTTGCCAAGGAGGATGGCGTATCGCTAAACCAGTGGATTGCCGTTGCGATCGCACAGAAGATCGGCGTGGTCGAAACCGCTGCCGCATTTCTCAAGCGCCGCGCTGGCAAGGCGCGGCCTCAGGAGATGCTGCCATTTCTCGACAAGGCGAAGCGCGAAGCACCGCCTGCCGGAGATGAGATATAGCCTTCAGCAGCCCGTCACGCGCTCTGCCAGTTCGGCTGGCCCCGTGTGACCGAGAGGGTGCAGATCAGCGAATCCAGCAGGTCCAGCACATCATCGACGGGGACCATCGGATTTTGCGACAGCCACCAGTTGAGCACGTCAATCGTGGCGCCCGTCGTGCAGGCCAGGTGCAGGTCTTGCGGCAGCCAGCCCGCATAGCCGGTATAGCGCCCCTTGAGCCGCTTGACCTGGCGCATGAACTCCTCGCGCAATATGCCCGACGCCGCGCCGGTCAGCAGCGCCTTCCAGAGCGCCCTCTGCTCGGCCACGAAATTGCACAGGGTCCGGCAGGATTCGCGCATGGAAGAGACGAACACGACCGGCAACGCGACATCGATCAGCTTGGTGATCTGGTCGCAGACCAGATCGTGCAGCAGTGCTTCCTTGGTCGCATAATGGCGATAATAAGTGGCATAGCCGACCTTGGCCGAGGCCGCGATTTCCCGGATTGTGATCTGATCGAAGGACTTGGTGGTGAGCAGTTCTTGGAGCGCACCCACCAGGGCGGTGCGGGTTCTCAGCAGACGGACATCCACGGAGGCAGGAAGATTGTAGAGCATGGTCAAATTCCCACTGTGCCCCCGGATTTCCATTGCGACCCCCACCCCTGAGTTCCCGTTTCCGGAGCGTTACTGACTGTCGGACTGCCGATCCTTGTAGAACCACAGGATCGTCGACGGGCCGTCGACCGCGTCGCAGCCCTTCATCGATCCGCTTGCGGAGCGCTTGCCGATCTCGGCCATGACGGAGGCGGGATCGTCGGTTTCGATCTCGTAGATCGCGAGGTAGCGCATGCCGGGCGCGCCCATGCCGACCGGTGTCGCATCAAAGCGCCGCCCCGACTTTACGCCCGGTATCGCGCAAATGTCGTGATAATGCGTGCTGTCGTACCAGTCGTTGAATTCATCATCACGGCCTTCCTTGGCCTGGGACTGAACGACCATCACATATTTGCCCATCGCATTTCATCCTCTCTGGTCGGCCCGAGGCCCGTCCTGCGGAGCTCGCGCCGAAGCGCATCGACATCCGCTGCCCTGCATTTCCAGGCCGCAACCCTGCCCGGCTTGCGGACGCCGTCGCGGTCCCATCACCTCGGGATCGACCAATCCACATTAGCTTACTGAACGATACCGTATCGTTTCTTTATAGGAAAAGGCCGAGGAAGGTCAAGCACGGGCTCTCGATTCTCCGGGCCCACGCCCCAACATGCCTTGCAATGAAAGAGTGATTCCCTTACCCTCGTGGGAACGGCACCGTACCGTTTCGTAATGTGACAGGCCCGTTCAAAAGTGGCTTGTTTACGTAAATAATGTGAACTGGTGTCAACAGAACAGAACGCACAGAGGATGCCGGATGGCACTGTTTACGACGATTCATCTCCATAATGTCCCGGCGGGCAAGGAGGATGAATATGCCCTCTGGTTCGACGGCCAGCACCATGACGCGCTGCGGCGGCTGCGGGGTTTCCGGTCGGCCACGCGCTTCGAAGTGACCGAAGAGCAGGTCATGGCCGACATCCCCCAGCCATGGCGTTATCTGAGCGTCTATGACCTCGACCTGCCCGATCCCAAGATCGACCTGCCCGCCCTCGGCCCGCTGATCGCGGAGGCGCGCGACGCCGGGCTGATCGACGACAGGCTGGAGACCGAGCGGATCCACAGCTACGCCATGTATTATGACTGGATCTCCGGTCCGAACCATCAGCCGGACAAGCCCTTCTCAGGCGTCTTCATCATTCCGGCCAATTTCGTCCCCGGCATGGAGAAGGAATATCATGCCTGGTATGACGATGTGCACATTCCCGAAGTGACCCGCGTGCCGGGCCATGCCGCCATGCGGCGCGGCCGGCTGTCGCCGCTGCAGATCGAGCCCGTGCGCTATTGCCCCGGCGGTGAGCTCGTCATGTGCGCCCAGCAGACGGACGATCTTGCCTTCACCATCCAGGATTTCAGCGCCCGCGCGCGCGGCGTCAGCCCCAGCGGCATCGCCATGGCGCCGCGCTCCAAGGCCGGATCGGTCGCGCGCACCGTCCATTTTTTCCGCAAGATAAGCGGCAAGGAATTCTGGCCCGGCGGCATCGCCTATGACGGAGATATGGCGCCCTACGGCAGATAGCGGGAGATGGGGGCATTGGGAGAGAGAATGAGATGACCGACAGTCTGCAGCAATTGGCGATGGACGCGCTGGGCCGCAACCCCGCCTGGCCCGCGATCGAGTTCGAGGGCGAGTGGCTCGGCTGGGGCGATCTCCGGTCGCTCTCGGACAACATCGCCCGGCTGCTGGGTGAAAGCGGCATCCGCGGGGACGCCCCGGTCGCCTTCATCCCGCGCAACCGCCCGTCGGCCATCGCCGCCCTGCTGTCGTTCCTCGCCCACGCCCGCAATGTCCAGATGATCTATGGCTTCCAGTCGCCCGCGGGCATCGCCCGCGACATCGACCGCCTGAAGCCCGCCGCGCTGATCGGCGGGGTCGAGGATCTGACCGAGGACGTGCTCGCCCCCTTGCGCGCGCAAGGGATCGCGACCATCGCGCTGGACGGCATGCGCGCGTCCGCCGTTCCTGGCCTGGAAAAGGCTACCAGCGCGGCGGCGGATCGCGCCGGGCCGGAAAAGCGTCAGATCGAGGTCTTCACCAGCGGCACGACCGGGCCGCCCAAGCAGTTCGCGATCGCCCACGACATCCTCGCCCGCCATCACATGCGCGAGAACCGCCTGCCCTTCCTGAACGAGGAGGAGTCGCGCAGGACGCCGCCGTTCCTGCTCTATTATCCGGTCGGCAATATCTCCGGCCTCTATTCCATCGTGCCCCCCATCCTCAAGGGACAGCGCACCATCCTGCTGGACCGCTTTTCGATCGAGGCGTGGCGCGACTATGTGGTCAAGCACCGCCCGCCCAATTCCGGCATTCCGACCTCCTTCTTCCAGGTTCTGCTCGACGCCGATGTCCCCCGAGAGGACCTTGCGTCCCTTAAGGTGATGGGCGCGGGCGCCGCCCCGCTCGATCCGGAGGTGCAGCGGGCGTTCGAGGACAAATATGGCATCCCCATCGTCGTGTCCTATGGCGCCACCGAGTTCGGCGGCCCGGTGACGGCCCTGACGCTGGACGACCATGCCAGGTTCGGCAGGGCCAAGCTCGGCACGGTCGGCCGGCCGATCGCCGGCGCGAAGCTGCGGGTCGTGGACCCTGAAACGGGCGGCGAGCTGCCGCCCGGCGAGGAGGGGCTGCTGGAGGTGGTCTCCCCCCGCATCGGCCCCGACTGGATCCGCACCGCCGACATCGGCGTGATCGACGGAGACGGCTTCGTGTTCCATCGCGGCCGCGCCGACGGCGCGATCGTGCGGGGCGGCTTCAAGATCCTGCCGGAGACGATCGAGACGGCGCTCAAGCTCCACCCGGCCATCTCGCAGGCGGTCGTGGTCGGCATAGCGGACAAGCGCCTCGGCCAGGTTCCGGCGGCCGCGGTCATCCTGCGGCCCGGCGAGACCGGGATCGACCCGGCGATGCTGGAGCAGCATCTGCGCGAGCATGTCATGAAGACCCACATTCCGGCGCGATGGATGTTCGTCGAGGATTATCCACGCACCGTGTCGGCCAAGATCGACCGGCCGGCGATCGCCAGGCTTTTTGCCGAAGCTGCGGAGTGACCATGTCCGAAA
>DATJLC010000011.1:0-11325 GCA_035490755.1 Sphingobium sp.
ATGCCGGCCGACAATGTCGGCTGGGTGACGCTGACGCGCTTGGCCGCGCGGCTGAAATTCCCGAGCTCCGAGACCGCCAGGAAATAGCGCAGCATATATCGGTCGATCATAGACAGCGTCTATCACCTGGCCCCGATTCTTTCAATTTGCGTCGATGTTCCGGCGGGTTTAAATCGCAGGAGAAACGAAAGAGGCCGGCACCCCTGTGCCTGGCCGAGAACAGATTGAGGCAGCCGGATGAGCGCACCTGTCCTTTCCACCGCCATCGACCTGGAAAGTCCCGAAGCCAAGGCGCGCGCCGCCCATAACCGGGCGTTGGCGCAAGCGCTGCACGCCAGGGTGGCCGAGGCGGCGCTGGGCGGCAACAAGGCGTCGCGCGACCGCCACACCAGCCGCGGCAAGCTGCTGCCCCGCGATCGGGTCGAACGGCTCCTCGATCCCGGCTCCCCGCTGCTCGAAGTGGGCCAGCTCGCCGCCTGCGACATGTATCATCGCGAGGTGCCGGGCGCGGGCATCATCACCGCCATCGGCCGCGTCTCCGGCCGCCAGTGCATGATCGTCGCCAATGACGCGACGGTGAAGGGCGGCACTTATTACCCGATAACGGTCAAGAAGCATCTGCGGGCGCAGGAGATCGCCGAGCAGAACCGCCTGCCCTGCATCTATCTGGTCGATTCCGGCGGCGCCAACCTGCCGCACCAGTCGGAGGTGTTTCCGGACCGCGAACATTTCGGCCGCATCTTCTTCAACCAGGCGAACATGAGCGCCAAGGGCATCCCGCAGGTAGCCTGCGTCATGGGCAGTTGCACGGCCGGCGGCGCCTATGTCCCGGCGATGAGCGACGAGACGGTGATCGTGCGCAACCAGGGCACGATCTTCCTCGCCGGCCCGCCGCTGGTGAAGGCCGCGACCGGCGAGGTCATCAGCGCCGAGGATCTGGGCGGGGGCGAGCTGCACACCCAGAAATCGGGCGTTGCCGATCATCTCGCCGAGGATGACGAGCATGCGCTGACCCTGGTGCGCGACATCGTCAGCCATCTTGGCCCCGGCCATCGCCACGACCTGCCGCTCAAGGACCCGCACCCGCCGAAATATGCGGCGGAAGAACTCTACGCCATCGTGCCGGAGGATGTGCGCGCGCCCTATGACGTGCACGAGGTGATCGCGCGCATCGTCGACGGGTCGGAGTTCCACGAGTTCAAGGCGCTCTATGGCAGCACGCTGGTCTGCGGCTTTGCCCATATCTGGGGCATGCCGGTCGCGATCCTGGCGAACAATGGCGTGCTCTTTTCCGAGAGCGCGCAGAAGGGCGCGCATTTCATCGAGCTGGCCTGCCAGCGGCGCATTCCCCTGCTGTTCCTCCAGAACATCGCGGGCTTCATGGTCGGCGGCAAATATGAGTCCGAAGGCATCGCCAAGCATGGCGCCAAGCTCGTCACCGCCGTCGCCACCGCCACCGTGCCCAAGATCACCGTGCTGATCGGCGGCAGCTTTGGCGCGGGCAATTACGGCATGTGCGGAAGAGCCTATTCCCCGCGCTTCCTCTTCACCTGGCCCAACAGCCGGATCAGCGTGATGGGCGGCGAGCAGGCGGCGAGCGTGCTGGCGACCGTCCACCGCGACGCCGAGACATGGACGCCGGAGGAGGCCGAAGCCTTCAAGGTGCCCGTCCGCCAGAAATATGAGGAAGAGGGCAACCCCTATCACGCCACCGCCCGCCTGTGGGACGACGGCGTGATCGACCCCGCCCAGACCCGCGACGTGCTCGCTTTGGCCCTGGCCGCCTCACTGGAAGCGCCGATACCGGAGCGGCCGGCGTTCGGCGTGTTCAGGATGTGATGGGGGTGATGCGTGAACCAGAAATCCTCCCCGGGACGGGGAGGTGGCAGCGCGCAGCGCTGACGGAGGAGCCACCCCTCCACCATCCTGCGGATGGTCCCCCTCCCCGTTCCGGGGAGGATTTTGGGCACGACTCAGTCCTCGCCGCGCTTATCTCCATGGGGCAATTGCGCCCTCGCCTCGGCGACGATGTGCCGCACGACCGCATCCAGATCGGCCAGCACCTCCCTGGCCGCTATGCGCAGCGTTGCAATTCCCACTCGGCCGAACCGGCTATCCCGCGTCGCATCCCGTTGGGGGAACTCGCCACGCGAATGGGCTTCCCCGTCGACTTCGATCGCGAGCCGTGCATCGCTGCAAAAGAAGTCGAGAACATAGGGTCCGGCGGGATGCTGTCGGCGGAACTTCAAGCCGCCCGGTCGTTTCCTCAGTTCGCGCCACAGAAGCACTTCGGGCAGGCTCATGGTCTTGCGCAACGCGCGTGCGCGTCTGATTGTCTGCCCCGGCCCGCTCAGCATCGTTTCAGCCCCTCCACCATGCTTCGCATGGTCCCCCTCACCGAGCAAGCTCGGGGAGGATCAAGGAACATGACATGATCAAATCCCTCCTCATCGCCAATCGCGGCGAGATTGCCTGTCGGATCATCCGCACCGCGCGGCGGCTCGGGATCCGGACCATCGCGGTCTATTCGGATGCCGATGCCCATGCCTTGCACGTCCAGCAGGCGGACGAGGCGGTGCATATCGGGGCGTCGCCCGCGCGCGAATCCTATCTGATCGGGGAGAAGGTCATTGCCGCGGCCAAGGCGGCCGGGGCGGAGGCGATCCATCCGGGCTATGGCTTCCTCTCGGAGAATGCGGCGTTCGCGCAGGCCGTCATCGATGCGGGCATCGTCTGGGTGGGGCCAAAGCCCGCTTCCATCACTGCCATGGGCCTCAAGGACGCGGCCAAGAAGCTGATGGCCGACGCCGGCGTTCCCGTGACGCCCGGTTACATGGGCAAGGAACAGCGGCCGTCCTATCTCGCCGAGCGCGCCGCCGAGATCGGCTATCCCGTCCTCATCAAGGCGGTCGCGGGCGGCGGCGGCAAGGGCATGCGGCTGGTCGAAGCTCCGGCCGATTTCGCGGACGCGCTCGCCTCCTGCCAGCGCGAGGCGGCCTCCTCCTTCGGCAACGACCATGTCCTGATCGAGAAATATATCCAGCGCCCGCGCCATATCGAGGTGCAGGTGTTCGGCGACAGCCACGGCAATATCGTCCATCTGTTCGAGCGCGACTGCTCGCTCCAGCGCCGCCACCAGAAGGTGATCGAGGAGGCCCCCGCCCCCGGCATGGACGAAGCCACCCGCGCCGAGTTGTGCGCGGCGGCGGTGCGCGCGGCCAAGGCGGTCGATTATGTCGGCGCGGGCACCATCGAGTTCATCGCCGATGCGTCCCAAGGCCTCAGGGCCGACCGCATATGGTTCATGGAGATGAACACCCGCCTCCAGGTCGAGCATCCGGTGACCGAGGAGATCACCGGCGTCGACCTCGTCGAATGGCAGCTGCGCGTCGCCAGCGGGGAGCCGCTGCCCAAGACGCAGGACGCGCTTTCGATCAACGGCTGGGCCATGGAAGCGCGGCTTTATGCGGAGGATCCGGCGACCGGCTTCCTGCCGAGCATCGGCACGCTCGACCTGCTTCAATTCGGCGATGGCGAGGGCTCCCGCGTCGATACCGGCGTATTCGAGGGCGCCGACGTGTCGCCCTTTTACGATCCCATGATCGCGAAGCTGATCGCCCATGGCGAGGACCGCGAGCAGGCGCGCAGGCGGCTCGGCCACATCATCGCCGGCAGCGCCGTCTGGCCGGTGAAGACCAATGCATCCTTCCTGGTGAAGGCGCTCGAGCATCCCGCCTTTGTGGCCGGCGATGTCGACACGGGCCTGATCGGCCGGGACGGCGAGGCGATGGCGCAGCCCTCCTCCCCCTCCCCCGAGGCGCTGACCCGCGCCGCGATGAAGCTGGTGCCCCGGGCGGTGCAGCCGGGCTTCCGGGTGAATGCCGAAGCGGTACGCACGGCGTCCTTCCTGCTCGACGGCAGTCCGGTCGATGTCCGCCTCGAAGGCATGGGCAGCGCCAATCCCGCCCCTTCGGCCTTTGTGACGGAACAGGGCCAGGCCTGGCTCCTGACCCCCTGGCGCAAGGCCGGCGGGGCGGGCGGCGCGGCCGCCACCGGCGCGATCCTGGCGCCCATGCCCGGCACGGTCATCGCCGTGCTGGTGGCTGCGGGCGAGACGGTGACGAAGGGACAGAAGCTCCTCACGCTGGAGGCGATGAAGATGGAGCATACGCTGACCGCGCCTTTCGACGGCGTCGTGGCCGAGTTGAACGCGACGCCCGGCGGCCTGGTGCAGGTCGAGGCGCTGCTGGCGCGGATCGAGGAAGCTGAGGGGTGATCGTCACCCTGAACTTGTTTCAGGGTCCATGGCGAAACTGGGCGCGGTGCCCGTGGCAGGATGGATGCTGAAACAAGTTCAGCATGACGCCATTAAGAGGATTGAACATGGCAGGCCGATATTTTGACGAATGGACAGTGGGCGACCGGCTGGAGCATGAGATCCGGCGCACGGTGACGGAGACGGACAATCTCCTGTTCTCCACCATGACCCACAATCCCCAGCCGCTGCACATCGACCTGGAGGCGGCCAAGGCGTCCGAATTCGGTCAGATCCTGGTCAACGGCACCTTCACCTTCGCGCTGATGATCGGGCTCAGCGTCGGCGACACGACGCTCGGCACGCTCGTTGCCAATCTGGGTTATGACAAGCTCATCATGCCCAGCCCCGTGTTCATCGGGGACACCATGCGCGCCACCAGCGAGGTCGTGGAATTGCGGGAGTCGAAATCACGCCCCAATGCCGGCCTTGTCACCTTCGCGCACGAGCTGATCAACCAGCGCGGCGAGGTGGTGTGCAAGTGCCTGCGATCGGCGCTGGTCAAGAAGCGGGAAGGATAACGATCCTCCCCCGAGCTTGTCTCGGGGAGGGGGACCATTGCGCAGCAATGGTGGAGGGGCATCGCGCGGCACGGCCCCTCCACCACTCGCTGCGCGAGCGGTCCCCCTCCCCCAGCGAGCTGGGGGAGGATTCAGCCCTTGCGGATCATCTCGAAGCCGTAGAGCAGATGCTCGAGCTGGCCGTCGGGCACGGGCGGGAAGACGAGCGGCGTGTCGACCTGGCGGATAGCGTCGATTTCGGCGGCGACCTGCTCGACCGTCCAGTCCGCATGGAAGACGCCGGGGCTCTCCGCCATGAAGGCACGCGCCATTCGGCCGCCCATCGCCACCATCATCTCGCCGGAGACCGAGCAGCCTTCATGCGCCAGCCAGGCGACCATCGGCGCAACTTGGTCGGGGTCCATCGGCGGGAACTGGCTGATGTCGATGCCCTCCGACATGCGGGTGACGGCAGACGGGATGATGACGTTGCTCTTGACGCCCACGGCCGCGCCCTCGATCGCGACGGTCTGCGACAGGCCGGCCATCGCGGCCTTGCACGTGCTGTAATTGATGTTGTTCGACTTGCCGTAGAGCCCGTTGATCGACCCGGTCAGGATGATGCGCCCATAGCCCGCTTCGCGCATCAACGGGAAGGCCGCGCGCACGACATGGAAGGCGCCGCGCAGATGCACGTCGAGCACCAGCTCGAAATCCTCATGGGAAATCTCGTGCACCAGCCCGCGCCGCACATTGCCCGCGCTGTGGATGAGGATGTCGATCCGGCCGAAGGCGTCGATCGCCGCCTGGACGATCGCCCGGCCGCCCTCCGGCGTCGCCACGGAATCGGTGCAGGCGACCGCTTCGCCGCCCGCAGCCCTGATCTCGTCCACGACCGCCTGCGCCGGCCCGGCATCGGCGCCCTCGCCCTGCATGCTGGCGCCGATGTCGTTGATGACGACCTTTGCCCCGCGCGCGGCGAGCAGCAGGGCATAGGCGCGGCCCAGGCCCCGGCCCCCGCCGGTGATCACGGCAACGCGGTCGTCGAATCTCAACTCAGCCATGACGCTTCATTCCGCAGGCGCGTAGTTCAGCATGGACTTGATCTCCACATATTCGTGGAAACCGAATTCACCCCATTCGCGCCCGTTGCCGCTGCGCTTGTAGCCGCCGAACCCGGCGTGGAAGTCGAAGCCGTTGTTGAGGGCGACCCAGCCAGCGCGCAGGCGCCGGCCGACGGCGCGGCACTGCTCCAGGTCGGTGCCGCTGACATAGCCGGCCAGGCCGAACGGCGAGTCATTGGCGATGGTCACGGCGTGATCGACATCGTCATAGCCGATCATGACCAGCACCGGCCCGAAGATCTCCTCGCGCGCGATCACCATGTCGTTGGTGCCGACAAAGACGGTCGGCTTCACATACCAGCCCTTGTCGAGGCCCTCGGGACGGCCGGGGCCACCCGCTATCAGCGTGGCGCCCTCGTCCAGGCCCTTCTGGATATAGTCCTGGATGATGTTGTACTGGCCCTTGGAGACGACGGGGCCCATGGCGAAATTGCCCTTGGGATCGCCGACGGTCACGCCTTCCGCCGCCGCGCGGGCAGCCGCGATCGCTTCGTCCATGCGCGCATTGGGCACGAGCAGACGCGAGCCCGCGCTGCAGGTCTGGCCCGAATTGCCCATCATGGTGGCGGTCGCGACGGAGACATTGCTGGCCAGATCGGCATCGTCGAGGACGATATAGGGGCTCTTGCCGCCCAGTTCCTGGCACACGCGCTTGACCGTGGGCGCTGCGTTCCTGGCGATCTCGACGCCGACGCCCTCGGACCCGGTGAAGGAGATCATGTCGACTTCCGGATGGGTGGACAGGGCCGTGCCGATCACGCTGCCGCTGCCCTGGACCATGTTGAAGACGCCCGCCGGAACGCCCGCTTTATCCAGGATTTCCGCCAGGATCTGCGCCGAATAGGGTGCAAGCTGCGGCGGCTTCAGGATCATCGTGCAGCCGGTCGCCAGGGCGGGGAATATCTTCACGCAGGTCTGGTTCATCGGCCAGTTCCACGGCGTGATGAGCGCGCAGACGCCGATCGGTTCCCGCAAGATGCGGGTCGCGCCGCGCTGCTCCTCGAACTTGAACTCCTGAAGCACCTCGATCGCGGTCTGGAGATGTCCGGCGCCCAGGAAGACATGGAAGCCATGGCCGAGCGAGGAGGGCGCGCCCATCTCCTCGATGACGGCGTCGCCCAGCTCCTGCTGGCGCTGCTCATAGCCGGCCTGGATGGCCCGCAGGATGTCGAGCCGATCCTCGCGGCTGGACTGGGACCAGCTGGCGAAGGCCCTGCGCGCGGCCGCCACCGCCTTTTCGACGTCGGCGACCGAACCCATCGAAATCCTGCCCGAAACTTCCTCGGTCGCCGGATTGATGACCTCGGACGACTTCGGCTCGACCGGGTCGACCCACTGCCCATCGATGTAGAATTTCAGATATTCGCGCATAACATCTCCTAAAGGACCCGGGTAGGTGAGCCGATGACCGCAAGGTCAGGCGTCGTCACCATAGCCTTCCTTGAAATCGGTGTACCACGACTTGAACTCTTCATAATTGGGCGATTCCATCGCGTTCACATAGCCGTCGATCGGCACCTGGATGACGGCGGGCTTGCCGCTGGCGAGCGCCCGCTTGATGGCGGGCCCGATGTCCTCCTCACGCTCGACATATTCGCCATAGGCGCCAAAGCCCTCGGCGATCTTGTCGAAGCGGACCCAGTTGCCCCAATGCGCCTCAGTCTCGGGCGAGTCCGGGCCGACCTGCTTCTTCCAGACGCCCACTTCCAGGCCCCAGGCATAGTCGCAACCGATGACGGTGATGACCGGCAGCTTCTTGCGCACAGCCGTTTCCAGCTCGGCGATGTGGAACATGAAGGAGGAGTCGCCCGTGACCAGGACGACCGGGCGCTTGCCCTCCGTGGCGATCGCGGCGCCGATGGCATAGGGAAGGCCGGTGCCGAGGTGGCCGGTATTCTGGTTCCAGACGAGGTCGTTCGGCTGATATTGCGAATAGGTCCAGCCGAAGATGCTGACGGCGCCGCCGTCGCGCGCGAGGATCGTGTCCTTGGGCAGATCCTTGGTCGCCTCGACGATGAAGCGCGCGGTGTGGACGGGCACCATGCCGGACGGTGTGGAGGCGAGCACCTCCGCCTTGTAGTCCTTCTGCATCTGCACCCAGCCGGCCAGTTCCGGCGAGGGCTGGCGCGGCGTGTCCTTCAGCGCCTCGATCAGTTGCGGCACGATGTCGCGCAGGTCGCCGACAAGCGGCGCGTCGATCGAGCGGTTGACGCCATGGGCGGTCGGATCACGCTCGATATAGATCCATTTGCGGTTGGCGTTGTTCTTGGCCCAGTGGCGGCCGATGCCGAAATGGACCGGCTCGCCAAGCTCCGTGCCGATGGCGATGCACAGGTCCGACTCCACCGCCGCGGCGACGCCAGCGGGCGAGAAGCCATAGGCAAAGGTAACGTCCTCCAGCCCGTCTATGACCATCGAGCAGCCCGAAGTCTGGAGGATCGGGCAGGCCATCAGCCTGGCAAGCTGGCCAACGATATCGTGCGCGCGCGAGGTAAACATGCCCTGCCCGACCAGCAGGACCGGGTTCTTCGCCTTGCGGATGAGGTCGACGGCCTTGTCGATCATCGGCGCGCTCGCCGCCTGATGGGCGAGGCGATAGGAATTGGGCGGCAGGAGCGGGCCCCATTCATAGGTCTGGTGCAGCACGCTCGACGGCAGTTCGACATAGACCGGCCCCGGCTTGCCGGAGGTCGCCTGGCGGATCGCCTCGCGGACGATCTCGTCCAGCTGGTCGGCCTCCTCGACGACGCCGACATATTTCATCGCCGCCTCGAAATAGGGCGTCTGGATCATGTACTGGATGCGGCCGCGCTTCACCTTGCGATAGGCGACCCGCGAACGGTTGCCGCCGAAGAAGATGGTCGGCGAATTTTCCTTCTGCGCGACGATCATGGCGGCGGCGAGATTGACGATGCCGGGGCCCTGCGTGCCGAAGACGACGCCCGGCTTGCCGGTCATGCGCGACCAGGCGTCGGCCATGAAGCCACCCGATTGCTCATGGTGCGGCGCCACCACGTTCCAGCCGCGCTGCTCCGCGACCATCGCCATGTGGATGAAACCCGGATCGGGGATGCCGAACAGCGTGTTGATCCCTTCCGCCTCCAGAAGGTGCACAATGCGTTCATAAACGGGTACGGACATGAACAATCCTCTCTAATTCGTTCGGCAGATCGCACCACCTGGGCGGGCGTCCCAGAACCGGGAGATTCTGGCGACGTATACATTTCCGATCACTTAGATGGGCCCAAAGCCCTCCGTCAATCCAAACTCCCGGACCGGGTCGGCATCGCTCCGGCGTTGTTGGGAGGCATGATTTTGCGCGGCAACTGACCGCAATTTGGCTTGGCCTTGCGGGCCAAATTGGCAATGATCCCGATTTTTGAGGGGAAGAATGCCATGAGCGATGAATCAGCAGCCGTCATCCGGGAAGCAAGGCGCGATTGGGTGCGCGACCATCGCGAGCTGTACCTGCGATCGGGCGGCACCCAGGGCCACATCATGGACATCACCGCCGTCGGCGGTCATCCCTTCACCACGCACTGCCTCGTCAAGTACAAGGGCCGCAAGAGCGGCAAGACCTTCATCACGCCGCTCATCTATGGCGACATCGGCGGCGAGGTCGTGGTCGTCGCGTCCAAGGGCGGCGCCGACAGCAATCCCGACTGGTATCTCAACATCCGCGAGGCCAAGGAAGTGGAGTTCCAGATCGCCACCCAGGCGTTTCGCGCGACCTGGCGCGAGCCCGAGGGGCAGGAGCGCGACAAGGTCTGGCGGTTCATGGTGGAGGCCTTCCCGTCCTATGCGGACTATCAGGCGGGCACGGATCGCCAGATCCCGCTGGTGATGATGAAGGCGGTCGCGCCGATCGACATCTTCAAGGAGTCGGACGCGACCGGCATCCGGCAGAGCTGAGCATCAGGCCGGACGGATCGCCCATATGCTGCCTTCGCCGCTGGCGGACACATAGAGCGTCCCGTCCGGGGCGGCCGTAAGGCCGGTGAACGGGATCATGGGGCCGCACATGTCGCCGACCCCGCCGAGGAACCTCGGCGTAACCCCCGGCGGCGCGCCCACCGGCAGGCGCGCGGCGATGGTCGTTCGCGCACCAGTCGCAAGATCAAGGGCGATCAGCTCCTTGGCGCGCACGTCGACGATGTAGAGCGTGCCGTCCCGCAGTGCCATGCCCTGCGGCTGCTGCAGGCCGTCGAGCACGGTTTCCGCCTTGCCGCCCACGATCTTGACGATGCCGCCAGCGCCGGATTCGGAGACATAGCAAATGCCGTCCGCCCCCACCGCCACGCCGATCGGAGTGTCGAGGCCGCTTGCCAGCGTGGAGACCGTGCCGCCCTCAACCGCGAACACCGAGCCCGTGGGCGCCTGCGCGAAGACGACCGCCCCGCCCGGCGCGACGGCGACGCCCATCAACTGGTCATAGCCGCTGGCGAGCACATCATGCTCCTGTGCGGCCGGCCGCCAGCGCGCGACCAGGCCCGTCGCGGTGGTGACGATCCATTCGCCCGCATTCGCGCCGGCGACAGCGCCGCGGGTGAAGCCCGGGAAGCCGGGCGTGAAGAGCATGCCGGCGACCTCCAGCCCGCCGCCGCTGCCCGGCGACATCGTGTAGGTAAATCCGCCGTCCGCGACAAAGAGGGTGCCATCGGGTCCAATGGCCAGGTCCATCGGCCCCGCCAGGCCCCTTTCCACCAGCGGGCGGATCTTGCCGGGTTCGACGATTTCGTGGATCGACCCGCCGATGTGGGAGACGAACAGCCGGTCGCCGACAAAGCTGCAATTGTCGAGCCCGGCGCCGATATCGGCCAGCACCGTGCGGTCGCCGTTGCGCGGGTCGATACGCAGCACCTGTCCACTCATGACCTGGGTCGAGACAATGAAGCCGTCGCGATCGAACTTGACCGAATCCGGCAGGCCGAGGTCCTTCGCCACGACTTCCGGCTCCCCGCCGTCGAGGCTGACGCGCCAGATCTCGTTCATGCCCATCACGGGGAAATAGAGCTTGCCGTCCGGCCCCACCTCGAATGCATTGGACATCGGCACGTCCGCGAGGATCGGCCGGGGCGCGCCGCCATTGCGGTCAATCTCCATGATGCTGCCGCCGGGGCGCAATTCGCCCGCGATCAGTCGCCCCTGGTGATAGGTGATGGGATTGGCGACCGGCATGTCGCACAGCACCCGGCTCGTGCCATCGGGCGCAAGCATGGTGACCCGGTTTTCCGTGATCTCGGTGAAATAGAGATTGCCCTCGTCGTCGAATACCAGGTCGTCCGGGCCGACGATGGCGCCACCCATCGGGCTGATCGTCTCGATATCGCCGCTGTCGATGTCGATCGCGCTGACCTGGCTGCCGACAACCTGCGCCACATAGAGG
>DATJLC010000012.1:0-19343 GCA_035490755.1 Sphingobium sp.
TCCTCGGCAAGCTGCTGGACGCACTCGCCGGCCGCGATCCGGCAGCGGCTTGACAGTCCTGTGGCCGGCGCGCTTATGCCGGCACAATGATGCACAATCGGGAGAGACTATATGACTGATCGGCCTTTGCGCGTCGCCGTCTGGTCGACCGGCGGAATCGGTTCGATCGCCATTCGCACCCTCCACCAGCGGCCCGGCCATGATCTGGTCGGCGTCTGGGTCCATTCGGCCGACAAGGTTGGCAAGGATGCCGGCGTGCTCGCCGGGGGCGATCCGATTGGCGTCGCCGCGACCAATGATGTCGATGCGCTGCTCGCCCTCCGCCCGGACTGCATCGTCTATGCCGCGAGCGCGCCCGACCGGGAGCCGACCGCCGTGCCGGACTATGTGCGCTTCCTCAAGGCGGGCGTGAACGTCGTGTCGACCAGCACATCGCGCGCCGTCTATCCGCCGACTTTCGAACCCTGGCGCGCGCAGCTGGAGGAGGCCGCTGAGGCCGGCGGCGCGTCTTTCTATGTCTCGGGCCTCGAACCTGGTTTCGCGGCGGACCAGCTCCCGCTCGCCCTGGCGACGCAGTCGAGCGCGATCCGCTCGGTCTATGCCGCCGAGATCGCCATCTATGACGACTATCCCGTCAAGTTCGTGATGATGGACGCGATGGGCTTTGGCCTGCCGCTGGATTCAAAGCCGCTGATCGCCACGCCCGGCTCGATCGCCGGCTCCTGGGGCAGCTCGCTCCACCTCATGGCCGACGCCTTTGGCCTGAAGCTGGATGAGGTTCGCGAGAGCTACGAACGCGTCGCCACCGACCGGACGCTGGAGGTCGCCTGCGGCACGATCGAGGCGGGCACCTGCGGCGCGATGCGGATTCGCGCGATCGGCATCGTCGAAGGACGCGAGGCCCTTATCGTCGAGCATGTCAACCGCATGGCCAGGGACATCGCGCCGCACTGGCCCAATGCCGACGGCCATGTCGCCTATCATGTGCGCATCGAGGGCGTTCCGGACATCGACAACATGATGACGCTGTCGGTCCGCGATCCGGCCAAGGCGGGCATTTCCGGCATGCCGGGCGGCGCCGGCGGCATGGTCGCCACCGCCATGCGGGTGGTGAACGCCATTCCCTATGTGGTGGAGGCCCGCCCCGGCCTGCTGAGCTCCCTTGACCTGCCGCTGACCGTGCCCCGTCAGGCGTTCGACTGGACCGCCTGAGGGGCGAGGCCCTCGTCTCCCGGCGGCACGGATCCCTCATGCAGGTCATCGGGCAGCGTGCGCGACGCGGCCAGATACCACCAGCTCGACAGCAGCATCACGACAGGCACGGTCAGGAGCGCGACGGCAAGGCTGTGCTCCTGATAGGCAGGCGCCAGCCGATCGCTGAGCCAGCCCACCAGCAACGGCCCCGATGACGCGCCGGTGATGGTGAGCAAGCCGATCAGCGCGGCCGTGGCGGTCGCGCGCATCGACGGCGGCACGATCGCATGCACCGCCGAAAAGGTCGGCCCCAGATAGGCGACCGACAGCATCTGGGGAAAGAACAGCATGGCCAATGCCAGATGACCATCGTCGACCAGCATGGCCGCCAGGAAGAAGGGCGCGGTCAGCCCCATCAGGATCGACGGTATGCGCAGCCGCCACCGGACGTCCCGATGGCTGAGCCTGTCCGCCAGCCAGCCGCTGGCGGGCAGGCCGATCAGGCCGGCCACCCCGGTCAGCAGACCGTACCAGAGCCCCGCCTGCGAGGCGCTCATGGCGTGCGAACGCATCAGGAAGGCCGGCACGAAGGTGAGCATCGCATAGGCGCCAAAGGAATAGAGCGAGGCGGCGACAACCGTCCGGCGAAAGGTCGGGATCGCGCTCAGCAGACGGATGGCGTCACGGAAATTGGCATGAGCATGCGCGCCTTCGCGCGGCGGCGCGGAGGGCAGGAAGATCCAGGCCAGTGCGGCCAGGAGGAGGCCCGGCAGACCTATCGCCAGAAACGCGCCGCGCCAGCTCATCCGGTCGACCAGCCAGCCGCCGAGCACAAGGCCGATCATGGAGCCGATCGGAACGCCGAGTGAGATCAGCGCTATCATCGTGCCCCGGCGTTCGGCCGGGAAATGATCGGCGATGATGGAATGCGCCGAGGGGGCGCAGGCGGCCTCGCCCGCCGCCACACCCAAACGCGCCACCGCGAGCTGCAGGAAATTCTGGGTCAGCCCGCCGATGGCCGTCATCAGGCTCCAGAAAGCGACCGCGGCCGCCATCACGCCGCGGGCATGGCCACGATCAGCGAAGCGCCCGAACGGCAGGCCGCCAATGGCATAGACCACCGCGAACACAAGCCCGCCCAGCAGCCCGAGCTCGGCATCGGAAAGCTGAAGATCCTTCTTGATAGCCTCGGCCAGGATGAAGGGCAGGTTGCGGTCAATCATGTTGAGCGCATTGATCGCGATGATCAGCAGGACGAGCCCGATGCCATGCGTTCGCGCCGCCGCGCCTGCAACCGTTGGTCCGTGCATCCGGTCCCCTCCCCCTTGTTCTGGTGTAGGGTCACTTCTGGCACGCCTGGCCGGCCGGCCACAAGCCAATCCGGACGCGGCGCTGGACCGAGGCCATATTAGTTGATGGTGAATTGGCCCCCTCGGTATACATTTTGTCCGTGACAACGCCTTCAATCGGAATAACCAGAAGCACGCCATGCAGATTGATTCACCGCCCCTTACCGTCGCCAGCCAGCGGGTTGCGGACATATTGGCCGAACGCATCCTGTCAGGAAAGCTGGCGCCCGGCACCCGCATCAAGCAGGACGAACTGGCCGAGGAGCTGAACACCAGCCGCATTCCGGTGCGCGACGCGCTGCGCATTTTGGAAACGCGCGGCCTTGTCACCCTGCGCGCCAATGCGGGCGCCCGGGTGGCGAGCATGAGCCTCCGGGATCTTGAGATCTGCTACGAGATACGGGAGCGGATCGAGCCGATGCTGCTGGTCGACAGCATCCCCAACCTGACCGACACCGACATCGCCGAAATGCACATGCTCAAGGAACAGATCGAGGCGACCCGCGACGTCGAGATCTTCCTTGCCCTCGATCGCCAGTTCCACTGGACATCTTATCGCCGTCACCGCGCGCCCCAGCTCGCCCAGATCATCGCGCGCCTGTGGGACACCACCCAGGGCTATCGCCGTTCCTATACCGAGCTGGCGCTGTCGGCCGGTGCCAAGGTCGTCGCCGCCGAGCACCGGCTCCTCCTCCACGCCGTCGAACGGCGCGAGGCGGACACGGCGAGCGCGGTGCTGGCGATGCATATCCGGCGCACGCGGGCCGACCTGCGCCGCTGCGGCTATCTGGGCGACAAGCCGGGGGCCTGATCGCTCAGGCTCAGGAACAGGCTCAGGAAATCGACTCCTCGCCGTGCAGGGTCGTGCGCAGCATCAGCCGGTTGCTGTCGAGCGGATAGGCCGCGGCCTTGTGCATGGTGCCCGTATTGTCCCACAGCAGGAAGTCGCCGACCGTCCATTTGTGGCGATAGACATATTGCGGCTGGGTCGCGAACTCCTGCAGGCGGCACAGCAGCGCCTTGCCCTCCTCGAAGTCCATCCCCTCGATATAATAGGCCGTCGCACCCAGGACCATCGACTTCTCGCCCGACCGGTGATGCCAGACCAGCGGATGCGACTTGGAAGGATAGGCCTGCCAGCGCTGCAGTTCCGCATAGGTCGGATCGGGATTGATCATGCGCTGTGAGCTTTCCAGCGTGTGGCGCGCGCGCAGGCCGGCGATCAGCTCCTTGTCCTCGTCGGGCAGGTCCTGATAGGCGGCATAGGTATTGGCGACCATGGTGTCGCCCTGCCCGTCCCCGGCCAGCACCTTGGCCGTCAGCATGGTGGCCTTGGCGGGCACATCGTCATTGGCGCCGTCGATATGCCAGAAGAAGGCGCCGCGCGTATAATCCGCCACCTTGCTCACCTTGGGGTCCAGCGAGATCTTCTGGATCTCCTCCCCGGCGACCAGGAACACCTTGCCGATGGTGCTGGCGAATTCCAGCTGTTCCTCGTTGGTGAAGTTCATTTCCGGGAAGACGAGCGCGCTGCGTTCGGTCAGCAGGCGGTTGATCTCGTCGGCATAGGTTCCCTTCAGCATATCCGCCTTGGTGGTCCGCACGATCGTGCCGACGCGGGGGGAAGCATGTTCAATTTCAAACATCGGGACTCTTCTTCCTGTTGGCGGGCAACCGTTCGGCGGCGCGCATGATGGCGTTTAACTATCGATGGCAACTGGATTTGTGCATGAAATGCCAGCCCCACTGCCGAATCGGCGCCATATGACCATAGATCGTATACATTGCCAATATGGCATGACGGATCATCGCCGGGGCAGATTGGCCAGTCCCACGTCGGAATGCGGCGCGGTCTCCTGTATCTCGATGACATTGCCCTCCGGATCGCGCCCATAGAGGGTCTTTACATGGCCCATGTCGATCGGGGCGCGATCGCCAAAGGTCATGCCCACGGTCTTGAGCCGTTCGCACTCCGCCTCGATGTCGGTCACATCGACGCAGAAATGGGTATAGCCCTTATCATGGGGCGCAAGCGGCCGGGTCGATTCCGGTTCCGGCGCGCTGAACTGGAACAGCTCGAAATAGCAGGTTCCGGCCCGCATCGTCACACCGCGCGCCGCGGTGCCCGGCACATCGAGAATATGGTCCAGCACCGGCACGCCGGCCCATTCGAAACCTGACCCCACGACCTCGAACCCGAAGGCTTCCCGATAAAATCGGATCATTCGGTCCAGATCGTGGACATGGACCGCCACATGATGAATGCCCCTGATCATTCCAGCCTCTCCTCACCGAGCGCGGCGGTTATGGCTTATGCGATTGGCCGAAACAATCGGGAGCCGTCCGCTTGGCGAAGAGCGAGGCAAAACGGGCTTGTGCAAATCACACGATCATGCTGTCAGGCCGCCATGGACAGCGAGACCCGTTCCGAGATCATCGCCAGGGCAGTTGCGAAACTGCCCAGTTGGGTGCGCCACGATCTGGCGTCCCAGGATAAGGCTGTCCGCGTCCGGGCGGAGGAAACGCTGACCGCGATCATCGCCGCCGCGCTGGAGGATTAAGGCCTACACCCCATCAGGCGGCGACCACGCGGTTCCGGCCGCCGCGCTTGGCCTGGTACAATGCCAGATCAGCCTCGTGCATGAATTCCTCGGCGGACAGGCCGGCCCGATACTGGGCGACGCCGCAGCTGATGCCGGTCCTGATCGGGGTACCGGACGGCAGCATGATCGGCTCCGAGTTCACCGCCTCGACCAGGCGGTCGCAAATCCTGCGTACCCGGTTCCAGTCGGCGGTCAGCAGCAAAACGACGAATTCATCACCGCCCAGGCGCCCGACGGCATCGCCCTCGCGCACTTCGGCGGCGATCCGGGCCGCGATTTCCCTGAGGACAATGTCTCCGGCGCGATGCCCGGCATTGTCGTTGATCAGCTTGAAGCGGTCGACGTCGATGATCGCCAGGCTCATCGCCCCGCCCTGCGCATTGCCGAGCGCGTGCTCCAGCCTCGCCAGGAAGCCGGCACGGTTCAGCAAGCCGGTGAGGCTGTCGGTCGTGGCCGAACGGGCAAGGGTCAGTTGCTGCTGCTTGCGATCGGTGATGTCATGGATGCTGGCCAGGGTGCCAAGGCAGCGCCCGTCTTCGTCCAGGGTCGTGCGGAAGTTCGCCTCCAGCCATTTGCCGTTGACCTTGAACGCCCGGAACTCGACCGTCTGTACGCTGTCGGGATCATCGATGGCCCGCTCATGAGCCGACCGGAGCAGGAGGTTGCCTTCCTCCGATATCTCCGCGAAGTTCCGGCCGAGCAATGCATCGGCGTCGCGTCCGAGCAGCGATTCCGAGGCGCCCAGGACCTTCTGGCACCGGCCGTCCAGGTCGAGGTTGAGCAACAGGATCGGCGACTGGGTCGCCAGCAGCCGCAGCGAGCGTTCGTTCTCGCGCAGCTCCCGCATGAGGGTACGGCGCGCGGCGAGCGCTCCGGCAACCGGGTAGGTCGTGAGCAGAAGCGCGGCGAGGAAGAATTGGAGGCCGAATGCCTGGATTGCCGGGTCTGCGAACATCGCGACGATCGGTCCTGTCCGCACCACCATCGCCACCGCGCCGATGATCGCCACGATCATCACTGCCAGCTTGGTGCCGAGCCACTCCAGCCGGAAGACGACCAGCAGGATCGGCATATAGACCAGGAACAGAACGGGATGATGGCGCGTGAACGCAAAGCAGGAGACAGCCAGGGTCAGGATCAGCAGGGCGGCAGCCTCCCACCGCCGCGCCCGCGTCATGCCGCCAAAGTAACGGCCATAGCCGCCGCCCAGCAACTGGAACAGGAAGGGCGTGAAAATGAGCAGGCCCAGCGAGTCGGCCAGCAACCGCGACTCAAAGGATCGCATGAACGGATGGCCCAATAGCGCCC
Organism: Sphingobium sp.; assembly: GCA_035490755.1. Lineage (GTDB taxonomy): Bacteria > Pseudomonadota > Alphaproteobacteria > Sphingomonadales > Sphingomonadaceae > Sphingobium. The sequence continues at coordinate 6,455 of DATJLC010000012.1, forward strand.
ACGCGGCAAAGCCGCCGAAAAGGGCGCCGACGCCGGGCGCGATCCCGCCGGCCCAGATCAGGAATCGTGCGACCGAGACCGGATGGCTGAGCAGCCCCTCCTTTCGTACCATTGGATAAAGCGCTGATGCCGCGATGCTGACCTCGACCATGTTGGCGATGCCGAACAGCGCCGCGTCCATCACGGTTCCGCGCGTCAGGAGGTTGGCCAGGCCGTTGCCGATGAAGGCGGCAAGCAGGATCGGCCACCATCCGGCAGGCGGACGATGCAGCATGATCGCCAGCAGCGCGGCGTTGGCAGGCCAGATCGTGGCGATGCCGACGCCGATGCCAGTGATGCTGGTCATCAGGGCCGCCAGGCCGAAATACGCCAGGCCGGCCAGGCAGGGCACCCAGATCCCGTGCGTCAGCAGGGAGCTTGATGACTTGATGCGGTCCGCGTTCATAACGCGGCTGTTACAAGCAATTGGTTTATAAGGCCCTTATGCGGGGCGGGCAGCGCCGGCCAATCGCCGTCTTCTCTGGCGCGCGGCTGCGTGCCAATTCGATACCATGCTGAAAATATGTGGAGCGGTGCCTCCTTTGAACCGATCCCCGCTGGTTTGTATGATGGGCAGATCCTATATTCCATGGTACCGTACAAGTGATCGTGGGAGTTGGCCGTGGCAAACAACGATCTGTTTTCGGATTTCGCGCGAAACTACGAGACACGCCGTCAAACCGAGATGAGCCTGGAGGATTATCTGCGGGGCTGCCGCGGTGATCCGATGATGTACGCCAGCGCGCCGGAGCGGCTGCTCGCGGCGATCGGCGAGCCAGAGATCATCGATACCGCCAAGGACCCGCGCCTTGGCCGCATCTTCATGAACCGGACGATCCGGTCCTATGCGGCGTTCGCCGAGTTCCACGGCATGGAGGAGACGATCGAGCGAATCGTCAGCTTCTTCCGCCACGCCTCCCAGGGGCTGGAGGAGCGCAAGCAGATCCTCTACCTGCTCGGCCCGGTCGGCGGCGGCAAGTCGTCGCTGGCGGAGCGGCTGAAGGCTTTGATGGAGGTGCACCCCATCTACGCGCTGAAGGCGGGCAATGATGTCAGCCCCGTCTTTGAGAGCCCGCTGGCCCTGTTCGACCCGGAGCAGAACGGCGCGCTGATCGAGGACAAATACGGCATCCCCCGCCGTCGCCTGTCAGGCCTGATCAGCCCCTGGTGCCGCAAGCGACTCGAAGAGTTCGGCGGTGACATTTCGCGCTTCACCGTGGTGCGCCTGATGCCGTCCCGCGTCCACCAGATCGCCATCGCCAAGACCGAGCCCGGCGACGAGAACAACCAGGACATTTCCTCGCTGGTCGGAAAGGTCGACATCCGAAAGCTCGAGATGCTCGCCCAGAATGATCCCGATGCCTACAGCTATTCGGGCGGCCTGAACCGCGCCAATCAGGGCATTCTCGAATTTGTCGAGATGTTCAAGGCACCGATCAAGATGCTCCACCCGCTGCTGACCGCCACGCAGGAGAGCAATTATATCGGCACCGAGAATATCGGCGCGATCCCCTTCAACGGCATCGTGATGGCGCACTCCAACGAGTCGGAGTGGCAGAATTTCAAGAACAACAAGAACAACGAAGCCTTCATCGACCGCATCTATGTCATCAAGGTGCCCTATGTCCTGCGCGCGACCGAGGAACGGCTGATCTACGAAAAGCTGATCCGCGGGTCCGAACTCGCCAAGGCGCCCTGTGCGCCGGGCACGCTCGACATGCTGGCGCGCTTTTCCGTGCTGACGCGGCTGCGCGAGCATGAGAACAGCAACGCCTATTCCAAGATGCGCGTCTATGACGGCGAGAGCCTGCGCGAGGTCGATCCGCGCGCCAAGAGCATGCAGGAATATAAGGACGCGGCCGGCGTCGACGAGGGCATGGACGGCATCTCCACCCGCTTCGCCTTCAAGGCGCTGTCGGCGACCTTCAACCATGACACCACCGAAGTCGCCGCCGATCCGGTCCATCTCATGTACGTGCTGGAGCGCATGGTGCGCCAGGAGCAGCTGCCCGGCGACACCGAGACGCGCTATCTGGAATTCATCAAGGGCGAGCTGGCGCCGCGCTATGCCGAATTCATCGGCAACGAGATCCAGAAGGCCTATCTGGAATCCTATCACGACTATGGCCAGAACCTGTTCGACCGCTACGTCGCCTATGCCGATGCCTGGATCGAGGATCTCGACTTCAAGGACCCCGATACCGGCCAGCTCCTCGACCGCGAGATCATCAACCAGGAGCTGACCAAGATCGAGAAGCCGGCCGGGATCGCCAATCCCAAGGACTTCCGCAACGAAGTGGTCAAGTTCGCCCTCCGGATGCGCGCCAGCAACCATGGCCGCAACCCGTCCTGGACCTCCTACGAGAAGATCCGCGACGTGATCGAGCGGCGGATGTTCAGCCAAGTCGAGGACCTTTTGCCGGTGATCAGCTTCGGGTCCAAGAAGGACAGTGAAACCGAAAAGAAGCATGACGAGTTCGTCAGCCGCATGGTGTCGCGTGGTTATACCCAGCGGCAGGTCCGGCGGCTGGTCGACTGGTACATGCGCGTGAAGCAGGCGGGCTGATGGAGGCTGGGTAGCGGGCCAATGTACATAATCGATCGACGCCTGAACCCCGGCGGCAAGAGCCTGGTCAATCGCCAGCGCTTCCTGCGGCGGGCAAGGACATTGGTTCAGCGCGCGGTCCGCGACAGCCTCAATGGCCGCAGCATCAAGGATCTCGATCAGGAGAGCGAGGTCACCATCGTCCGCGACGGGGTGGGTGAGCCGACCCTGCGCCGCTCCAGCAGCGGCGGCAGCCGGGACCATATCCTGCCCGGCAACAAGGAGTTCGTGGAAGGCGACCTCATTCCCCGGCCGCCCTCCGGGGGCGCGTCCGGCAGCAATGCGGGGCAAGGCGAGGATGAGGACGAGTTCCGCTTCGTCCTCACCCGCGAGGAGTTTCTCGATCTCTTCCTCGACGATCTCGAACTGCCCGACCTCGCCAAGCGCCGCCTGATCGCGGGCGAGACACAGGGCGTCCGCCGCGCCGGCTATATGACCAGCGGCTCGCCCGCCAGCCTTTCGATTTCCCGCACTATGCGCAATTCCCTCTCGCGCCGAATCGCGATGCGACGGCCGAATAGCGAGGAAATGCGCCTACTCGACGCCGAAATCGCCCGGCTGGAGGAGCTGGGCGACGAGCCCGGCCGCTTGGCCAGCCTGCGCGAGGAGCGTAAAGCGCTGGAGCGGCGCCGGCGCCTGATCTCCTATATCGACCCCATCGACCTGCGCTATCGCCGCTATGAGCCCAATCCCCGCCAGGTGGCGCAAGCCGTGATGTTCTGCCTGATGGACGTATCCGGCTCGATGACCGAGCATATGAAGGATCTGGCCAAGCGCTTCTACGCGCTGCTGCACCTCTTCCTCACCCGCTGCTATCGCCATGTCGAGGTCGTGTTCATCCGCCATACCGACCGCGCCGAGGAAGTGGACGAGGAGACGTTCTTCTACAGCAAGGAAACCGGCGGTACGCTTGTCTCCAGCGCGCTGGAGGCCATGCTGGACGTGGTCAAGGCACGCTATCGCCCGTCCGACTGGAACATCTATGTCGCGCAAGCGTCCGACGGCGACAATATGTTGAGCGACAATCCAAGGACGCTCGCCCTGCTCGACGATATCCTGCCGATCACGCAATATTTCGCCTATCTGGAGGTCGGCCGCGAGGTCGACCCGATGGCGGTCGGCGGCCTGCCCAGCCCCAGCGACCTGTGGCAGGCCTATGAGCCCATTGCCGCCGCCACGAGAGGCCATTTCGTCATGCGCAAGGTGCATCACCGGCGGGAAATCTATCCTGTGTTCCGCGAATTGTTCCAGCGGCAGGGAGCACAGCAGGGAACGCAGAGGCGGACATTGACGGGATGAGCACCGCGCCCCAAACGCCCCTCTTCGAAAGTGGGGACTGGAACTTCGATCTGTTGCGCCGCATTTTCGACGCGGTCGAACGGATCGCGCTCGAGGATATGGGGCTCGACACCTATCCCAACCAGATCGAGGTGATCACCGCCGAGCAGATGCTCGATGCCTATTCCTCGACCGGCATGCCGCTTTTTTACAAGCACTGGTCCTTCGGCAAGCAGTTCCTCGCCAATGACATGCTCTACCGCAAGGGCATGCGCGGTCTCGCCTATGAGCTTGTCATCAATTCCGACCCATGCATCAGCTATGTCATGGAAGAGAATACGGCGACGATGCAGACTCTCGTCATCGCGCATGCCGCCTTCGGGCATAACCACTTCTTCAAGAACAATTATCTGTTCCGCCAGTGGACCGATGCCGAGGGCATTCTCGATTATATGGAGTTCGCCAAGAGCTATATCCTCAGCTGCGAGGAGCGTTATGGCCAGCTCGCCGTGGAACGGCTGCTCGATGCCGCCCACGCCCTCATGCATCAGGGCGTGCACCGCTATCCCCGCACCCAGCCGCGCGACCTCAAGATGGAGGCCGAGCGCGAGGCGGAGCGCCACGCTCATCAGGAGCGGATCTACAACGATCTCTGGCGCACCCTGCCGACCGCCCCGAGGCAGGCCCCCACGCCTGCCGACGACCGCCGCGCCCTGCTCAACCTGCCGCAGGAGAACATCCTCTATTTCCTGGAGAAAACGGCGCCCCGCCTGCAGCCCTGGCAGCGCGAGATCCTGCGTATCATCCGCCTGATCGCGCAATATTTCTATCCGCAGACCCAGACCAAGGTGATGAACGAGGGCGCCGCCACCTACACCCACTACCGGATCATGACGCTGCTGCACGAACGCGGCCAGCTCACCGACGGCGCGTTCATGGAGTTTCTCCAGTCCCACACCAATGTCGTCCATCAGCCGCTGTTCGATTCCGGCCATTATGGCGGCATCAACCCCTATGCGCTCGGCTTTGGCATGATGCAGGACATCGCCCGCATCGCCGTCGATCCGAGCGAGGAGGATCGCGAATGGTTTCCTGACATCGCCGGCCGGGGGAATGCGGACGAGGTCCTGAAGGACATATGGGCCAATTACAGGGACGAGAGCTTCGTGTCCCAGTTCCTCAGCCCCCGCCTCATCCGTACCTGGAAGATGTTCAAGCTGACCGACAAGGCGACCGAGCCGACCGTCCGCGTCGACGCCATCCACAATGAACGCGGATACCGGGAAATCCGCCGTGCGCTTGGCCGCCATTACGATATCGGCTGGCAGGAGCCGGATATTCAGATCGTCGATGTCGACATGACCGGCGACCGGCGCCTGATCCTTGAGCATAATGTCGTGAACGGCATCATGCTGGCCGATGGCGACGTTGCCAAGGTGATGCAGCACCTCGCGGATCTTTGGGGGTATGAGGTGTGCCTGAACGAGGTCAACCGCGACGGCGGATCGGTCCTCAAGCAGCACAAGGCCCAGCCCAGGCCCGACGCCGCCGCCTGACGCCCGCCCCGCGGCCGGGAATGGCGACGGGAATCCGCTTTCATTTTGTTTCGCGCCACGCTAAATTCGGCCCGGATTTGGAACAGCAAAGCTTGTTTGGGAAGGTTACAGGGCCGGATCAGTCAGTTGGCCGACAGAGCGTGACAAGAGTTCAGGCAGACCAACGACCTGATTCTCCGGCATCGATGAAGGGGCGGTTCCGTTCTTGGCCCCGGATGTCTCCGAAAGACAGGCTGGGACGGGAACAGGCGAACAGGAGTAGCCTCATGTTCAATGCAGATGATCCATCAGCCTATCTCGAGCGCGCTGAGATGCACGAGCAACTCGCGGCAACAACCGACGATATACCCGCCCGCAAGGTCCACCTCGCCATGGCCGCGGAATATCGCCGCAAGGCAAAGGAACTCGGCGTCGGCACCATCCACACGATCGCGCCGTCGCCCGGCCAGACGATAAAGCTGGATATCGCGGTCTGACGGGGGTGGCAGTACGCGGGCGGCGCCCCCCGGACTGAGGCATAATATCCGCACCTCTTGCGGGTATTGTGATGCCAATCTCCGCAAGACGACCCTTCAGCGAAAGCACCTCGAACCCACAGGGTCCGCAAGGCCGAACGGCCGCCCGAGCTTATGCGAGGAAAGCCAAGGCGACGGATGTCGCCGCCGGCGCTTGAGGCCGAACAAACTTGGTGCGGGCGGTCGGAATCGAACCGACACTCCTTTCGGAACCGGATTTTGAGTCCGGCGCGTCTACCAGTTTCACCACGCCCGCACTGGGATGCCCTATAGCCGCCCCGCGCGCCATGGCAAAGCCTATTGGCAACCTCATCCTCCGTGCAGAAAACGGCGGAACCGCTCAGCGCTTCCGCACGAACTCGGCGCGCAGGACCAGGCCCTTGATGCCTTCGTAGCGGCAGTCGATCTCCTGCGGGTCGCCGGTCAGGCGGATCGCCTTGATGAGCGTGCCCCGCTTCAGCGTCTGGCCCGCGCCCTTGACGACCAGATCCTTGATCAGCGTCACCTGGTCGCCGTCCGCCAGCAGGTTGCCGACCGCATCGCGCACCTCGACGCCGCCTGCCTCGGCCGCTCTGGCGGCCAGTTCCGACGCGGGCAGCCACTCGCCGCTCTCCTCGTCAAACACATAATCCTCGTCCTGTCCGCCGGTCATATATCCCCCTGCCATCAACGCAGCCCTCGCCTACAGAACGAGCGGCGCTGTGCGCAAGCAAGCCGTGCCGCACAGTCTTTCTAAGCCGTGCCGGGGGCTGTAGCGTCCGGCAACCAGCAGGCTGATGAGAGAATGGAAATGGCGCAACCGCGCAGAATGGCCGTCGACGGCGCAAGGCAGCGGGAATTGCTTATCGACGCGGCCGAAGCACTGCTCGCCGAGGAGGGGAACGCGGCCATCTCCGCCCGCCGGGTGACGAGCAAGGCGGGCCTCAAATCCCAGCTGCTCTATTATTATTTCGAGACGATGGACGAGCTGATCCTTGCGGTCGTCCGGCGCATCGCGGATCGGCGGCTCAGGCGCTTCGAGGAGGCCCTGAGCGCCCCCGATCCGTTGCAGGCGATCTGGGCGCTGAGCAGCGACCCGGCCGTCACCACCCTCTCCTCCGAACTGATCGCGATAGCGGGTCGCCGCGCGGCCATTCGCGACGAGATCCTTCGCGCCGCCGGCGAATTCCGCGCCCTCCAGACCGAGGCGGTGACGCGCCTTCTGGCGGACAAGGGCGTGGACCTCGCCGCCTATCCGCCCGCCGGACTGGTGCTCATCGCCTCGGCCGTCGCGCGCACGATCAGCTCGGAGGCCGCATTCGGCCTCACGGACGGGCACAAGGACGCGCTCCTCATCATCGAGCGCGCCGTGGCACGATATGGCGCCGGCACCGATCCTGGCCATGTCTCTGCCGATTGACACGGCCGCGCCTCTTGCTAACATAGTGTTTAACAACGGCAGGGGAGAGTCGAAATGGCGCTGCGGATAGAGCCGGTCACGGAGGATTTCGCCGCTTTTGCGAGCGGGGTCGACCTCGGCCAGCCGCTGGATGCCGAGACACTCGGCGCTTTTGTCGCGGGCATGGACCGCTATGCCGTCATGATCTTTCGCGATCAGTCGCTGACGCAGACGCAGCAGGTGGCGCTGGCGCGGCAGCTGGGTCCGCCGGACACCGCACTCGACAAGGTGCTGCGCAATTTCCAGACGCGCATGGAATATGCGGAGGTCAGCGACATTTCCAATGTCGACATGACGGGCAATGTCGCGCCCAGGGACCACCGCCAGGCGATGATGAACATCGGCAACCGGATCTGGCATACCGACAGTTCCTTCATGCATTATCCGTGGCGCTATTCCATCCTCTATGCCGTGACCGCCGTCGGCCGGGGCGGGGAAACCCAGTGGGCCGACCTTCGCGCCGCCTATGACGCGCTCGACCCTGAGGACAAGATGATGGTCGAGGCCCTCGTGGCGGAGCATTTCGCTGGGCAATCGCGCGCGCTGCTTGGCCAGACCGACGGCAGCGAGGCGGAGCGGTCCATCTTCCCGCCGGTGCGCTGGCCATTGGTGCGCAGCCATGCCGGCTCCGGCCGCAAGCTGTTGTTCGTGACCAGCGCGATCCGCGAAATCATCGGCATGTCGCTGCCAGAAGGCCGGGCGCTCGTGGCCGAGCTGCTCGAACATGCCACGCAGCGGGAGTTCCTGTTCACCCACGCCTGGCGTCCCGGCGACCTCGCCATCTGGGACAATCGCGCGGTCATCCATCGCGGCAAGCGCTTCGACATGACGGAGCGCCGCGAGATGCGACGGGTGGCGACCGTGGATGACGTTCCCTCGCTGCCGATCGCGGATGCGGAGCGGACCAGGATTTACGGCCAGCCCTGCATATGAGCGCCCTCCTCGCGTGAGACTCCTTCAAGCCCGGCATCGCCCGCACGGTAAAAAGCAGGGCGGAGGTTTTGATCTTTCCCATAACAAAATCCTGATATAGGAATCCTGGCTCTACCGGCGCGGCGTTTCGTGTCGGTATGGGAAGGAAACAATACCGTACCGTTTCTTACTTGTTGTAAGGTTGGCAGGATCGGGTATATTTCACTCGCCGCGAGAGCAGAATGCTCCGTGCGTGACATTTGGGAGGGGTTTTTATGAAGGGTCTCGAAAGGACGATTCTGCTTGCGTCGGCGTCCGTTTTCGCGGGCATGGCGATGCCGGCTCTCGCGCAGCCGGGCGAAGGCGCGTCCAACGCTAGCGATATCATCGTCACCGCGCGGCGCGTCGAAGAGCGGCTGCAGGACGTGCCGCTGTCAATTTCGGTGTTCAACCAGGACCAGCTGACCAGCCGCAACGTCACCACCGCCAGTGACCTCGCCACCTATGTCCCGTCGCTGTCACAGAACAACACCTATGGCGCGGACAATGCCCGCTTCCAGATTCGCGGCTTCACCCAGGACGCGGAAACCGCGCCTTCGGTCGGCGTTTATTTCGCTGACGCCGTCGCGCCGCGCGGCGCGTCCAACGCGGTCAACGCTGGCGGTGGCGCCGGCCCCGGCAGCTTTTTCGATCTCGCCAACGTCCAGGTCCTGAAGGGCCCGCAGGGCACGCTGTTCGGCCGCAACACCACGGGCGGCGCGATCCTGCTGGTGCCCCAGAAGCCGACCGGACGGTTCGAGGGCTATGTCGAGGGCTCCGTCGGCAATTACGACATGCGCCGCATCCAGGCGGTCGTGAACGTGCCCGTCATGGACACGCTGCGCGTCCGCTTTGGCATCGATCGCCAGACCCGCGACGGTTTCCTGCACAATTACAGCGGCATCGGTCCGAAGGATCTGGCTGACATCGATTACTGGGCGGGCCGCGCCAGCATCGTCGCGGATCTGACCCCGAACCTCGAAAATTATCTCGTCGCCACCTACAGCCGCTCCGACACCAGCGCCGGCGCAGCGCGAGTCGTGGCCTGCAACCCGAACTACAATCAGAATCAAAATCCAGCCACAAATCCAGATCCCGTCGGCACAGCCTTCGTGTCGCTCGCCTGCGGCAATATCGCACGGCGCGAGGCGGCCAGCGGCGGCGATCCCTATGGCGTCATGCAGCCCCACGCGAATCCGCATTCCCTGACGGAACAATGGCAGCTCATCAACACGACGACGTGGAATGTCAGCGACAATCTGACGGTCAAGAACATCCTGAGCTATGGCCAATTCCGGCAGAACGTCCTTACCGATTTCTTCGGGACCGACTTCCTCACCACCGATCTCGACCCCAATGCGCCGCCACTGCATTTCGGGTTCGCGACGATCGGCGGTCTCAACGGCGGCAACCTGACCAACCAGTCGACCTTCACCGAGGAACTGCAATTCCAGGGCCGCGCCTTCGACAACAGGCTGAACTGGGTCGCGGGCTTCTTCACAGAGGCGAGCCTTCCGCTTGACCAGTCCGGCAACAGCCCGCCGACTCTGCTGTCCTGCACCAACTTTGCCGCGCTCCAGTGCACCGACCCGCTTTCGGCGCTCATTTCCTTTCCGAACGGACGAGGCGGCGTTCTTCCTCCCGGCACGATCGCGGTCGGCAGCATGGGCCAGCAGCAGTCGAACATCCGCTATTACAACTATGCTGTTTTCGCTCAGGCGACCTACGACATAACGGACCAGCTCAAGATCACCGGCGGGTTCCGCTATACCTGGGACATCACCAAGAACACGACGACGGGTCGGCTGTACCAGTTCCAGCCCATGCCGAATTATGGTCCCCGGAGCCAGCAAACGGCTGGCGGCCCCGTGCCCTTTACCTGCCTTTCAACCTATATGAGCCTTGCCAATGGCTGCACCTTTACCTTCCCGGACGCCAAGTCCGAGGCCCCGACATGGGTGATCGACCTGGTCTATCAGCCGACGCCTGATCTCATGGCCTATGCGAAATATGGCCGTGGCTATCGTGCCTCGTTCATTTCGGCCACCAACCCGGTCCTGGCTCTGACCAATGTCCGGCCTGAAAAGCTCAATTTCTACGAGGTGGGCTTTAAGTCGAGCTTCAGCGGCGCGGTCAAGGGCATGCTCAACGTGGCCGCCTTCTACAATGACTTCACCGACCAGCAGATTCAGCTGTCCTTCACGCCGACACAGCGTGGCCTGCCACGCTCTGCATCGGCCATCAACGCGGGCCAATCGGAAACCTATGGCGTCGAGGTTGACGCCAGCCTGCAACCGTTCGAGGGCTTCAACATCCAGGGCAGCTATGCCTGGCTGAAAACCAAGATCAAGCAGGTGCCGAACCTGGCCCCGCTCGTTCCGCCGGGCGTTCCTTACCTGATCGTGCCGGATTTCCAGGTGGGCGATCCCCTTGTGCTCGCACCGGAGAACAAGTTCTCGATAACCGCATCCTACACGTTGCCGCTCGACCCCTCGATCGGCAAGATTACGCTGGCGGGCACGTTCACGCACACCGACAGCCAGCTCAGCAACTACAAGGACCGCCTGTCTGTCGCCCATCCCATGCTGCGGCAGTACAGCTATTTGCCCGCCCACGATCTGGTCAACCTGAACCTCAACTGGAACTCGGTTGCAGGTTCACCGGTCGACCTGTCGCTGTTCGCGACCAACGTGACCAAGGAATATTATTATGTGTTCACCCCGGGCGTCGGCCAGGCGTCGCCGCTCGAGGTCGCCCAGCTTGGCGAGCCGCGCACCTATGGCTTGCGTCTGAAGTACCGCTTCGGCGGCAACTGAAGCCGGCGAATCTGGCCGTCGGCGCCCCTTCCCGATACGGCCGGGGGCGCGGAACCAGCCAATCCTTGAACAGGCCCGACTGGACATCCAGTCGGGCCTTTTTCTTGCCCCAGCACCGCACATGATCCAAACAAGAGCTACTTCGCCACAGCCAAGTCCCCTCTGCGCTCTCTGCGCCTCCGCGCGAGGCTCCCCCGTTCAACTTGCCCCACCCCCGTATATCCCGTATATACATATCCATGAACGCCCCCCGCAAATCCCGCACCTTCAAATCCGGCAACAGCGAGGCCGTTCGCCTGCCCAAGGGGCTGGGCTTTGGCATAGGCACGGAAGTGCTGGTCGAGCGGCGCGGGGATGAGCTGGTGCTGCGTGCGGCCAGCAACCCTGACGCGGAAAAGGCCGCTGTCAGGGAACTTGTTCGCAGGCTGCGGGAAATTGGGCGGCCTGATGATGGCGTGCAGGCACGCCCCGACTTTGAAGCACCTGAGCGTCCGGGCCTCTGAGACTTGGCCTTCCTCATCGACACAGACGTCGCGATCCACCTGCGGGACGGCTCGCCGGACATCACGGCACGTATCACAAACCTATCGTCCATTCCGGCCATGTCGGTCATCACGTTGGTCGAACTTCAGGCTGGCGCCGCCATGGATGGGTCGACCGGCCGCATTCGCGCTCCGCTCCTGGCCCAGATGCGGGAAATAATCCCTGTTCTCCCCTTTACCGAAGACGAAGCGGACGCTTATGGCGGCATCATTGCCGCACTGGGCCATGATCGCAGGCGCGTGCTTGACCGCATGATCGCAGCACAGGCCATCGTCGCCGGGCGGCGCCTCATCACGATCAACGGCCGCGACTTCTCGTCCATTCCCGGGCTTGATCTTGAGGTCTGGCCTGCGCCTGCGCTGTGAACGGGGGCCGTCACCTGACCCCGGCTTCCATCATCATCAGCAGCGGCCGTCGCCCTTGTCGATCGCGCGTCCGGCCAGCGCGCCGACCGCGCCGCCGATGATCGTGCCGGCTGTCCGGTCGCCATGGCGGCCCGCCACGCTGTTGCCGATCAGGCCGCCAGCGACGGCGCCGATGATCGTGCCGGCGGCGCCACCGTTGCGGCAGCGGTAATAGCTGCGGCCGCGATAATAATCATTGCCGCCATAATAGCCGTACCGGCCGCCCCGATAATAATCCCCGCGCCGGTAGCCGTCATAGCCGCGATAATAATCACCACGGCGATAGCCGTCATAGCCGCGCTCATAACCGTCATAGCCGCCGTAATAATGATGGCGCGCCAGCGCCGGGGCGGCGGTGGCGAAGCTGCCCAATATCATCGCCGCGGCAGCGCCCGCCTGAAGCCAGATTCCGTTCTTCATCTCGTCCTCCTTGGTCTCTCCCGGCCGCCGCGTCGGGCGGAGACTCGGCCGTGTCATGAAGCTGCTTCTGCCATGAGCGGATTGAGTAGTCGCTGAATGCGCTCGTCAGCGGCCATTCAGGAAGGCATGCGGAACAGGGCCAGGCCCGGCGCTGATCATTACTTCTTTTCAACGGCCGCTATTATTTGAGCCGCGTTACAAGGCGGTAGTTGCTCCACGGTAATATTTTCCGATGGTCAGAAACGGGTTGCGGAGATCGCATCCGTAACTGTTTTGAAACAATGGCTGTGCGAGGTTCCTGCAGCCATGCGACGCGGTCAGAAG
>DATJLC010000013.1:0-19297 GCA_035490755.1 Sphingobium sp.
CCGCCTCGACCGTCCGGTCTCCGCCGGCCCCGGCCGGCACGATCAGCCGCCGCGCGCACGAGCAGCGCTGGCCAGTGGTGATGAAGGCAGAATGCACGACCTGGGCCGCGACCGCTTGCGGATCGCCGTCCCAGGCGATTAGCGGATTATTGCCGCCGAGTTCCAGCGCCAGCAGCACGGCCGGCCGATCGGCAAAGGCACGCCGGAAATGCGCGCCCGCCGCCGCCGACCCGGTAAAGAGCAAACCGTCGATATCGGCCTCCAGCAGCGCTGCGCCGGTGTGACGGCCGCCCTGCACCACCACCAGCGCGTCTTCGGGGAGCCCGGCCACGCGCCACGCCTGCCGCATCCGCTCGGCGGTGGCGGGCGCTTCCTCCGACGGCTTGAACACCACGCTGTTGCCCGCCAGCAGCGCCGGGACGATATGCCCGTTGGGCAGGTGGCCAGGGAAATTATAGGGGCCCAGCACGACCATCACGCCATGCGGGCGATGGCGCAGCACGGCGCGGCCGAACGGCATCGCCTGCTCGCGCGTCCCGGCGCGCTCCGCCTGCGCGGTGATGGAAATTTCCACCTTCCCCATCATCGCGGCGACCTCGGCGCGGCTTTCCCAGAGCAGTTTCCCGGTTTCGCGCGAGATGGTGACCGCCAGTTCCTCCGCATCCACCTTCAGCGCCTCGGCGTAGCGGCGCGCGATCGCGGCGCGTTCTTCAACCGGCGTGGCGGCCCACCCCGGAAAAGCGGCGCGCGCTCGCGTCACCGCGCCTGCACAGGCGACCGCGTCCGCCGCTTCCCCTTCCCACACTATTTCCCCTGTCGCGGGATCGATCGACCGGAATATGCTCATGCGCTCACCTGCACGACAGCACCCGCGTCCAGTCGCAGCATCGCGGCGGTGGCGGACGACACGAACGCCCCGCCCCCCTCCATCCGTACGGGCGCGCGCGCGGCGCGGAACTGCGCGATATTGTCGGTAGAGATCAGCGCGTTCTGCATGCCTTGCTCTCCATCCACAACGTTATCGATGTTCAGCGTCGCCCGCCGCGCTCCGGCGATGGTACGGACGGCGTCGCGGCGGCACATCATCGTCGGGCCGCCATCGAAGATATCGACCAGCCCCGATTGCTGGAATCCTTCCTGCTCGAGCATCCGCAGCGCAGGAACGCCATGCCGATGGACCGAACCGATCGCCTCGCGCGCCGCCTGCCCGACCAGTTCCATGTAAATGGGGTGCCGCGGCGCCAGATCGCGTATGAACTGCCCGTCGGTGGAAGTGATCATGCGGTCCGCCTCCTCGAACGGCAAGCGAAAGAATTTGCTCGCGATCCCCTCCCAGAACGGGCTGACATCGGCCTCGTCGAACCAGCCGCGCAGCTCCGCCATGATCGTGTCGCAAAAGCGAGCACGATCCGCCCCGATCAGCAGATAGCGCGAGCGGGCAAGCAGCGCGCCCGCCCCGCTCTGCCGCTTGCCGGGCCGCAGGAACAACGAACCCACTTCAGAACAGTCGCCGCATTCGTTGACGAGCACCAGCGCCCTGTGATCGAAGCAGGTCGGCGCGGCGCACGAATATTGCGCCAGCGTTACGACGCGGAACGAGAAATGAGGTCGCTTGACCCCGACGCCACCCTTCACGCCGGCCACGCCTTCGATCTGGCCTGTGTCCTCATTTTCCAGCATCAGCACGTACCACGCGTCGCGCGGTTCGACATGGCCTGCAAAGCTCGCCGCGGACAGCGCCAGCCGCTCGCTCAGCGTGCCCCGGTCTTCGGGCAGGCTGGTGAAGCCGCGACCGGACAGGAAGGCGAGTTCCATCAATGCGTCGATGTCGGCCGGTCCCGCCGGTCGTACCACCAGCATTCAGGCTGCCTTCGCCAGTTTTGCGCGCATTTCCGCGAACGCCGCCTCCAGCCGCGCCACGGCATCCTCCGCTTCCTGCGAGGTGATGAGCAGCGAGGGCAGCAGGCGGATGCAATTTTCGCCTCCGCCGGCGACCAGCAACCCCTGATCCCGCGCCGTCGCCATCATCTCGCGATTGTTGGGGACCAGCTTGACACCGATCAGCAGTCCCTTGCCCCGCACGTCCACCGCGATATCGGGATAGCGCGCGGCCAGATCTCCCAGCCTGTCCTCAAGCAACCGGGATACAGACAGGACGTTGGCCATCGTCGCGTCCTCGGCAATAAGGTCGAACGCGGCGGCGGCGACCGCCATGGCCAGAGGATTGCCGCCGAAGGTCGAGCCGTGGACGCCCGCGGTCATCCCTTTGGCAGCGTCGGCGGTGGCGAGACAGGCACCGACCGGAAAGCCGCCGCCCAGTGCCTTGGCCACCGCCATGATGTCGGGCGACAGGCCGTCGAACCACTGATGGGCGAACAGCTTGCCGGTACGCCCCATGCCGCATTGTACCTCATCGAAGATCAGCAGCGTGCCGCTTTCGTCGCACAACGCGCGAACCCGGCGCAGCCACGCCTCATCCAGCGCGCGAGCTCCGCCTTCGCCCTGCACGGGCTCCACGATCACGGCGGCGGCTGTCGGGCGGCGGATCGCTGCCTCGATACCGGCGATGTCGTCTACGTCCAGTTGCTCATAGCCCGGCAGGCGCGGGCCGAACCCTTCGACATAGGCCGGATTGCCCGCCGCGTTGATCGCGGCATAGGTGCGGCCGTGAAAGGAACCGGCGAACCCGAAAATGTCGATCCGCTCCGGCGCGCCGCTGACTGAATGATAACGCCGCGCGGTCTTGAGTGCGCATTCGACCGCTTCGGAGCCGGAATTACCGAAGAACACGACGTCGGCGAAACTGTTTTGGACCAGCCTGGTCGCCAGCGCTTCCTGCCCTGGAATGCGGAAGATGTTGGACACGTGCCATAATTTTGCCGCCTGGCGGTTCAGCGCCTCTACCAGCGCAGGGTGGGCATGACCCAGGCTGTTGGTCGCAATCCCCGCCACGCAATCTAGGAAGGTTCGCCCGTCGGCCGTGTGCAGCCACACCCCTTCGCCCCGGTCCACTTCCACCGGCGCGCGGTTGTAGACCGCCATGAGTTCGCTCGACATGATACTTTTCACTCCATCGTTCCAAAATTGATCCGCCCCTGCGGAGTCGGGGCCAGCAGCCGCTGGATATCCCCGGAGAGGCGGCGAACGTCGCTTGCCACGAACCGGGTGTAATGTTTGATGTTGCGGGGTCCGACGCCATGTTCCGCGCTGAAGCTGCCGCCAAATTCATCGACCACGCAGGCGAACACCGATGCCCGCGCATGGTCCATTACCGATTGGTCGGGCGCACCGGCATGATGGGGCCAGACAAGGTTATAATGAATGCCGCCATCGCCGATATGACCGAAGTCGTGCGGGACCAGCGCGGGCGCGTCTGCCGCCAGCCGCGCCGCCATCTCGCTGCGAAAGCGCATGACATCGCCGCGCCGCAGCGCGATGTCGCATGCCACTACCGCACCCGCCGCCCGCAACCCTTCCGCCAGCGCGTGGCGGATCGCCCAAAGACGTCCCCGATGGTCGATCGCGATGTCTACGATCGGCGCGTCCGCCGCCATCATCATCGGTTCGAGCGCAGCGCCCAGCTTCTCCTCAAGCATTGCCGCGTCCAGCGCCGCGCCAGCGGACAATTCGATCAGCACTGCATAATCGGGCACCGCAGCGAACGGCGCGTGCAGCGTCGGCACATGCGTCAGAGCCGCCGTCATCGCATTCGCGCTGATCCCCTCGAACGCGGTCAGCAGCGTCCCGAAATGCGCCTCCAGTTCCAGCAGGAGAGGCAACGCCGCCTCGGCATCGCGCAGCGCGACCAAGGCGGTCATCTGCACCGATGGCAATCGCTGAAGCGCGACCGTCGCGCGCGTGACGATACCCATCGATCCGCCGCTGCCGACCAGCAATTGCTTGAGGTCGAGGCCGCTATTATTTTTCCAGAGCGGCGCGCCGAGCGACAGCATGGTACCCTGCGCATCGGCGCGGACCAGGTCGATCGCCATCAGGTTGGCGCGCACGTCGCCATAGCGCAGCAGGCGCGCGCCGCCGGTATTGGCCGCGATCATGCCGCCGATCGACGGATCGGCACCCAGGTCGATGGGAAAGAACAGGCCGTGCGCCGCCGCCGCCGCATTCAGCGCGCTCAGGCGGACGCCCGCATCGACGGTCGCGGTGCGGTTCGCCGGGTCGATATCGATATGGCGGTTCAGTCGGTCGAGGTTCAAGACGACGTCGCCGCGCCGTCCCGACCGCGTGTCGTTACGCGACAGCCCCGCGCCCATAAGGCCGGTGCGGCCGCCCTGCACCACGATGTGCAGGTTCGTTTCCGCCGCGAACGCGACCAGCGCGGACACCTGTTCGGCGCAGTCCGGGCGAACGACCGCATCGGGCACGCCGCCGGCCTCGCCCCGGCCGTCGAACCGATAGGGGGCGATGTCGTCCGGGTCGGTCAACACATGGGCCCGGCCGACTATGCCTCGAAGCCGGTCGACCAAACCGCGGATCGATAAGGGATCGCCACTCATTGCTTCGTCATCTGGAAGATGCCGGTCGCATTGCGGCTGTCAAAAGACAGGTCGAGCCCACCGGTCGCCGGATCGACATCACGGCTGATGAATTCGTAAAAGGAGCCGGGGACCGTCATCCACTGCTCGTCACCCGACGCGGTGGCGAAACGGCGCTCCACCATGTCGGCGCAGAATGCGGTCTGCCGCACGCGGCCGGTGCTGGAATATTCGACTTCGTCCTTGATCGGGCGCCCCAGCGCCCTTTGTTTTTCGGCCAGCGCCACGACATCGACGACGCGATCTGTCGCATGGTTGAAGGCATTGCCCTCGGTCGCCATCCACGCGGCTTCTGCAGAGGCGCTGCGCAGCCGCTCATAGTCTTCGATCGTGCAGGGCGCATGGTGACGGCCAAAGGCAGCGACAAGCGTCGGCAGGATCGCGACCGCGACGTCGAACGGAATCGATCGTCCGGCGGCGAGATGATCGAGCGCCGCGACCGCATCGGGGTCGAGCGGATCGCGCGATGTGCCGAACACGCGATCGGCAACGGCGCCGAATTCGACGTCATACTGGTCGACATGCAGTTCGCTGACGAAGAATTGCGGGATGGTTTCGGGAAAGTCGCGGTGGCGATAGGCGCGGCCCGTCATCCGGAGCGCAGGCAGCGGATGCGTCGCGGCATCCTCATAGCCGAGCGGCTCCAGCAGGCGGCGGAACGCCAGTTCGCCGCGGGGCAGTGCGCCGGTGTTCCCCCGCGCCAGGGCCATGGTGCGGATCGCGCCATGATCGAAACACAAGCGGCGGCCGCTCGCCACCGCCTCGCCGACATAGTCTGCCGCACTGGGCACCCGATCGAGCAGCCCTGCGAAGAGCGCAATATTCATCGCCGCGGCGACTTGCGCGCGGGCGACCTCGCCCGGTGCCGCGCCATGCTCCGGGACCATGGGGGTCAGCATGGCGAGCGTTCGCGATCCGCGCACCTCGCCCAGCATGGCAACGACCAGCCGTACAACCCCTTCATTCTCAATCGTCATCAAAGATTCCCATCGCGTATCGACCAATAGGGCTATATTGCCCTTCAGAATGACAGTTACAAAATGGAATAGGATCATCTACTGATGTGGTTTCAGAATGAATGAGAGCCGCCGCCTGCTGCCCCCCATGGCCGCGCTCAACAGCTTCGCCGCGGCTGCCCGCCATGGCAGCTTCTCGCGTGCGGGCGAGCAGGTCGGATTGACGCAGAGCGCGGTGAGCCGCCAGATCGCGATCCTTGAGGATTGGCTGCAAACATCGCTGTTCGAACGGAGGGGGCGCCGCGTCTTTCTTAACCCCGCAGGCCAGGCATTCGCGGACCAGATCCGGCCCGCGCTCAACCAGATCAGGACGGCGACCGAACAGGCTTTGATGCGCCATTCGGGGCGCAGGCTGAACATCGCCACCCTGCCGAGCTTCGGCATGCGCTGGCTCGCCCCCCGCCTGCCGGACCTGACCGCGCAATTTCCGGACATGACGGTGAATTTCGCCGCCCGCTCCTTCCCCTTCGACCTTGCCGAGGAGGGGTTCGACGCTGCGATCCATTTCGGCCGTCCCGACTGGCCCGATGCCGACCATCTCTTCCTGTTCCGGGAGGAGGCTGTCGTGGTCGCTGCGCCGGGATGGTTGGCCGATCACAAGATAGCGCAGCCTTCCGATCTCCTGACCAAAGCGCTCCTGTTCCAGTCGTCGCGTCCCTCGGCGTGGAACCGATGGTTCACCGAGGCCGGAATCGCCGATCTGCCGCCGCTCAAGGGCGCGACGTTCGAACATTTCCTGATGCTCGCTCAGACGGCGGCAGCAGGCGCGGGGGCGGCACTGATCCCACGCTTTCTGATCGAACCCGAACTCGAAGCAGGCACGCTGGCCATTCCCTTTGCCCAATCCCTCTCGACCGGTGCCGCCTATTATCTCGTCAGGCGTCCAGGCTGGGAGGGGCATACGGGGCTGACCGACTTCGGGACATGGATAGCGCAGCAGAGCCGGGGCTGGCCCGCCTGACGGCACATGACAGGCGATCTGCACGTGGCGCAGCCTGCTCATTTATGTTCGCACAAGGCCGGTCTGCCGTAGCGAGGGCAAATTCCAACCGGATCGCGCTGCGGGGCAGGCCCCAAGGCCAGGGAAAATGTCCGACGATAAGGCGAGGCGACTATCAGTCCGGCATTGCCCGAACCACTTATGGCCGTCATGCGTTTACGGCACGAGCCGTCTCCACGATCCGCCGCGCGGCGGCATCGGCGACAGTGGCGGGCGACACCTTCTGCGCGGATGCCTGCTTCAGAATGTGACCGGTGCGCGGTCCGATTGCCAGAACACGCGCGCGGACCTGATCCGCTTCTTCATTCAGATATTCTGCGGACACGTTGATGATGCCGCCAGCATTTGCGACATAGTCGGGAACATAGGAAATATTCCGTGCCACAAGCATGTCGGCAACGCCCGGGCCGGAGAGCTGGTTGTTGGCGCCTCCGCATATGACGCGCGCGGTTATGCGGGACACGCTGTCAGGCGTCAGCACGCCGCCGAGCGCGCAGGGCGCGAATATGTCGGCATCCGCTTCGGCTATTGCATCTATCCCGACGACCTCGGCGCGATGCGCCTCACGCATGCGATCCGTGCGGCGGGGATCGATATCGGCGACCACCAGATGCGCGCCCGCGTCGGCCAACAGCGCACAGAGGCCCTCACCCACATTGCCGACACCCTGGACCGCTACGCGCAGCCCCGCGATCTTGGCACCCAGCGCGTGGTCCGCGGCGGCCTTCATCGCCTCGAAAACGCCAAGCGCCGTCCACGGCGAGGGATCACCCCCCGCACGGCCGTCTTGTTTCGCAAGGCCAGCGACATAGGCGGTCTGGCTTGCAATGTCGTGCATGTCCTTGATGTTGGTACCGACGTCCTCCGCGGTCACATAACGCCCCTCGAGCGCCTCGACCGCCTCGCCGAAGGCGCGGAACATCGCTTGCCGGTCGAAGTCGCCTGCGGGCCGCCGGATCACGGCCTTGGCGCCGCCGAAGGGCAGGCCTGCCAGCGCATTTTTGAACGTCATTCCCTCGGCCAGACGAAGCGCGTCGGCCAGCGCGGCCTCGTCATCGTCATAGGTCCATAAGCGGCAGCCGCCTGCCCCCTGTCCCAGGGCGGTCGAATGAACGACGATGAAACCGCGCAGACCGCTTTGCGGATGGTTCAGCGGGACGATCTCTTCGGGCCGGGTGTCAGGGGCATGCAATGTCATGATGTTTCTTTTCCGATATCTTGTGGAATGATGTTGCGCGCAGTTCAGCGGGGGCCATCCCGGCTTCCAGTGCGAGGAGCGCGAAGGTGCCCAGCCAATGCTCGCCCATATAGTCGCCCGCGACGTGCGGAAGGGCGACGACAAGATGCCGGTCGGCCGCCGCCATCGCCAGGTCATGAGCGACATGCCCGTCTGGAAGCGCGGCGGCGATCCGCCGCCAGCACCAGGCGCGGCTGAGGTTCAGGCCATCGAGGTGCGCGATCTTGCCGTCGGTCCGGTCGGACACGAAGGCCGGCGTCAGCAAAGTTTCGGGCGCACCGCTGCGAAGGTCGGGCAGAAAGGCGTCGAACCAGGGCAGGAAATCTTCGCGCGAAAGTATGCGGCTCATGAGGAGAGCCTCCGTCAACGTGGGCGACAGAAACTCATCGCCCGACGGCTCCCAGGCCTGGCTTGCCCGATCGCCCGAAAACCAGTCGTGCGCGCTTTTCTCGATCAGGGCGGCGAGCCGCGGATCCCGGCGCTGCGCCCACGCATGCGCCAGCACGAGCGCAAACGCGCTGTTGGTGTGAATGCCATGACGAATAGGGTAAGTCAGCTTGGGCAGATAATCGAGGAAACGGGCTGCAAATGCGCGAGCCAGCGGCTCGAGCGCCACCGCCCATTTCCGTCCGGCGTGGCGATCCAGTTCATGGTGCAGGGCGAGCAACCAGGCCCAGCCATAGGGTCGCTCGAACCCGCCGGCCATCGGGCGGGCGAGATAGGCAAGTTCTCCGTCGACCTTGTGCGGGGTCAACATGGCATCAGCGCGGTCCTTGATCGCCGCAGCCTGGGGAATATCGGGAAACAACCTGAGCAGGCGCATGACCTGCCACCACCCATGGACGCAGCTGTGCCAGTCGTAGCTGCCGTGAAAAATGGGATGCAATGCGGAGGGAGTCATCGCATCTTGCGGACCGGCCAGCACATGGTCGGGCTTGTACGGATATTCGCGGTCCAGATGGCCCAGGGTGAGGCCGGCAAATTTGGCGGCATGAGAAATATCGAGGTGGTTCGTCACGACGGGAATCCCAGAAAGTAGAGTAGCAGGATATTCGCCCCCAGCATGATGACGGCAGTCGGGATCTGCGCCCGGATGACGCCATAGGGATCGCGAAGATTGAGCAGTGCCGCGGGGACCAGGTTGAAATTGGCGGCCATCGGCGTCATCAAAGTCCCGCAGAAACCCGCCAACATGCCGATCGCAGCGATGGCCGCCGGATTGCCGCCCTGGATGCCGATCAGCAGCGGCACGCCAATCGCGGCAAACATGACCGGGAAGGCGGCCAGCGCATTGCCCATCAATGCTGTAAGCAAGGCCATGCCGACGCAATAAATCGCAACCTGCGCGAACAGATGGCCGCCCGTTGGGAGGTAGCCGAACAGCTGACCCACCGCCTCGCCCATTCCCGAGGCGGCATAGACGACGCCGAGGCTGGCGAGCATCTGCGGCATCAGCGCCGCCCAGCCCATCCCGTCCATCAGCCGCACCCCTTCCTTGAACGGCGCAGCCGGATCGAGACGAAACCAGATCATGCAAAGAAGCGCCGACAGCACTGCGCCGACAGCGAGCGATATGAGCGTCGCATTGGGAGCCTCGACAATGCCTGGAAGCGCCTTGAACAGCAGCGTTCCGCTCAAAGCCGCGAGCGGGATGAGCAGAGCGGGCAAGAACAAGCGGTTGCCGAAGCGGGCCGCCAGCACGGAGCGGGCCGCGATGTGGTCATCGCCAACCTGCGGCGCTGCGAGGGGACGCCCAAATGCCGCCACCGCCACGATGGCGATGGCGACGATGCCGTTTCCGGTGTCGCCGATCACATCGCCAAGCAGGAAGCTCACCGATACGAGACCCCACAAGAGCGCCATCGCCGGGCGCCGGGCCCCGGGCCGCGACAACAGCGTGACGACCGCAAAGCCCAGGAATAACGTGCCGGCGAGCGCATTGACGAGGCCAAGCCCGATCATCGCGATGCACCCGTGCCGTGTCGATTGCCTCGCCGATCAAGCAGAAGCACGCGCCCGCCGTGGATCACCAGCGCGGCGACTGCGGTAGGCACGGCCCATACCGACAGGTGGAACGGCTCCACCGCGATGCCATATCCTTTCATCACCCCCATCATCAGCAGGATAGAGCCGATGGCGAGGAAGATATCCTCGCCGAAGAACAGGCCGATATTGTCCGTGGCCGCGCTCATCGCCTTCACATGTTCCGCGTCATGCTCGGCCTCGTCCTGTTCGGCTGCGGCTTCGGCCATCGGTGCCAGCATGGGGCGCACCATCGTGACCTGCCCGCCAAGCTGGGTGAGGCCGACCGCCGCGCTCAATTGCCGTGCCAGCAGATAGAAGAAGAGCAGCCGTCCCAACGTGACGCCTTTCAATCCGGTCATCAGCTGGCGCGCACGTTCCTGAAGGCCATGTTGCTCCAGCAGACCGATGGTGGGCACGACCAGGAACACGGCGGTCACGAACTTGTTCGCGTTGAATGCGCCGCCGAACCGCGCGACCATGTCATGCACGGACAGGCCGGCGGCGAACCCCGCCGTCGCTGCCGAGGCCAGCACCACGATCAGCGGATTTATCCGTGCGATCAGCCCCGCAAGGAGCACCAGAATGGCTAGAAGAACGAACATCGAGACGGGGTCCTGTCGATAAGGGGCAAGCTGTGAACTATTCCGGCGCGCCGAAACCGCCGCCGCCCGGCGTTTCGATGACGATCGCGTCGCCCGTCTCCAACTGCGTCTGCGCCGTGCCCGCGAGCGCGGTGTAGGTACCGTCGCTACGCTCCGCCCACTGTCGGCCCGGCGCGCCGGGATTGCCTCCCTCAAGGCCGAACGGCCCTTCGTTGCGGCGGGACGAGACGATGCTGGCGGTCAGCGGCTCCAGCGCGACAATCCGCCTGACGACGCCGTCGCCGCCGCGATGTGCACCTGCCCCTCCCGAGCCGCGCCGCACGGCGAAACGGTCGAGCCGTACCGGGTAGCGCATTTCCAATACTTCGGGATCAGTGATGCGGGTGTTGGTCATGTGCGTATGCACCGCCGACGCGCCATCGGCGCCCGGCGTGGCCCCTGCACCGCCGCAGATCGTTTCGTAATATTGTACGTGATCGTTTCCGAACAGGAAATTGTTCATGGTCGCCTGCGCGCTTGCCGTCGCACCGAGAGCGCCCAGCAAAGCATTGCAAACCGCCTGACTGACCTCGGTATTTCCGGCGACGACTGCGGCGCCGGAGCGGGGGGACAGGAAGGTGCCGGGGGGCACGATGATGTCGAGCGGCAGCAGGCAACCTTCGTTGAGCGGCAAATCCTCATCGACCAGACAGCGGAAGGCGTAGAGGACCGAGGCGCGAGTCACCGCCGGCGGCGCGTTGAAGTTTCCGGGGCGCTGCGCTTCCGTGCCGGTAAAATCGATGCAGGCCGAACGGCGCGCCCGGTCCACGGTCACGGCCACGCGCAAGCGGGCACCGTCGTCCATGCGATAGTCGAACGCCCCGTCGCTGATCCGGTCGATCACGCGCCGCAGGCTTTCTTCGGCATTGGCCATGACATGGCCGACATAGGCATGAACCGTGGGCCAGCCATAGCGGGCCAGCAACGTGCGCATTTCGCGTATGCCCGCTTCGTTTGCGGCGACCTGTGCCTTGAGGTCGGCCACATTGGTGTCGGGACTGCGCGCGGGATAGCGCGCCGAGCCGAGCAGCGCGCGCAGTTCGTTCTCACGAAAGGCGCCGCCGTCCATCAGCAGCAGATTGTCGATCACAACCCCTTCCTCGTCCAGCGAGGTCGAGGCTGCAGGCGTGGAGCCGGGCGCGATACCACCGATATCGGCATGATGGCCGCGATTGGCGACGAAGAAGCGGACCGTCTCGCCATCGTCGTCGAACATCGGCGCCACCAGCGTGATATCCGGCAGATGCGTGCCACCGCGATAGGGATCGTTCAGTGCGACCATGTCGCCAGGCTTCAGGCTATTCCCCCGCGCGGCGATCACCGCCCGCACGCTCTCGCCCATGGCGCCCAGATGGACGGGGACATGGGGAGCGTTGGCGATGAGATTGCCACGTGCGTCGAAAAGAGCGCAAGAAAAGTCGAGCCTTTCCTTGATGTTGACGCTTGTGGAGGTGTGCCGCAGCACCGCCCCCATCTGTTCCGCGACAGCCATGAACATCTTGTTGAAAAGCTCGAGCATCATCGGATCGACGGCAGTGTCATCCGCGATCATCGCGGATTTGGCTGCCGCGGATCGCTCGATGACGAGATTGCCGAAACCATCAACCGTCGCGGCCCAGCCGGGCTCGACGACCGTGGTTGCCAGTGCTTCCCGGATCAGCGCAGGGCCGACGATGCGATCCCCCGCCAGCAGCGCTATGCGATCGTGGACGAGCGCCTCCACCTGCGCGCCTGCGCACCACAGGAACGCGCGATCGAGTATGGGCACGGCTTTACCCGCCTCTCGTTCCGCCAGCCGAGGCATGGCGACCGGCTCGCCTGGCAGCACCACTTCCACCTCCAGGCTGTCGATCACCAGGGGGCGACCGGGGGTGGAAAAGCCGAAGCGGCCGATATGCGCGCCGTCGAACGCGGCCTCCATTGCCGCCGCGTCGCCGAGTTCCACGGCGAGACTGGTATCAGTCCCGTCATAGCGCAGATATGCGCGGGCCTCGCTGTGCAATCGGGCGGCGTCTGCCGCTGCGGTGCCGGTCATCGCGGCACGCAATTCGATTGCGATTGCGTCGGCTTTCGCGGCGAGCAGCGATGCGGACGCAGCGCTCAGACGTTCCTCGATCCCGACGCGGCGCACATCGGATTGATCGGCGAGGCCCATGCCATAAGCGGAGAGCACCCCGGCAAAGGGGTGGACGAACACCGTGGCTATGCCCAGTTCCTCTGCCACCATGCAGGCATGTTGCCCCCCCGCACCCCCAAAGCACTGGAGCGCGAAACCGGCGAGGTCGAACCCTTTTTCAGTGGACACTTCCTTGATTGCGCGCGCCATGGCGGCGACGGCGACGCGCACGAAACTCTCGGCCACGTCGCGCGGATCGGTTGGACGGCCGTAGGCAGCCTCGACTTGTGCGGCGAGTTCGGCAAAGCCCTGTTCTACAATGGCGCGATCGAGCGGCTGATCGCCCGCCGCGCCGAAAATGGCGGGAAAGTAGCGAGGAACGATTTTGCCCAGCATCAGGTTGGCGTCGGTGACGGTCAACGGCCCACCCCGCCGATAGCTTGCCGGGCCGGGGTTCGCGCCCGCGCTGTCGGGACCGACGCGATAGCGCGCGCCGTCGAAATGCAGGATGGACCCGCCTCCGGCGGCGACGGTGTTGATCGCGATCATCGGCATGCGCACCTGCGCACCGGCGATTTCCGCTTCGACCAGCCGTTCCAGCGCGCCCGCATACAGGGCGACGTCGGTGGAG
Organism: Sphingobium sp.; assembly: GCA_035490755.1. Taxonomy (GTDB): domain Bacteria; phylum Pseudomonadota; class Alphaproteobacteria; order Sphingomonadales; family Sphingomonadaceae; genus Sphingobium. The sequence goes on from DATJLC010000013.1 coordinate 13,220, forward strand.
GTGCCGCCCATGTCGAAGCCGATGATCCGCCCGAACCCGGCCGCCTCGGCGGTCCGCGCGGCGCCGACGACGCCGCCAGCAGGTCCGGACAGGATCGCGTCCTTGCCGTGGAACTTGTCAGGGGTCGTCAGCCCGCCGCTCGATTGCATGAAATAGAGCGGGGCATCGCCCAGCTGCGCCTCCACGCGCCCCACATAGTCACGCAGCACCGGGGACAAATAGGCGTCTACCACGGTTGTCGACGCGCGGGACACCAGGCCAACCAGCGAACTGGTGCCGTGACTGGTTGAAATCTGAGCGAAACCCGCTTGCGCCGCGAGCGCGGCGAGCCGCCTTTCCGCCGCAGGATATTTCCAGCCATGCGTGAGCGCAATGGCGCACGCCCTGATGCCGCTGGCCCGATGGCGGGCAAACATGGCGGCGACGGCGTCTTCGTCGAGCACGGAGATCGCTTCGCCCTCGGCCCCGACCCGGCCGCCGACTTCCTCCACCGCTTCGTAGAAGGGCGCATGACGCCGGATGTCCAGCGCGAACAGGTCCGGGCGTGTCTGGTCGCCGATCACGAGCAGGTCGCCAAAGCCTGCATCGACGACGAGCAGGACGCGCGCGCCCTGCCGTTCCAGCAAGGCATTGGTTGCAACCGTCGTGCCCATCTTGACACCGGCGAGCATGTCGACGGGGATCTGCGCATCAAGTGGCAGGTCGAGCAACGACCGGATGCCCGCCGTCGCCGCATCGGAGTAGCGTTGCGGGTTTTCGCTCAGCAGCTTGATGGAATCGAAGGTGCCGTCCGGTCGCCGCGCGACGATGTCCGTAAAGGTGCCGCCGCGGTCTATCCAGAATTGCCAACCGGTCAGCATCACTCACTCCATCATTTTTTGACATATTGTCTATAATGGAATATTCGTACACCGTCAAGAACGGGTCGGACAGAGAGGTCTGCTGCGTGAGGTGCCCAAGGACGATCTTGGTCCGATTTATGAAAGCCTGCGTGGTGCGGCACCGATCGAGAGGACGAAACGCACGCGTCCGGCTCGATCAGCAACATCGGACGCAGACCTATGCCAGAGGAAAAGCAAGAACATGACGATCGACCAGCCAATATTCTCCGCCCTCCGCCCGCAAAAGCCCGACGGGCTGCTGGCGCTGATCGCGATGCACCAGACCGATCCGCGCAGGGACAAGATCGACGTGGGCGTCGGCGTCTATCGCGACCAGTCGGGTATGACCCCGGTCATGCGCGCGGTCAAAATCGCCGAAGCGCGGCTCGTGGCGCACCAACCCAGCAAATCCTATCTTGGGTCCGACGGCGACATCCGTTTCACCGAGTTGCTGGAGGAGCTGATATTCGGTGCGGGGACGATGGACAACGACCGGAGTTTCGGCCTCCAGACGCCCGGCGGCACCGGCGCGCTCCGGGTTGGAGCGGCGCTGCTGGCGCGGGCGGTTCCCGATGCGCGGGTGTGGATCAGCCAGCCGACCTGGCCCAATCATGCCCCGATCTTCGCCGAGGCGGGCCTGGCGACGATGCCCCACCCCTATTTTGACGCAGCGACGGGTGGCATTGCGTTCGATGCGATGATGACGGCTCTCGACGAAGCGCGGGCAGGCGACATCATCCTGCTGCACGGGTGTTGCCACAATCCGACCGGCACGCAATTCACGGCCGATCAGTGGCAGGCGCTAGCGGCGCTGTGCGGCTTGCGGGACCTCATCCCTTTCATCGACCTGGCCTACCAGGGGCTCGGCGACGGCCTCGAACCCGATGGCGAGGGTGCGCGCACGATGGTCGAGGCATTGCCCGCCGCCCTTCTCGCCTATAGCTGCGACAAGAATTTCGCGCTGTATCGCGACCGCGTCGGCGCGTTGTTCGTGCAGGCGCCCAGCGCGCCGCTGGCCGAGGTGGCGCGCGCCAACGCACTGGCGCTGGCACGCAGCCTGTGGTCGATGCCGCCCGATCATGGCGCGGCAGTCGTGCGCACGATCCTCGAAGATGGCGCGCTGCGCGAGGAGTGGCGCGGCGAACTGGAGGGTATGCGTGAGCGATTGAACCGCATGCGCGCGGTGCTCGCCGCCGCTCACCCCCTGCTCGGCCCGATCGCCGGGCAACGTGGCCTGTTCTCCCGACTGCCGATCGATCCGGAGACGGTTGAGGCGTTGCGCCAGCATCATGGCATCTACATGCCCGCCGATGGCCGGATTAACGTCGCGGGCCTCAACGACGCCAATATCGGACGTTTCACCGAAGGGCTTCTGCCCCACCTGCCAGATCGCATCGACGCATGAAACTTGCCAGTCTGAAAGGCGGCCGTGACGGCCGTCTCGTCATCGTATCCGACGACCTGTCGACATGCGTCGACGCAAGCGCGATTGCGCCGACCTTGCAGGCGGCGCTGGATGATTGGACCAATGTCGCACCCCGATTGGAGGCGCTGGCGCGCGATCTGGCGAGCGGCGCCGGCACGGGCCGACCGTTCGACCAGGCCGCCGCGGCTGCGCCGATACCCCGCGCCTATCAATGGGCGGACGGTTCGGCGTATGTGAACCATGTCGCGCTGGTGCGGCAAGCGCGCGGGGCGGAACTGCCCGACAGTTTCTGGTCCGACCCGCTGGTCTATCAGGGCGGATCGGATGGATTTCTCGGATGCCGAGACGCCATCGCGCTGGCCGATGAGAGCTGGGGATGCGACATGGAAGCTGAGATCGTCGTCGTTACCGACGACGTACCCCAAGGCGTGACACCAGACGCGGCGCGCGGGTTGATCCGGCTGGTGGGGCTGATCAACGATGTGTCGCTGCGCAATCTCATTCCAGGCGAACTGGCCAAGGGATTCGGCTTCTACCAGTCCAAGCCCGCCAGCGCCCTGTCGCCCGTCTTCGTCACGCCGGATGCACTTGGCGCGCGCTGGCGCGAGGGCAAGCTGCATGGCACGCTCAACGTCGACCTCAATGGCGAGCCGTTCGGCCGCGCGGATGCAGGCGTCGATATGACGTTCGATTTCGGGACGCTCATTGCCCATCTCGCCAGAACCCGCTCGCTATGCGCCGGCACGATCGTCGGCTCAGGCACTGTCTCCAACCGCGACGCGGAAGGCGGCCCGGGACGCCCCGTTGCCGATGGGGGGCTGGGCTATAGCTGCATCGCCGAAGCGCGCATGGTCCAGGCGATACTGGGCGGCGGGCGTGAAACATCCTTTCTGCAAAATGGCGACACGGTACGCATCTGGATGGAGGACGAGCAGGCCATGCCTATTTTCGGCACGATTCATCAACAGGTGGAGCGTCTGACATAGCGCCAGCGCAGCGATCCCTCGAGCATAGTCGCGGATCAGCCATTCGTTCCGCAAGCGGCCAGCGTTCCTGCCCGGTATGAACTGCACGCGACAAAGGCGCCACGAATTTGCCGGTCGTGTGGATTCCGCCCGGACGCCGGCGCGCTCGGCAGCGCCAAGCGAAGCTCCGGTCAGAAAGCGATGCTCCGCGTCATGGATCGACGCCGCGGCGGCGACGGACTTCCACTTACGTCAGCAGGTCTGCCGGCGATATCTTCACAGTTTCAACGGCAAGGTTGCGCCTCTTGACAATTGGCGTAAAAATCCAATATTCATGCCAATTGTCGTGGAAGGGCATGATATGCAGCTAATAGCGATTAAAGGCGCCCCGCCGCCGCCTACTTCCGAATTCTCGAACGCCGAAGTGCAAGCCATGCAGCGTGCCGTGATCCGGCTGTTTGATCACTGGGGCGTGACCGACGTCCAAGCCGCGGTCCTGCTTGGCGACATTGCCGTGCGGACCTATCAGCGCTGGAAGCAGGGCGAATATGGTCGCTGGAACGTTGATCTCGCGGCGCGCCTCTCGAACCTGATCGGTATCCACAAGGCGCTACGTCTTCTCTACACCGAAGCAGAACGCGGCTATCGCTGGATCAAGGCGCCGAACCGCGCCTTCGGCGATCGCACGGCACTCGAGGTGATGCTCGGTGGACAGCTTACCGACCTGATGCGGGTACGGCGCTATCTCGATAGTTATCGCGGGGCATGGTGACGGCAGGATGCCAGACGCACCGCTGTCTCCCGTCGATTGGCCATCGACCGTTCGCTTGATCGAAAGCAAATATCCGCCGATCGACCTGTTCGAGGATCTGGCCGATCCTGAAGATTGGGAACTGCTGGCGGCGGCGGAGGCCAGGACCAATCCCCGGATCGCCGAGACAATCGGCAACCTCGACCTCGTCCCTGCCCATCGCCGCGTTGCAGGACCCGGCGCGAGTTATGTCATGGCCCCCTTTACCCATTGCTCGCCCGACCGGCCGGGGCGTTTCCACGACGGCCATTTCGGCGCCTATTATGCCGCGCGCGATTTCGAGACTGCGGTCGCCGAAGTCACGCACCACCAGGCGCAGCGCCTGCTAGACAGCCGCGACGACCCCGGCTGGATTTCGGACATGCGCGAACTTGTCGGCGCCATACAAGCCGAACTCGCCGATATTCGGGACGCCGGATACGAAGCGCTCCTCGCGCCAAGCGACTATGCGCCGTCACAAGCGTTCGCACGCCGGCAACGCGACGCCGGCGGCAATGGCATCGTCTATCCATCGGTGCGCAATACCGGCGGCGAGTGCATTGCCGCCTTCTGGCCCGACGTGGTCGAAAGGCCCGTCCAGAAACGACATTTTCGCTACCATTGGGATGGTGAGCGAATCGACATGATTCACGAGCTTCGGCTTGACGGTAAAGGTGAGATATTCCGTCTGGAGCAGTAGGGCGCCGGGACTGAGGTTTGGAATCAAAGTGCACACCGGCTGATGTCACGGCCACCTAGATGCCCGAAATGCGGTGGAAGACCCGGGGCATGCCAAACGGTTGGCGAACGCCCGCCATCCATAGGCTGCCACACCGCCGAAAGGCGCCGAAACCTATGCTCGCTATCAAGTATAGATGCCGCCGATAGGGCGTGATCGCGCCCATGTGCGAGCCACCCTCAAATTGCGGAACTTCAGCGCCGCCGGTCCATCGATCGGTGTCCGTGCCAGGCACGGCATTTCGCCTGCCCCTTCCGAATGACATACGGCCGAGGTTACGAGACATTAACAATAGAGGAGCATCATCGAAGGCTATGAAGAGATCGGACGCCCCTACCCCGATCGCGCCGAACCGCCCGCGCCTCTTTGCCGATGCCGCGACGCTGCCGCTTCCCGTTTATCGCGATTTCGTGGACATGCTTTTCAGCATGCGCCTTCCGATATTCGGTCTCGGCGCCGTGTTCGTAGGTATCTGCATCCTCGTTGGCCGCGAACTCGAAAATAGCGTCCTCCTCGTTCTCGCGGCGCTCGGTGCGATCACGACCCTGCTACGGCTGGTAACGATCGAAGCCTATCGCCGTACGGCACCGATTTTGGCTTTCGACGATCTGAGGCGCTGGGAGCGCAGATATGCCGTCGGAAATCTCGCGACCGCCGCGCTCCTCGCCCTGCTCAACGTCGCCGCGATGGCGGGGCATAACCCGCAAGTCCATCTGATCACCGTCAGCCTCATCTTCAGCTTCGGCGCGGGTATTGTCTCGCGCACCTCGGCGCGGCCCGGGGTGTGCGTCGCCAGCCTGCTCGTTGCAACCGTTCCAACGGTGATTGCACTCGCAGCGCATTCGCTCGAGCCTGGTGTGATCGCGCTCCACCGCGAGATGTTCCTGATCGAGGCCTTCATCGTCGCCGCGATCACCGGCCTCAGCATCCAGACGGTCGCACATCTCCATTCCTCGGCGGTCGAGCATCACACGGCGCGGCACGACATGGCAAAGCTTGCCCGCACCGACGCGCTCACCGGCCTCTCGAATCGCCTCCTCTTGCGCGAGCAGTTCCAGGACCGCGCCGCAACGGCGATCCGCGCCCACAGCCTCGTGGCGCTCCACTATCTCGATCTCGACGGCTTCAAGGCGATCAACGATCGCTACGGGCACCCGGCAGGCGACACGCTTCTCGAGCACGTGGCACGCCGACTCGAGGAAATGACGCGCGGTGACGATGTGGTCGCGCGCCTCGGCGGCGACGAGTTCATCGTTCTGCAGGCCGGGATCGGTGAC
>DATJLC010000014.1:0-14135 GCA_035490755.1 Sphingobium sp.
GAGCCGTTCTCATTGGCGTGTCGCGGCTGCCGGCGGTACTCTACAGCCACCGCGAGAAGCTGGATGCACTCAATATGCCAAGCCGGTCCTTTGAGCATTGGCGCAATGTGCTGGTTGCGGCCTCTTATGACCGCCCTGCCCTTGAAGAAGACCTGATCGAAGCCATATTGGCGGGCTCAGACGTTGATCCCGTCGAAAGAAGGAACTTACAGACGGATCTGGCCTTTTCCTTCTATCACAAGTTGGCCGAGCCCTCCGTGGCGGAAGCCGATTTGCGCGAGGTCATCGACCAGCTGGTCTTTAGCCAGGATTTGGCCGCAAAGCTTGCGGCAGTGGAAGCGGACCTATATGCGGCGGTGCAGGAAGACGGGGCATATGCGCGGCACATCGAGCAGCGGGATCGCTTGCGGGCTGAAAAGCAGCGGAATGACGAACGTCTGATAGAGTTGAAATCGAGCGCGGAAAACTGGCTGGCGGCGGCGTAAGGACAAGGCATTAGAATGGCGAGCAAGGCGAACAAATCTCAGACGGAAGATCAGGATAGCGGCGATGCCCCCCTGCTCGACCTCAACGAGGCATCGGTCAAGAAGCTGATCGCAAAGGCCAAGAAGCGCGGCTACATCACCTATGACGAGTTGAACGGCGCCTTGCCGCAGGACCAGATGTCCTCCGAGCAGATCGAGGACGTGATGTCCGCGCTCAACGACATGGGCGTCAATATCGTCGAACATGACGAAGCCGCCGAGGAAAGCGAAGAGGGCGGCGAGGCCGAGGTCGAGAGCATTGACGGCAGTGAGGAGGACGATGGCTCCTCCGGCAACGTCGGCGAGAAGAAAAAGGAAACCGTCGATCGCACGGACGATCCGGTCCGCATGTACCTGCGCGAGATGGGCGCCGTCGAACTCCTGTCGCGCGAGGGCGAGATCGCCATCGCCAAGCGCATCGAGGCCGGCCGCGACACCATGATCCTGGGCCTGTGCGAGAGCCCGACCACCTTCAATGCCATCATCGAATGGTCGACCGCCCTCAACAATGGCGAGATGCAGCTGCGCGAGATTCTCGATCTCGACGCGATGCTGTCCAAGGATCCCGCGCCGGAAAGCCTGGAGGACGGCGAAGGCGATGATGACGGCGAGATCAGCGAAAAGACCGCCGGCCCTTCCTACAAGGAAGAGGAGGAAGTTGAAGAGGTCTCGGCCGAGAGCGACGAGGACGAGGACTCCCTAGTCGAGCGCCGCGCCCCCCGGCAGGACCAGGATGACGAGGAGGACAACACCCTCTCGCTCGCCGCGATGGAGGAGCTGCTAAAGCCCGACGCGCTCGCCAAATTCGAGCGCATCGCGGAGCTGTTCGAGGATTTCACAGCCGTGCAGCAGGCCCGCCTCGCGGCGCTCGGCGCTGGCGAGGAACTGCCCAGGGCCAAGGAAGACCTCTACCACAAGCTGCGCGAGGATCTGACGGCCGAGGTCGAGAGCGTCCAGTTCCACCAGCAGAAGATCGAATTCCTGGTCGATCAGCTTTATGCCTTCAACCGGCGCCTGACCGCGCTCGGCGGGCAGATGCTGCGCCTGGCCGAACGGCACAAGGTGCCTCGCAAGGACTTTCTCGACCAATATGTGAACCATGAGCTGGACGACGCCTGGCTTGAGCGCGTCGCAGGCATCGACAAGAAGTGGGCGGCCTTCGCCGGCGCGGAAGCGACCGCCGTCGACCGCATCCGCGTCGAAGTGGCCGAAATCGCGCAGGCGACCGGCACCTCGCTCGCCGAGTTCCGGCGCATCGTCAACATGGTGCAGAAAGGCGAGCGCGAGGCGCGGATCGCCAAGAAGGAAATGGTCGAGGCGAATCTCCGGCTCGTCATCTCCATCGCCAAGAAATACACCAATCGCGGACTGCAGTTCCTGGACCTTATCCAGGAAGGCAATATCGGCCTGATGAAGGCGGTGGACAAGTTCGAGTATCGCCGGGGCTACAAGTTCTCGACCTATGCGACCTGGTGGATCCGGCAGGCGATCACCCGCTCGATCGCGGATCAGGCGCGGACCATCCGCATCCCGGTCCACATGATCGAGACGATCAACAAGTTGGTCCGCACCAGCCGCCAGTTCCTGCACGAGCAGGGCCGCGAGCCGACGCCGGAGGAAATGGCGGAACGCCTCTCCATGCCACTCGAAAAAGTGCGCAAGGTGATGAAGATCGCCAAGGAACCGATCAGCCTCGAAACGCCGATTGGCGACGAGGAGGACAGCCATCTGGGCGATTTCATCGAGGACAAGAACGCGATCATCCCGGTCGATGCCGCCATTCAGGCGAACCTCAAGGAAACCGTGACCCGCGTCCTCGCCTCCCTGACACCGCGCGAGGAACGCGTGCTCCGCATGCGCTTCGGCATCGGCATGAACACTGATCATACGCTTGAGGAGGTGGGCCAGCAGTTCAGCGTGACCCGCGAGCGCATCCGCCAGATCGAGGCGAAAGCGCTGCGTAAGCTCAAGCACCCCAGCCGCAGCCGCAAGATGCGCAGCTTCCTGGACCAGTAACACCGTTCGTCCTGAGCGAAGTCGAAGGGTCTGCCTGAGCGGAGACGAAGGCTTTTGCCTCGCTCCGCTCGGTTCAGGACTTCGACTTCGCTCAGCTCGAACGGTGTCAGGGCTCCAGGCTGGAACCTATCAATACCAAGTTCCCACTTGATATGATACAACGTTACGTTCTAGAGGCCGCTCCAACGAAGGAGTGAATCATGCGCAGATGTTCATATCTTGCCGGCGTGGCATGGATGGCGCTGGGCGCCCCTGCCCTGGCCCAGACCGGATCGAACCCGAGCCCCACCGCCCGAACCGGCGCGGACGCCGAGATCATCGTGACTGCACCCTTCAGGCAAAGCGAGGGAGACATTCTGGCCGGCACCTCCGTCGTCAGCGGCGAGGAACTTGCCCGGGACCGTAAATCGAGTTTGGGCGAAACGCTGGCCCGGCAGGCCGGCGTTTCCGCCACCTCCTTCAGTCCCAATGCCTCCCGCCCGATCCTGCGCGGCTTCCAGGGCGAGCGCGTGCGCATACTCACCGAGGGCATAGGTTCGATCGATGTCTCCAACACATCGGCCGATCATGCGGTCATCATCGATCCGCTGCTTGCGGACCGGATCGAGGTGCTGCGCGGGCCCTCCGCCCTCCTGTTCGGCTCGTCCGCGATCGGCGGCGTAGTCAATGTGTTCGACAATCGCATTCCGCGCTCCGTGCCCACCAATGGCTATCGCCTGAACGCCATCGGCACCTATGGTTCGGCGGCGGACGAGCGATCCATCGCGGGTGCGGGCGATGTGGCGATAGGCAAGCATTTCGTGCTGCATGCAGACGGCTCCTACCTGAGGAGCAACGATCTCAATGTCGGCGGCCATGTGCTCTCGCCCCAGGCGCGCGCGCAGGCGCTGGCGGCAGCGGCCGGGCCAGTCTTGCCGGACGATCCCGATTTCGCCCGCACCGCCGCGCTCAGGGGCACGCTTCCCAACAGCGCCGCGGAAACCTGGACCGCGGGCGTTGGCGCGGCCTACATCAGCGACACCGCGAATATCGGCCTGTCATACAGTCATTATGACAGCCTCTATGGTGTTCCCATCCGCTATGCGCTGGCTTCAGGCGAAGAACAGGAAGCACCGCGTCTGTCCGTGGTGCAAAATCGCATCGACCTGCGCGCCGAAGTAGCGACCGACGGCGCGATCTTCGACAAGGTTCGCGTCCGGGCAGGCTATGCGCGCTACCGCCATTTCGAACTGGAGGAAGACGGCGCGGTCGGCACCGCCTTTTACAACCGGGGTTTCGAAGGCCGGGCCGAGCTCGTCCAGGCCGATCGCGGCGGCTGGCGCGGCGCATCTGGCGTGCAATATTTCCACCGCGACTTTGATGTCGTCGGGGACGAGGCCTTCCTGCCCAGGAACCGGACCGACCAGTTCGGCATCTTCACGCTCCAGCAGGTTGATTTGGGCAAGCTGCGCGTGGAAGGCGGGCTACGGTTCGAACACAGCACCGTCGAGTCCCGGCCGGATCCAGCCGACCTGCGTTTCACGGCCGGGCAGCGCCGTTTCGACGCCATCTCCGGTTCGGCAGGCCTGTCCTATGCCATCGCGGATGACGTACGGATCGGCGTGAATGTCTCGCGCACCGAACGCGCGCCCTCATCCGACGAGCTGTTCGCCAATGGCGCCCATGCGGGCACGCAGGCCTGGGAACTCGGCAATAGTGGGTTCGGGCTAGAGACAAGCTGGGGCGTCGAAACAACCCTCCACATTCACAAGCCCGGCATCAGCATCGATGCCTCGGCTTATTACAACTGGTTCTCAAACTATATTTCGGAGAACCAGGTCGATCAGTCCGTCTGCGCGGCGGCCGCCGCGCCAAGCGGCCGCACGGTCGACCTGCCCTGCTTCCAGTTCCAGCAGGCCGACGCGCGCTATTATGGCGTCGAGGCCGAAATATCCGTTCCCCTCGCGCGGATGGGCGCGTTCAATATCAACCTCGATCTTCTCGGTGATTATGTGCATGCCACAATTACGGGCAGCGGCCCCGCCCCGCGCATCCCGCCCGCACGCCTCCTCGGCGGGATGGAGGCGCAATCGGAGCGCCTGACCGGCCGCATCGAGGTGGAGCATGTCTTTGACCAGGACCGCGTCACCCCGTTCGAGACCGCCACACAGGGCTACACGATGGTCAACGCATCGGTCAGCTTCAAGCCGGTGGCGGGAAATGACAAAGTGTCGCTGCTGCTCAGCGCTAACAACATCTTCGATGTCGAAGCCCGCCGCCATTCGAGCTTTCTGAAGGATTTCGCGCCGCTCGCCGGCCGCGATATCCGCGTGACGGCAAGAGTCGGTTTCTGAGGGAAGTCGCGGAGATCAGGACGACAGGGTCAGCCGGCGGAACAATGCCTTGTCGAGCGGCTCGTCGAACAGGCAGCCGATATTGCCGCCCTCGCACCAGACGGCTCTTCCGGCGACCGGGCGGCTTCCTTCGAACCGCAGCCAGAGCCGGTCATTGGCCTCGACATTGGCGTCGGTGGCGACACGGCAGCCATAGACGGACAGGTCGACAAGCTGGGCCTCATGGGCCGGGCAACCGTGCTGCCGGACGGATGCGCGCTGCAGCACGACAGGATGACGGATCACGGCCCGTTGCTCGATCCGAGCAGGCGCGACACTGCGGAAACGGGAATGCCGAAAATTCATCGCGGAACCTTTCCGGACGCAACTATAACCTTAGAATTTCAACAAATGGTTAAAGGCGGATAAGGGCAATTGGCGTGGCTGATTTCACGCCCGCCAACGAACCGCATCATCAGTCCGCAACGCCCAGAAAACGGGCATCCGCCGGCTTTTCTGCCGCATGTTTAGGCAATCCAAAAAGGGCTTGCATTTCCGGTCTCTCTTGGACATTTGCTGCAACTGCGAGAGCAATGGCGCTCCGCAATTTCGGTCAAGGCCGCGCAGTGGCGCGCGGCCTGATCAGCGTATCAAAACGCCTGGCAACGAAGCCGTTCGGTCCGGACACCACTGTCTGGGGCCGCGCGGCTTTTTTGTCTGTGGGCAGCAAGGGTGAATATCGGGAATGTCGGTGATTGTTGTTGCGGATCAGGAACTTGGGAGGCGCGGTTTCGCGCGGCCTAGCCTATTCGCGCACCAGCGACACGATCAGCGCCACCAGCAGGATCAGCGATACGACCTGCCAGAAACGAGTCGGGTTGCGCTCGATCAGCGGCACGAATCGCTGGTTGACCCGCGCCACCGCCGCGCCCCCTTCCAGAGCGCGGAGCAACTCAACAACGTCAGCGAATCGCTCATCGGGATCCACGGCCGCGGCACGCATCAGGGTGGAATCGAGCCAGGCCGGCAGTTCGGGGCGGAAGCTGCTCGGCGCCTCCAGCTTGCGAAAGCGGGGACGGCTGAAGGCCTCGATCTCACCATAGGGATAGCGGCGGGCGAAGATACGCCACAGCGTGACACCCAGAGCGAAGATATCGGTGCGCTCATCCCCGCGATTGCCGGTGAACATTTCGGGGGCGAGATAGCTGGGCGTGCCGGGAATCTCGCTCGCGGCGAATTCGTCGATGCGCGGGAGCCGTGCGACGCCCAGGTCAATCAGTTTCAATCCGCCATCGGCCAGCAGGATGACGTTTTCCGGCTTGATGTCGCGGTGAATGATATCGAGCTTGTGCAGCGCGGCCACGGCGCGCGTCAGCCCGATCGCAATGCGCAAGCCATCCTCGAGGCTCATCGGTTCGGCGAGGCGCTGCTCCAGGGTCTGGCCCTCGTGAAAGGGCTGCACGCCGTAAAGCCGGGTCTGCCGCTCCTGCGGCACCGTGATCACGTCGCCCACGAACGGGCTCGAGACGCGGCTGCCGACCAGGATTTCGCGGGTGAAGGCAAGGCGTGCGCCGTCTTCGGAGAGCAGCGCCGGCTTGGGAAACTTGATGGCGACCGTTTGGCCGCTCGCCGTATCGGTGGCGCGGAACAGCCGGGTGTAGCGCCCGTCGGACAACAGCGTGTCGAGGCGAAAGCCGTCAACGCTCTCCCCCTCCACCGGCGGATCGAGGATCGGCAGCCGACCGATGTCGCCCGCCACGCTGTCATGGCCGATCGCGGGGAGCGACACGACGTCGAGCACCACGGCGGTGGCATTGTCCTGGCTGCCCGCCGCCAGCGCCGCCGCGACGATCGCGGTGGCATCGGCATCGGCGGAATTGCGTGCGCCGAGCAGCTTTTCCAGGCGCCTCGCCGAAAGGCTACCATGGACGCCGTCGGTGGTCAGCACGATCCGGTCATGTTCAGCCAGCGCGATCTCGTGATGATCGAGCCGCAGACGCTCCTCGATGCCGAGCGCGCGGTAGAGGACATGGCGCTGGTCGGGGTGCGAGCGGGTGTGGTCCTGCGTCAGCAAGGTGAGCCGCCCGTCGCGGAAATGCCACGCTCGGCTGTCGCCGACATGCAGGACATGGCCCTTGCGTCCCTTGAGGATGCAGGCGGTGAAGGTGGTGGCGGCATGCGCCATCGTCTCGCTGCGCCCCATGGCGACGAGCCAGCGGTTGAAGGGCGCCATGACCCGGTGCGCGGCAGCGGCCGCGCCGATCGTGTCGGGCTGGACGTAGAGCCCGTCGATCAGGGCGCGAACCGCCAGCTCGGCGGCGACCCTTCCACCCTTCGCGCCGCTCACGCCATCGGCGACGGCGGCGACCATGCCATGGTGCATCCGCTCGAGCTCGGTCGCGCTGTAGATGCCGGCGAAATCCTGATTGTCCGGCCGCACGCCCCGTTCGGAGGCATGGCCTCCAGCTACCACCAATCGTCCTTCCGGTCTCACGTCCAACCCCTCGTGCTCACGCGCACGAGGGGAGCGAACCGTGCCACCGTCCGTCAAGCAAATTCCGAACTTGAAAGGAAACATGCCGCATGAGCGGGAAATCATTCTGGGAATCGGGTCATCGGCCCACGCTGATCATGGCGTTCCTGTACTTCGACATCGCGTTCATGGTCTGGAACATGTTGGGGCCGCTGGCGCCGATCATTTCCAAGGAGCTTGGGCTCACGCCCGCTGAAAAGGGCTTCATGGTCGCCGTTCCAACCCTGGCCGGGGCTGTCCTGCGTCTCGTCAACGGCTTCCTGGTTGATCGCATTGGCCAGAAGACCACCGGCGCGATCGGCCAGGTCATCGTCATCGTGGGTTTGTTCTGCGCCTGGTTCTTCGGCGTGAGCAGCCTTGAAGGCACGATCGCGGTCGGTGTCATCCTTGGCTTTGCAGGGGCATCCTTCGCCGTCGCCCTGCCGCTTGCCTCGCGCTGGTATCCGCCGGAGCATCAAGGCAAGGCGATGGGCATTGCCGGCATGGGCAATTCGGGCACCGTCTTCGCCGCCTTGTTCGCGCCGCTGCTGGCCAAGTCCTTCGGCTGGAACAATGTGCTCGGCCTCGCGCTGATCCCGCTCATCGCCGTGTTCATCGCCTATATGGCACTAGTCAAGGACAGCCCGGACCAGCCGCCCAGTAAATCGATGGGCCAATATGCCGCGTCCTATTTCCGGATGCTGGGCGAAGGCGATACATGGTGGTTCATGCTGTTCTACGGCGTGACCTTCGGCGGCTTCGTCGGCCTTGGCGGCTCGTTGCCGATCTGGTTCACGGGCGAGCTTGCCATGACCCCGGTTCAGGCCGGCTATGCCACCGCCGCGTGCGTCTTTGCCGGCTCGCTGGTACGTCCGTTCGGGGGCGCGCTGGCCGATCGCATCGGCGGTATTCGCACACTGTCGATGGTCTATATGACCGCCGCCCTGCTGCTCACCGCCATCGCTTTCGCACCGATCGCCTTCGCGATGATGTTCCCGCTGTTCTTCGCGGTCATGGCCACCCTTGGGATCGGCAATGGCGCGGTGTTCCAGCTGGTGCCGCAGCGTTTCCGCCATGAGATCGGCGTGATGACGGGGCTTGTCGGCTTCGGCGGCGGCGTCGGCGGATTCTATCTCGCCTCGTCGCTGGGTCTTGCCAAGCAGTGGACCGGCAGTGCATCGAGCGGCTTTCTCATCTTCGCCGCGCTGGCGCTGATAGCGCTCGCCGGCCTCACCTCGGTCAAGAAACGCTGGCGGACCACATGGGGGGCCGCCATCCAAGGAGTACGCATCTGATGTCCGCCAAGGAAAGACTGGTCGTCATCGGCAACGGCATGGCCGGCTGCCGCGCGGTGGAGGAAATCCTCGCCCGTGATCCCGGTCGCTACGCCATCACCATCTTCGGCGCAGAGCCGCGGGTGAACTATAACCGCATCATGCTGTCGCCGGTGCTGGCGGGGGAAAAGACCTTTGACGACATCGTGATCAACGATACCGCCTGGTATGCGGACAACGGGATCGAACTCGTGTCCGGCGACCCCGTGACGGCCATCGACCGCGCGGCCAAATCCGTCACCGCGAAGTCGGGCAGAGCGGTGAGCTATGACAAGCTGCTGATCGCGACGGGCTCCGACCCGTTCATCATCCCGGTTCCGGGCAAGGATCTGCCGGGCGTTGTCACCTTCCGCGACCTCGACGACGTGGACCGGATGCTTGACGCCGCCGGCAAGGGCGGCGACGCGGTGGTGATCGGCGGCGGTCTGCTCGGGCTGGAGGCCGCGCATGGTCTTTCCCTGCGCGGCATGAAGGTGACGGTCATTCACCTGATGCCGACGCTGATGGAACGTCAGCTCGACGAGGCGGCCGGCTGGCTCCTCAAGGCCGAACTGGAGCGGCGCGGCCAGACGATCCTGACCCAGGCCGATACCGGCGAAATCTATGGCAATGGTAAGGTCGAGGGCGTGCGCCTGAAGGACGGCCGCGAAATCCCCGCCTCCATCGTTGTGATGGCGGTGGGCATCCGGCCGTCGACAAGCCTCGCCCGTGATGCCGGCCTTGAAGTCAATCGCGGCATCCTGGTCGACGACCACATGGTCACTTCCGACCCCGACGTGCTGGCGGTCGGCGAGTGCGTCGAGCACAACAACATGGTCTATGGCCTGGTTGCGCCCTTGTGGGATATGTGCCGCAGCCTGGCCGACGGGCTGGTCGCGACCGAGAATCCCTACACCGGCTCCGTCACCTCCACGAAGTTGAAGGTCTCCGGCATCGACGTGTTCTCGGCGGGTGACTTCGCCGGTGGCGAGGGTTGCGAGGACATTGTCCTGCGCGATGCGACGCGCGGCGTCTACAAGCGGGTGATCGTTAAAAACGACCAGCTGATCGGCGCGGTGCTCTATGGCGATACGGCCGACGGCAACTGGTATTTCGACCTTCTGAAGAAGGGCGAGGACATCAGCGAGATTCGCGACGCGCTGATCTTCGGCCAGGCCTTTGCGGCGGGCGGAGGCGCCTCGGCAAACCCTCTTGACGCCGTTGCGGCACTCTCCGACGATGCGGAGATCTGCGGCTGCAACGGCGTGTCCAAGGGCAAGGTCGTCGCCTGCATCCAGGGCGGCGCCCAGGATCTCGACGCGGTGCGCGCGGGCTGCAAGGCCTCGGCGAGCTGCGGCCAGTGCACGGGCCTGGTTGAAAACCTGCTCGCCCTGACGCTCGGCGACGAATTCGCGGGCGAACGGCAGAACAAGCCGATGTGCAAGTGCACCAGCTTCACCCACGAGGAGGTGCGCCACCACATCCTCGAGAAGGAGCTAAAGGCGATCCCGCAGGTGATGCAGGCGCTCAGCTGGTCGACGCCCGATGGCTGCTCGTCCTGCCGGCCTGCGCTGAACTACTATCTGTTGTGCGCCTGGCCGGGCGAACATGTCGAGGATCCGCAGAGCCGCTTCGTCAACGAGCGCATGCACGCCAATATCCAGAAGGACGGCACCTATTCGGTGGTGCCGCGCATGTGGGGCGGCGTCACCACGCCGAACGAGCTGCGCGCCATTGCCGATGCCGCCGACAAATATGGCGCGCGCATGGTCAAGGTGACGGGCGGTCAGCGGCTCGACCTGTTCGGCATCCAGAAGGAGGACCTGCCTGCGATCTGGGCCGATCTCAACGCCGCCGGCATGGTCTCCGGCCATGCCTATGGCAAGGCGCTCAGGACCGTGAAGACTTGCGTCGGCTCGGAATGGTGCCGCTTTGGCACCCAGGATTCGACCGGGCTTGGCATCAAGATCGAGCAGATGACGTGGGGCAGCTGGATGCCGCACAAGTTCAAGATCGCGGTGTCGGGCTGTCCCCGGAATTGCGCCGAGGTCACGATCAAGGACTTTGGCGTGATCTGCGTCGATTCGGGCTATGAGCTGCACATTGGCGGCAATGGCGGTATCCACCTGCGCGGTACCGACCTGCTCTGCAAGGTCGCGACTGAACGCGAGGCGCTGGATTATTGCGCGGCCTTCATCCAGCTCTACCGCGAGGAAGCGCGTTATCTCGACCGCACCGCCCCCTGGGTGGAACGCGTCGGGCTTGAATATGTCAAGCAGCGCATTGTCGAGGACGAGGTCGGCCGCGAGGCCCTGCGCAACCGCTTCCTCCACGCCCAGAGCTTCCTCCAGGTCGACCCCTGGGCGGAGCGCGCCGCCGGCAAGGAGGCGCATCTGCACCAGCACCTTGCCGAAATCCGACCCTTTGCCGTGGTGGGAGGGCGCTGATGGACGCGCAATGGCTTGATATCGGGCCGGTCGAACAGCTCCCGGCGCTGGGGGCTGCCACCATGCCGGTGCAGGGCGGCGAGGAGATCGCCCTGTTCCGCACCGCCAATGGGGAGGTCTATGCCCTGCTCAATAAGTGCCCGCACAAGCAGGGACCGCTGAGCCAGGGCATCGTCCACGACACGACCGTCACCTGCCCGCTCCATAACTGGCGCATCAGCCTCAAAACCGGCGAGGCGCTAGGGGAGGACGAAGGCTGTGTGCCCACGATCCCTGTAAAGATCGACGCAGGCCGCATCTTCATCTCTCGCAGGGAAGCGCTGCAGGGGATGGCCTGACGGTGACGCAAACGCCGGGCAGCAGCATGACGACGATCCGCACCACCTGCGCCTATTGCGGCGTCGGGTGCGGCATCAGGGCCGAGCCCGCTCCGGATCGCACGGTCACGATCCGGGGCGATGAGTCGCATCCCGCGAACTTCGGGCGCCTCTGTTCCAAGGGCACCCACCTTGGCGAGACAGTCGGCCTCGAAGGCCGGCTGCTCCACCCGGAGATCGGCGGCAAGCGCGTGAGCTGGGACAAGGCCATCGCTCTTGTCGCGCGCAAGTTCGCCGACACCGTGGCCAGTCATGGGCCGGACAGCGTTGCCTTCTATGTCTCCGGCCAGCTCATGACCGAGGACTATTATGTCGCCAACAAGCTGATGAAAGGCTTCATCGGCTCGGCGAACATCGACACCAATTCGCGCCTCTGCATGTCGAGCGCGGTGGCGGGCCACATCCGCGCCTTTGGCGAGGACGTCGTGCCGGCCACCTATGAGGATTTCGATGCGGCCCAGCTGATCGTCCTGGTCGGCTCCAACACCGCCTGGTGCCATCCGGTGGTTTACCAGCGGATCATGGCCGCGCGCGCGGCCAACGGGACAAAGATCGTCGTCATCGACCCGCGCCGCACCGAAACCTGCCAGGATGCCGACCTCCATCTGCCGCTTCGGCCCGGCAGCGACGTCGCGCTGATGAACGGCCTCCTAGCGCATTGCCGGGCCAAGGGCATTGTCGACGAGGCCTATCTCGCGGCACATGTGTCCACGCCCGAGAACTTCTGGGAAGGGCTGGCGGACTGCACGCTGGAGGCAACCGCAGAGGCCTGCGACCTGCCGGAGCTGGACCTCCTCGCCTTCTTCGAGCTCTTTGTCGCCAACCCGCGCACGATCACCCTGTTCAGCCAGGGCATCAACCAGTCGATCCGCGGCACCGACCAGGTCAACGCGATCCTCAATCTGCACCTCGCCACCGGCCGCATCGGCAAGCCGGGCACGGCGCCCTTTTCGATCACCGGCCAGCCGAATGCCATGGGCGGGCGCGAGGTCGGCGGCCTCGCCTCCACGCTCGCCGCCCACATGGACTTCGCGCCCGAGAATCTGGAGACGGTCCAGCGCTTCTGGTCCTCGCCGACAATCTCGCCCAAGCCGGGCTTGAAAGCGGTCGACCTTTTCCGCTCGATCCGGGAAGGCCGGGTGAAGGCGCTGTGGGTCATGGCCACCAACCCCGCGGTCTCTCTGCCCGACGCCAATCTCGTGCGGGAAGCGCTGGCGACATGTCCCTTCGTGGTCGTTTCGGACTGCATCGCCGACACCGACACCAACCGCTACGCCCATGTGAAACTGCCCGCCGTCGGCTGGAGCGAGAAGGACGGCACCGTCACCAACAGCGACCGGCTCATCAGCCGCCAGCGCGCCATCTTCCCGCCCGCCGGGGAAGCCATGCCGGATTGGTGGATCGTTGCCCGCGTAGGCCAGGCCATGGGCTGGCGCGATGCTTTCGCCTTTGACAGCAACGCCGATGTCTATCGCGAGCATGCGCGGCTGTCGGCCTATCGGAACGAGGGCAAAAGGCTCTTTAACCTTTCGGACCATGCCACCATCAGCAGGGCCGCCTATGATGCGATGGAGCCGACCCGCTGGGGCGGCATACCCTTTGCTGACGGGCGCTTCTCCACGCCCGACGGCAAGGCGCGGCTGGTGCCGGTCACGCAGATCCAGCTGCAGAACACGCTGCCGCAATGGCCGATGACGCTGAACAGCGGCCGCTACCGCGACCAGTGGCACACCATGACGCGCACCGGCCTGTCGCCAAAACTGTCGCAGCACCTGCGCGAGCCGATGGCGGACATCCATCCGGCGGACGCGCGTGACCTGGGCATTGCCGATGGCGACCTGGTGCGCGTCTCGACGCCCGTTGGCGACAGCGTCTTTCGCGCCTCGCTTTCCGACGGGCAGCGGCGGGGCGAGGTCTTCACCCCGATCCACTGGACCGACCGGCAATCGACCGGCGGACGCACCGGTATGCTGCCCCGGCCGCTCGTCGACCCGCATTCGGGCCAGCCCGGCTTCAAGAACACGCCTGCAAAGGTGGAGAAGCTTGTCACCCAATGGTCCGGCTTCGCGATCACCGATGCGGTGCCCGACACTATCCCGGCCGTCTATGCCACCAAGGTCCGCGTGCCGCAGGGCTGGCTGGTCGAGCTGGCGGGCGACGGCGATCCCGGCGTGGTGGCCAAGGCGCTGATGCCCAAGGGCGAGCATATCGAGAGCATCGATGCGGCGCGCGGCAGCCTGCGCGTCGCGGTCGTGGCGGACGGGCGCCTGCGCGCCGCGTTCTACGTCACCCGCTCGGGCGGACTGCCGCCCCGCGATTGGCTGGTGTCCCAGCTCACCCGGTTCGAAGCCACATCGATGGAGCTGCTCGCCGGCCGCCCGGCGACCCCCGCCCCCGATCGCGGCCCGATCATCTGCGTCTGCTTCGACGTCGGCATGAACACGATCGTCGACGCCATCGCCACCCAATCGCTGGTCTCGGTGGAGGCGGTCGGCGCGGCCCTGAATGCAGGCACCAACTGCGGCTCCTGCCGCCCCGCGATCGCCAAACTTCTGACGCTGAGCTTGGAGGAGGCGGGGCCGCTGCCGGCGTGATCTGTCAAATGTTGGTCATTAGCGATATTCAGGCACAGCG
>DATJLC010000015.1:0-5046 GCA_035490755.1 Sphingobium sp.
GCCCTTGGACGGAAACAGCTGCACATTGACGCCGATGTTGATGATCGCCTGCATCGCCATCAGGGAAACGAGACCAGCCGAGGCGAGGATGATGAACGGATCGTCTTCGTCCAGCAGCCGCAGCAGCACGCGCACCACGATCGCGAGATAGACGAGCGCGATGGCAATACAGGCGAGCAGGCCGAATTCCTCGCCCACGACGGAGAAGATATAGTCGGTGTGCGCCTCGGGCAGATGGAACTTGGCCTGACCGCCGCCCGGCCCGACGCCGGTCAGGCCGCCATTGGTGATGGTGGCGTGAGCAAGATCGACCTGGGTGGGCCCACCGGCAGAATCCGGATTGAGGCCGAGGAACTGGTTAATCCGATCCCGGCCGTTGGCGTAGAAGAAATAGACGCCGACGAGCAGCGCGATTCCCGCGCCGACAAGGCCGCCGATCGCCTTCCAGCTGATCCCGCTCAGCATCAGGAGAACGCCCCAGACGCCGCAGAAAATCACGGTCTGGCCAAAATCTGGCTGCTTCATCAGAAGTGCCGCAACAAGGCCGGTCATCAGGCCGCTCAAGGGGATGACCGGCAGGGTCCGGTCCTTGGCGCGCATCGACAGCATCCAGGCCAGAGTGACGACATAAGCGGGCTTCAGGAACTCGGACGGCTGGAACCGGAACATGCCGCTGCCGATCCAGCGTGCGGCGCCGTTAACCTGCGTGCCGATCACCGGCACCAGCATGAGCAGGATGGCAAAGACGCCGGTCAGCAGCACGGCAAGCCGCCGCGCTTCCAGCCGGGGCAGCATGCTGACGAACAGCATCACCGGCAGCCCGGCCGCAACCCACATCACCTGCCGGTAGAAATAATGGAGGGGATTGACCGCCACGTCGCTCGTCGATCGGTCGATCGCCGCCACCGGTGACGCGGCCGCGACCGCGACCAACCCGATCGCGATCAGCACCACGATGAGGGCCAGGAGGACGCGGTCTATCTCCCAGAACCAGATGGACAGAGCGGTGCGCTCGCGCGGCAGCGGACGGCCGGCTGACTTGCGATCCCGCAGCGTCGGAAGCAGCCCGGCGACCGGTGCAGCGCTATCGAACAGTTCGGGCTGTCTGGGCGGAGTCTGACCAGTCATGCCTGATCCTTCCTCTCGTCGAGCGCCGCGACGGCGGCCGCGAAGGCATCGCCGCGCGCCTCGAAATCCCGGAACTGGTCAAACGAGGCGCAGGCGGGGGACAGAAGTACGACGTCGCCGGGTTGGGCATTGGCGGCCGCCCGCTGAACCGCTGTCACCAGCAGTTCGCATTCCTCGACAGGCATGACGTCGCGCAGGATCGCCGCGAATGTCGGCCCCGCCTCCCCGATGGTGTAGGCGCGCGCCACATTGGCGAAACCGCTGGCGCAATCGTCGAGGTCATCGCTCTTGGCGAGACCGCCGAGGATCCAGTGGATGCGCGGCCTGCCCTCATGCGCCGGCCATGCCGCCAGGGCTGGGGCGGTGGAGGCGGCATTGGTCGCCTTGCTGTCGTTGACGAAGAGAACGCCGCCCAGCTCACGCACTGTCTGCATGCGGTGGGGCAGGCTGGCATAGCTGCCGAGCGCGTCATGGGCGCTGGACGACGCAATGCCCAGCGCATCGGCAATGGCCAATGCGACCGCCGCATTCTGGGCGTTGTGCGGCCCCTGCAGCGAAGGCCAGCGAGCTTGCTCCGTCGGATCGATCGACCCGCCGCTCACCCGGACGGCACGCGGCAGGCTCTCCGCAAAGCCGCGCGTCGGCTCATCATCGGTCGCGATGATGGCCACATGGCCGGGAGACTGGAGCGAAAAGAGCCGCGCCTTGGACGCGGCATAGGCCTCGAAGCCGTCATAGCGGTCGAGATGGTCGGGCGTGACGTTGAGCAGGGCCGCGACATCGCAATCGAGGCTGAAGGTCAAGTCGATCTGGTAGCTTGACAGCTCGAGCACATAGACCCCGCCCGGATCGAGCGGCTGCTGCGCCAGGATCGGCAGGCCGATATTCCCGCCCATGCGGGTCGGCAGACCGGCGTTGCGGACGATGTGGTGGACAAGCGCGGTTGTCGTCGACTTGCCGTTGGTGCCGGTGATGCCGACGACCCGATGGGGCGGCAGGCTGGGCCGGGCGAGCGCGAACAGTTCGATGTCGCCGATGATGGGCACACCCGCCTCACGCGCCTTCTGGGCGATCGGATGGCGATTGAGCGGAACGCCGGGCGAGACGACAATGCCGTCATAGCCGCCAAGGTCAGCCTCCAATATGTCCGCCACCTGCGCCTTGCCCGCGACCGCCGCGCGCGCATCCTCGCGCGTATCCCAGGCCAGGATCTCCGCCCCGCTCGCGGCCAGCGCGTCAACCGTGGCCAAGCCCGAACGGGCGAGCCCCAGCACCGCATAGCGCTTGCCGGCGAAGATGGGGGAGATGATCATCTGAGCTTCAACGTCGACAGGCCGACGAGCGCCAGCACGAAGGAGACGATCCAGAAGCGGATGACCACCGTCGATTCGGCCCAGCCAAGCTGCTCGAAATGGTGGTGGATCGGCGCCATGCGGAACACGCGCTTGCCAGTGCGCTTGTAGAAGAACACCTGGATAACGACCGACATCGCCTCCATGACAAAGAGGCCGCCGATGATCGCCAACACGATCTCGTGATGGGCGGCGACGGAAATGACGCCAAGCGCGCCGCCCAGCGCCAGACTGCCGGTGTCGCCCATGAACACCGCGGCGGGGGGCGCGTTGAACCATAGAAACGCAAGGCACGCGCCGATGATCGCGCCGCACAGAACGACGAGATCACCCGCGCCCGGCACATGCGGAATGCCCAGATATTGCGCATAATCGGCGCGGCCGACGATATAGACGATGAGCATGAAGGCCATGCAGGCGACGATCACCGGCATGGAAGCCAGGCCGTCCAGACCATCCGTCAGGTTCACCGCATTGCCGAACGAGACGATCACGAAGGCCGCGAACAGATAATATCCCAGGCCGAGGTCAATGGCCTGGCCATTCCAGAAGGGCAGATAGAGTTCGGTACCGTTGTGGCTGACGATCAGCCAGGTGGCAAAGCCGGCGATGGCGAACTCGATCAGCAGCCGCAGCCGACCCGACAGGCCCTTGTGGCTCGCCTTGGTGACCTTGTCATAATCATCCATGAAACCCAGCGCGCCAAAGCCCAGCGCCACGAACAGGCAGGCCCAGACATAGACCGAGGCAAGGTTCATCCACAGCAGCACCGATATGGTGAGCGCGGTCAGGATCATTAGCCCGCCCATGGTCGGCGTGCCGCGCTTGGCGAGGTGAGTCTGGGGGCCATCGCTGCGGATCGGCTGCCCCTTGCCCTGACGGACGCGCAGCCAGCCGATGAAACGGGGACCGATCACCAGGCCAATGAACAGGGCTGTGATGATGGACGCGCCGGCGCGAAAGGTCAGATAGCGGAAAAGATTGAGAACGCCCGGGAAATCCAGTGCTTCGGCGATCCAGTAAAACATGTTCAGCGCTCTCCGCCGGCGATCGCCGCGACAAGGCGCGACAGGCCGATACTGTTGGAGCCCTTGACCAGCACGGCATCGTCAGCCCGCAAGAGGGGGAGCAGCGTGTCGATGGCGGCCTGGGCGTCGGCCACATGGCGCAAAGGCACGCTGCCTTCAAGTGCGCGTGCGAGCGGCGCCATTTCCGGGCCAACCAGGACAGCCTGGGCGAGCTGTGCCGCCTTGACGGGGCCGGCCAGTGCGGCATGCAGCGCATCGGACTGCTCACCCAATTCCTTCATTGCCCCCAGCACCGCGATCCGCCGCACACCTTCCTCCTCGGCGAGCTGGGCAAGGGTCGCCTCCATCGAGGCGGGATTGGCGTTGTAGCTCTCGTCAATCAGCAGCAACTGGCCATCGCCGATATCGATGCGATGGCGTGCACCGCGGCCAGGCAGGCCCGGCATGTCGGCGAGCGCGAGCCCGGCAATGGCGAGGTCGCCGCCGACCGCCTCCACAGCCGCCATGATCGCCAGTGCATTGGAGACCCAGTGGCGTCCCGGCGCGGCAACGGTAAAGCTGATCGTCCCGCCCGAGAGTTGCGCGGTCAACATGGTGCCGCCGGACGTAGCCGGCACCTGGTCGAGCACATGCACATCGGCATCCTGGCTGAAGCCGAAGGTGATGATCTTCCCCGCATGGCGCTGCGCCTTTGCATAGAGGCGCGCGGCGTGCGGGCTATCAGCGGGTATTATCGCGGTGCCGCCCGGCTCCAACCCCTCGAAGATCTCCCCCTTGGCATCGGCGATCGCCGCCTCACTGCCGAAATAGCCGATATGCGCGGGCGCGATGGCGGTGACGATGGCGACATGGGGTCGCACCAATTGGGTCAGCGCAGCCAGCTCGCCGGCATGGTTCATACCCATCTCGAAAATGCCGTAACGGCTGCTCTCCGGCATGCGCGCGAGGCTGAGCGGCACGCCGACATGATTATTGTAGCTCTTGACCGAGCGGTGCGCACGCCCCGGCGACTGGCGGTCGAGGGCCTGGAACAGCGCCTCCTTGGTGCCGGTCTTGCCGACCGATCCGGTCACGCCGATGATCTTTGCGCCGGTCCGCTGGCGGGCGGCATGGCCCAGCGCGACAAGGGCATCGGTCGTGTCGGCGACTCGGACATGGGGTCCCTTCATTGGCCGGTCGACGATGACGCCGGCCGCGCCGGCCTCGCGCGCCTTGTCCACGAAATCATGGCCGTCGGACTGCGTGCCCTTGAGCGCTATGAACAGGTCGCCCGGCCCCACCTCGCGGCTGTCATAGGCGACGCCGCTGGCCCAGAAATAGCCATGCGCCTTGCCGCCTGTGGCCTTGGCTATCGTCTCGGAGGTCCAGAGCGCCGTCATGCGGCGCACTCCCGCGCCACTGTTACGTCATCGAAGGGCAGCACACGGTCGCCGATGATCTGGCCCTGCTCATGGCCCTTGCCCGCGAGCAGGATCGTGTCGCCCGCGCCTGCCAGGCCGATCGCCTCGGATATGGCGTCGCGGCGCCCCGCGACCTCG
>DATJLC010000016.1:0-5421 GCA_035490755.1 Sphingobium sp.
TGATATTCCGGATGGTCTGGATCGCCAGCCTCATTTCCAATTTCGGTACCATCATCCAGTCCGTCGGCGCGTCATGGATGATGATCTCGCTGTCCGGCTCTGCGGTCCATGTCGCTCTGGTCCAGGCGTCGACCACCCTGCCGATCATGCTGCTGTCACTGGTCGCGGGCGCCGTTGCCGACAATTTCGACCGACGCCTGATCATGCTGACCTCGCAGGTCGCCATGCTGGCGGTCGCGGTCCTGCTTTCCGTCTGCGCGGCGCTCGGCCTCCTGTCGCCCTGGCTGCTGCTCGGCTTCACTTTCCTGCTGGGCTGCGGACTGGCATTCAACGCGCCCGCATGGCAGGCATCGGTCGGCGAGATGGTGCCGCGCCCGGCCCTCCCCGGCGCGATCGCGCTGAACAGCGTCGCCTTCAACATCGCCCGCAGCCTGGGCCCGGCAATCGGCGGCATGATCGTCGCGGCGGCCGGCGCGGCGGCGGCCTTCCTGACCAACGCCGTCACCTATGTCGGGCTCATCGTGGTGCTGCTGCGATGGCGCCCGCAACGCCAGCCCCGTACCTTGCCGCGCGAGCCGCTCGGCACCGCGATTGGCGCGGGCTTGCGCTATGTGTCCCAGTCGCCGGATCTGCGCCTCGTGCTGGGCCGCGCTCTGCTGTTCGGCCTCGCGGCGTCGGCGACCTCGGCGCTGATGCCGCTGGTGGCCCGCGACCTTATTGCGGGCGGTCCGCTAACCTTCGGCCTGCTGCTCGGCGCCTTTGGCATCGGGTCCATCGCCGGCGCGCTGAACAGCGGCCGGCTGCGGCAGCATCTGACGACCGAATGGATCGTGCGCCTTGCTACCCTGTTGATGGCCGTTGGCGCAACGGTCACGGCCTTGAGCCGGATCCTGCCGCTCACCATGCTCGCCCTGGCAGTGGCTGGCGCCGGCTGGGTTCTCGCCTTGTCGACTTTCAACGCGTCGGTTCAGCTGAGCACGCCGCGCTGGGTCGTGGCGCGCGCGGTGTCGATATATCAGATGTTCGCATTCGGAGGCATGGCGATCGGCAGCTGGGTGTTCGGCCATCTCGCGGAGGGCAAGGACGTAGCCGTCGCCCTCCTGGCTGCCACCGCCCTTCATATAGGCGGATTCCTCGCGGGAATAATGAGGCCTCTGCCGGAGAAACAGGACCGCAACCTCGACCTTATGGACCGCTGGACCGAACCCGAGACAATGGTTCCGGTGGAACCGCGCAGCGGGCCCATCGTCGTCACGATCGAATATCGCATCGCGCCCGAAAGCGTCATTGCCTTCCTCAACGCCATGGACGAGCGGCGCCGTATCCGCAGGCGCGACGGCGCGCGGCAATGGCGGCTGCTGCGCGACCTCGGTGACGAACAGCTGTGGATCGAGCGCTATCAGGTGCCGACCTGGATCGATTATGTGCGCCACAATCTGCGCCGTACCCACGCCGATGCCGCCAATTCGGACCGCATCCGCGAACTGCATCTGGGCAGTTGGCCGCCCGTGGTGCATCGCATGATCGAGCGTCAGACGGGCTCTCATCCGGACACGCACGGATCGTCAGGGCCCGATTACCACCCATCCCTGCCCGACCCTGGCTGACCACCGTTAGGTGCGGAACGACACACGATCTTGCCAGAAAAACTGGCCGGATACTATGATTGGCGGCTTCCCAACCCTATTTCGTTCTGAGAATAAAGGCGGACGCAAGGAGAGCATAGGTGGACGAGCCGATCAGCGGCAGAAACCGGCCCAATCTGGCATTCCATGTGCCCGAACCGTCCTTTCGGCCCGGCGACAAGGTCGACTTTTCCGATATCGTGATCCCGCCCGTGGGCGCCGCCCCCCGTCCGGACGAGGCAAGCGCGCCGGCCGACATGCGCGACATGGCCTATGGGCTGATCCGCGTGCTGGACGACGATGACCAGGCAAAGGGCCTGTGGAACCCGCGCCTTGGCGCCGACACCATCCTTGGCATGCTGCGGGCCATGATGCTGACCCGCGCCTTCGACGAGCGCATGTTCCGCGCGCAGCGGCAGGGCAAGACCAGCTTCTACATGAAATCGACCGGCGAGGAGGCGGTGGCGGTGGCCGCGGCCTTCGCGCTCGACCGGGAGGACATGTGCTTTCCCAGCTATCGCCAGCAGGGCATATTGATCGCGCGCGGCTGGCCGATCATCGACATGATGAACCAGATCTATTCCAACAGCGCCGATCGGCTGCAAGGCCGTCAGCTCCCCGTCATGTATTCCGCGCGCGAGGCGGGCTTCTTTTCCATTTCCGGCAATCTCACCACCCAATGTCCGCAGGCGGTCGGCTGGGCGATGGCGAGCGCGGCGCGGGGCGACACGCGCATCGCCGCGAGCTGGTGCGGCGAGGGCGCGACGGCGGAGGGCGACTTTCATTCCGCCTGCACCTTCGCAGCGGTCTATCGCGCGCCTGTCATCCTCAACGTCGTCAACAACCAGTGGGCGATCAGCAGTTTTTCCGGCTTCGCGGGGGGCGAGGCGACGACCTTTGCGGCGCGGGCGATCGGCTATGGCATTGCTGGCCTCCGGGTCGACGGCAACGACGCGCTGGCGGTCTATGCCGCCACCCGCTGGGCGGCCGACCGGGCGCGCGCCGATGCCGGGCCCACGTTGATCGAGCTGTTCACCTATCGGTCCGAGGGGCACAGCACGTCCGACGACCCCAGCCAGTATCGCGCGGCCGAAGAGAAGTTGCGCTGGCCGCTCGGCGACCCGATCGACCGGCTGAAGCGCTACGCCATAGCCATCGGCATCTGGGACGAGGATCGCCACGCCGCCATGGAGCGCGAGCTGGCCGACACGGTGCGATCCAGCGCCAAGGAGGCGGAGGGCATCGGTGTGCTGCAGGATGGGCTGAGGCAACACCCGATGGACAGCATGTTCGAGGGCGTGTTCGAGACCATGCCCTGGCACCTGCGCGAACAGGAGGAGCAGATGCTGCGCGAGGCGCGGGCGGCGGGCGTCATCCCATGACTGGCGCGCCACAGCAGGTCCAGGCCCAGACAAGCGCGCCGATGACCATGATCCAGGCGATCAACAGCGCGCTCGACGTGATGATGGCGCGCGATTCCAATGTGGTGGTGATGGGCGAGGATGTCGGCTATTTCGGCGGCGTCTTTCGGGCGACCGCCGGTCTCCAGCAAAAATATGGCAAGGCGCGGGTGTTCGACACGCCGATCAGCGAATGCGGCATCATCGGCGTCGCGGTCGGCATGGGCGCCTATGGCTTGCGGCCCGTGCCGGAGATCCAGTTCGCCGATTATATCTACCCCGCCCTCGACCAGCTGGTGAGCGAGGCGGCGCGGCTGCGCTTCCGTTCCGCCGGCGAGTTTACCGCGCCGATCACCGTCCGCTCCCCCTTTGGCGGCGGCATATTCGGCGGGCAGACCCACAGCCAGTCGCCGGAGGGCATCTTCACCCATGTCTCGGGCATCAAGACGGTGATCCCCTCCACCCCCTATGACGCCAAAGGGCTTCTGATCGCCGCGATCGAGGACAATGACCCGGTCCTCTTTTTCGAGCCCAAGCGGATCTACAACGGCCCGTTCGACGGCCATTATAACCGCCCGGCCCGCAGCTGGGCCGATCATCCCGACGCCATGGTGCCGGAGGGCTATTACCAAGTGCCGCTCGGTTCCGCCCGCATCGTGCGCGAGGGCGAGGCCTTCACCCTGCTCTGCTACGGCACGATGGTCCATGTCGCGGCCGAGGCGGTGCGGATGATGGGCGTCGATGCCGAGATCATCGATCTTCGCACCCTGATCCCGCTCGACATCGCGACCATCGAGGCGTCGGTGAGAAAGACGGGCCGCTGCCTGATCCTGCACGAGGCGACCCGGACCAGTGGCTTTGGCGCCGAGCTGTCGGCGCTGGTGCAGGAGCGCTGCTTCTATCATCTCGAAGCGCCGATCGCGCGCGTCACCGGCTTCGACACGCCCTATCCGCACAGCCTGGAATGGGCCTATTTCCCCGGCCCGGTCCGGATTGCCGAGGCGATCGGGCAATTGCTGAAGGACTGAGCCATGGCGCGTTACGCATTCAAGCTGCCCGACATCGGCGAAGGCATTTCCGAGGCGGAGATCGTCGCCTGGCACGTCGCGGTCGGAGATCGGGTGGAGGAGGACCAGCCGCTTGTCGACATGATGACCGACAAGGCGACCGTCGCCATGGAATCGCCTGTCTCAGGCACGGTGACGGAGCTGGCTGGCCAGCCGGGCGACCAGGTCGCGATTGGCGCGACGCTGGCGGTGATCGAGGCGGAGGACCATGCGGGGACGCCGCCGGCTGCCGCCCCGCGGGTCGATGCACCCGCTCCACCTCCACCGGCACCCGAAGAGCCGGCCATGAGTGCCGGCAAGGTCATCGCCTCGCCCGCCGTGCGTGCCCGCGCACGCGCGCTCGGCATCGATCTCGCGCAGTTGCACAGCGCCGACGGCCGCATCCGCCATGGCGATCTCGACGCCTATCTGCTTGGCCATGCCGACCAGGGCTATCATCCGGCGGGCTCGAGCCTGCGCCGCCCGGACGAGGAGGTACGCGTGATCGGCCTGCGCCGCCGCATCGCCGAGAACATGGCGGCCTCCAAGAAGAACATCCCGCATTTCTCCTATGTCGAGGAGATCGACGTCACCGAGTTGGAAGCGATGCGCGCCAATCTCAATGCGGAGCGGGGCGACCGACCCCGGCTCAGCCCGCTCCCTTTTCTGATCGTCGCCATATGCCGGGCGGTGCAGGCCTGGCCGATGATGAACGCGCGCTATGATGATGCGGCGGGCATCGTAACACGCCACGGCGCCGTGCATATGGGCGTCGCGACCCAGACTGACGCGGGGCTGATGGTGCCGGTGGTCCGCGACGCGCAGGACCTGAACATCTGGCAACTGGCGGACGAGATCGCCCGCCTTGCCGAGGCCGCCCGGTCCGGCCAGGCCCGGCCCGAGGAGCTGACGGGCTCCACACTCAGCATTACCTCCCTCGGACCCTTGGGCGGCATCGCCTCGACCCCCGTGATCAACCGGCCGGAGGTCGCGATCATCGGCCCCAACCGAATCGTCGATCGCCCGGTGCTCCGGGATGGCGCACTGGCCGTGGCGAAGCTCATGAACCTGTCGATCAGCTGCGATCATCGCGTCGTCGACGGCTGGGACGCCGCCAGCTTCGTCCGGGACGTGAAGCGGCTGCTGGAAACACCGGTGCTGCTGTTCGCCGACTGAGCGCGCACTGATATTGCGATAGATTCGCATGTGCGCTAGGTTGCGCCTCAGCATCCTCTCGCCAGGAGAGTCCGTGACAAAGACCCCTTGCATCGCGATCTGCCGGATCGACATGGGCTCCGGCTGCTGTGTCGGCTGCGGCCGTACGCTTGCGGAAATCGCACAATGGGGCGC
>DATJLC010000017.1:0-8247 GCA_035490755.1 Sphingobium sp.
TCGTAGAGGTCATGGTCAGAGGCGAATTCGCCCGCGATGGCGGACAAGAGGTCGGCCGGAGTCACGATCCCCTCGAAATGGCCATATTCGTCATGGACCATCACCATCGGCACATCGGCCTTGCGCAGCGTCTCCAGCGCATCCATCGCGTCGACCTGATCCGGCACGATTGAGACGGGCCGTGCGAGCGCGCGCAGGTCGACGATCTGGCCGCGCAGCAGCGCCGTCATGACGTCCCGCGCCTGAACGATGCCGATGATCGCCTCGACGCTGCCTTCCGCCACGGGAAGCCGTGTGTGCGGCGTGGCGAGGAGCGTTTCGCGCACCTTTTCGGCATCGGCCGTGGCGTCGATCCAGTCGACGTCGGTGCGCGGCGTCATCACGTTGCGCACCGGCCGGTCGGCGAGGCGGACGACGCCGGAGATGATCGCGCGCTCGCTCTCCTCGATCACGCCCGAGCGGCTGGCCTCGGCAACGATGAGGTGGAGCTCCTCCGCCGTCACATGCTCCCGCGATTCCCGGTTGAGGCCGATCAGGCGGAAAATCGTGGCGCTTGACGCATCCAGCACCCAAACCAGCGGTGCAGTGAAGCGCGCGAGCCAATACATCGGCAGTGCGGCGAGCGATGCCACCGGCTCGGGATTACGGAGCGCGATCTGCTTGGGCACCAGCTCGCCGATGATCAGCGAGACATAGGTCGTCAGGACGATGGCGAGCGTAAAGCCCACAAGATGCGCCGTCTCGGGATCGCTCACGAAAAAGCCCAGCCGCTCGCCGATCGGTCCGCCCAGCCGCTCGCCGGAAAAGGCGCCCGCCAGAATGGATATGCCGGTGATGCCGATCTGGACGGAGGAGAGGAAGCGGCCCGGATCATCGCGCAGGACCAGCGCGGACTTGGCGCCCTTGCTTCCCGCGTTGACCATGGCCTGCAACCGTGCGGTGCGCGCGGATACGATCGCCAGTTCGGACATGGCGAAAAGGCCGTTCAGTACGATGAGGGCGAGGATGATCGCGACATCGACCCAGGGAATGGGCGTCAGGGATGGAAGGTCAGCCATGGCTTGAGCCCCCCTATTGCCGCCTTTTTGAACGCCGGACAACCGTCGTGTCATCTCGCGTTCAGTTCCGACGACGCAACAATGCCTTTGAACGGGGTATTACGAAGGAGGAAATCATGAAGCAGTTTCGCAATATCGCGGCCGTGGCGTCGCTCGGAACCCTCCTGGCCGCAACCGCGGCCTGCACCACCGACCCGGTGACGGGCGAACGCAAGGTGTCGCGGGCAGCGATCGGCGGCGGCGTCGGCCTGGCCGCCGGCTATCTCCTCGGCGATGTGCTTGGCGGCCGCAGCGACCGGACCGAAAAGATCGTCGGCGCGGGTATCGGCGCCGTCGCCGGGGCGGGCATCGGCGCTTATATGGACGCGCAGGAGCGCAAGTTGCGCCAGCAGACGGCGGGCACGGGCGTGGAGGTCATCCGCAACGGCGACCAGCTGACGCTGCGCATGCCGTCCGGCATCACCTTCGCCACCAATGAGGCCGCGGTCCAGCCTCAGTTTCAGCCGGTGCTGAACGATGTGGCCTCGGTGCTGGCGGAATATCCCAAGACCTATGTCGATGTGATGGGCCATACCGACTCCGATGGCAGCGAAGCCTATAACCAGGCGCTGTCGGAACGGCGGGCGGCTTCGGTCGCGAACTATCTTTCCGCGCACGGCGTGCAATCGGCCCGCCTTGCGACCAGGGGCTATGGCGAGATGCAACCCATCGCCAGCAATGAGACAGCTGATGGCAAGCAGTCCAATCGCCGCGTCGAGATCAAGCTGGTGCCGGTGACCGAATCGGACGTGGCCGCCACGCGGGGCTAGAGAGCATCGTGCGCAAAAGTGGGAACCGGTTTTGCGCATAAAATGATGCGATAACAAAAAACTAGAGCGCGCGACCTGCGTCTGATTTGACGCGGCGCGCTCTAGCGTCTCCTACCAGCTCCCATAGCCCGGCGCGACGCTGTCGCTTGCGCCCTGCCAGCGCGCCGGGCGGCGCCATCCGGCCCGGCGGCGCTTGCGCAGGTGGAGCGTCGGCCATTCGCTTCGGTCGATCCGCGCTGCCAGGCGCATGCCCGCGCGGCGGTAGGCGGCGATGACCGCGTCCGACTGGCTGTCGAGCAGCCCGGCGAGGACGAGCGAGCCGCCATCGGCAATCTGGCTGCACAGCGCTGGCGCGAGCGCGATCAGCGGCCCTGCCAGTATATTGGCGACGATAAGGTCATAGGGCGCCCGCGCGGTGATTTCGGGATGGTCGGTGCCCGCCGCCACCGCGAGCGTGATCGCGCCGCTGCCCGCGCCCAGCGGCAAATCGTTGCGCGCCAGGTTCCCGGCCGTCACCTCGACGGCGGCCGGGTCGATGTCGGACGCGATGACATGGGCGCGCGGCCACAGGCTGAGCGCGGCGAAGGCCAGCAGTCCGGTGCCGGTGCCGATATCGGCGATGTTGCCGAACCTGTGGCCGCTGCCGCGCAGCCGGTCGAGCATCAGCAGGCAGCCATGGGTCGTCTCATGCTGGCCTGTGCCAAAGGCGCGGCTCGCCGGGATCAGGAAATTGACATGGCCGCCAAGGGCCGGGTCGTCTTCGCTGTTGCGGACATGGAAACGGCCGGCCGTGATCGCCGGAAGACCGGCCTGGCTGAGCGTTACCCAGTCATGCGGCGCGAGGGCCTCGAGCTTCGGCCTGGCATTGCCGGCACTGGGCAGCAGGGATCGGATGCGTTGGACGAGGTCGCTCGGCGGCTTCGCCTCGAAATAGGCCTGCAACTGCCATGTGTCGGAGTCCGGTCCATCCGTAGGCGCGAAGGAGAGGACGGGCGGCGAATCCATCTCGGCGAACAGCGCCTCGACGGCATCGTCCAGTGCCTCCGCTTCAGCCCTCGAACAGGGCAAGGTGAGCAGCCACGCGCCGGCATTCTCAATCTGTGTCATCGCTCGCGATTAGCCCAGGCGCGCGGCCGGGCCAAGCCGTTTGCTCGCCCGGTGCCTGTCCTTTACGCGGCGCTGCGGCTGAACTGGTCCGATGCCACGCGCAGGGAATCAAGCACGCCCGCGACATTGGCAAAGCCGGTATCGAGCGCGTCGATCTCCGATGCCACGATGTCGGTATCTTGGCGGATCGCGGAGATGTTGCTCGACATCGAATCGGCGGCCAATGCGGTCTCATCGACGGCGGCGGTGATCATGGTGACGGTTTGTGCCTGCGCGTCCATCGCCTGGCGTATGCGCAGGCCCAGGTTCTGCACTTCCTCGACGGTCTCGCGGATGCGCTCGTTGGTCTCGACCGACTGGCGGGTCGCGGACTGGATGGCGGCGATCTTTTGGGCGATGTCGTCGATCGCGCGCGCCGTCTGGTTGGCCAGCGACTTCACCTCCTGGGCAACGACGGCAAAGCCGCGTCCGGCATCGCCCGCGCGCGCCGCCTCGATGGTGGCGTTGAGCGCGAGCAGGTTGGTCTGGCCGGCGATGTCGCGGATGAGGCCGAGAATCGATTCGATCGACTGGGCATGGTCGGAGAGGGTGGCGGACATGGCAACCGCCTCTGTGGCCTGGGCCGATGCGCGTGATGCGACCTCGGTCGAGCCCTCGACCTCGGTCCTGGCTTCCTCGATCGCGCGGATCAGGCCAGCCGAGGTCTGCGCCGCCTCGCGCATCGCAATGGCCGACTGCTCGGCGGCGGCGGCCACTTCGGAAGCCTTGTCGAGCATGCCTCGCGTGGCGGCGGAGGCGCCCTTGGCCTGATCGCGCAGGCGAACGCCGAGGCTCGAAGCGCCATCGAGCTGTGTGAAGATCTTCTGCTCGAACTGTTCGCTCAGCGCCCGGCGCTGGGCTTCGGCTTCGCGCAGGACGATTGCATGCGCGGCCGAATAGATGATCTCTGTCTCGAGCAGGCTGGCCAGCCAGCCCGCCTTCAGGGCCACGCGGACTTCGGGATCCTCGGACGTCTTGCCGCTGCGCTTGACGGCCATTTCGTTGAGCAGCATCGCCTGATTATTGATGCATGCTGTCAGAATGCGCGGCGGAATGCCGTGCTGGTGGGCATGTTCCACAGTCTCCCGGGCGATCATGCGCCATTCCTCTCCATCAAGGGCTGACAGCTTGGCATGGAGATAGCGCCGCGCGCTTTTGCGCATGTTCTCAATCGTCGCCGACGACAGCTTGTTCTCGAGCTTGGCGGCCGGGATATAGCTGTCGACGAATGCGTCGGCCACCAGCTTGATATCCTCGCCCAGCATGTCCAGCAGCAGGCGCGCGTCCTGCACGATATTGCCGGTGCTGTCGAATTCGCGCACCCTGACGCTCATCGGCACTTCGTCGATCATATGTCCTGACCTCATCCTCGCCGTACTGACGGTTTCTGCTGGGACTAGCGCGATCTGGTTAACGTCGGGTTGTCGCTGTTGCGATTTTTACGAGAACGGATGTCGGTGCATCGCCCTATTGCGTCCGGGATGTCGATGCGCGTTTGCAGGATCAAAACTTTGCGCTAAGGGGGCCGCGTCAGGCAGAAGGGGAAAAGCTGATCATGGCGACAACGGGGCAGCGCCCACTTTCACCGCATCTCACCATCTGGCGGTGGGGTCCGCATATGCTGGTCTCCATCCTCCACCGTGTCACGGGCGACGGCATGGCCATCGTCGGCGCGATGGGGCTGGTCTGGTGGCTGTTTGCGGCGGCAACAGGTCCGGAGGCCTATGCCACTTTCATGGGACATGCGACGAGCTGGTACGGCTATGTCGTGATGATCGGCCTGACCTGGGCCTTTTTCGAGCATCTGCTTTCCGGCCTGCGCCATTTCGTGCTCGATACCGGCGCGGGTTACGAGCTCAAGACCAACCGGACCTGGGCGATGCTCATTCCCGTCGCGGCGGTCATTATCACGGCCGCCATCTGGACGGCTATTTTCATGGGGAACATGTGATGAAGGGCGGCACACGCATTGGTCGCGTGCGCGGCCTCGGCTCCGCGCGCACGGGCACGCACCACTGGATTTCGCAGCGTATCACGGCGGTCGGCAACATCATCCTGGTGCTGTGGCTGCTCGCCAGCCTGCTTTTCCTGCCCGCGCTTGATTACGGCGCGGTGACGGGCTGGCTCGCGCAGCCGCTGGTCGCGGTGCCGATGATCCTGATGGTGGCCAATCTCTTTTATCATCTGCGGCTCGGCCTGCAGGTGCTGATCGAGGACTATCTGCATGGCGACGCGGGCAAGCTGTTCGCGCTGCTCCTGCTCAACTTCTATGCGGTCGCCGGCGCAGCGCTGGGCATATTCTCGATCGCCAAAATCGCTTTCACGGGGGCCGCGGGCTGATGAGCGACGCATATAAGATTATCGACCACACCTATGACACCGTCGTCGTCGGCGCCGGTGGGTCCGGCCTGCGTGCGACAATGGGCAGCGCCGAAGCGGGCCTGAAGACGGCCTGCATCACAAAGGTCTTTCCGACCCGCAGCCACACCGTCGCAGCGCAGGGCGGCATTGCTGCCAGCCTCGGCAACAACAGCCCGGATCACTGGACCTGGCATATGTACGACACCGTCAAGGGGTCGGACTGGCTCGGCGACCAGGACGCGATCGAATATATGGTGCGCGAGGCGCCCGCCGCGGTCTACGAACTGGAACATGCCGGCGTGCCGTTCAGCCGCAATGCGGAAGGCACCATCTATCAGCGTCCGTTCGGCGGCCACATGCAGAACATGGGCGCCGGCCCGCCGGTGCAGCGCACCTGCGCCGCCGCCGACCGCACCGGCCACGCCATGCTCCACGCGCTCTATCAGCAGAGCCTGAAGTATGACGCGGACTTCTACATCGAATATTTCGCCATCGACCTGATCATGGAAGACGGCGAGTGCCGGGGCGTGATCGCGCTGTGCATGGAGGACGGGTCCATCCATCGCTTCCGCAGCCATGCCGTGGTGCTGGCGACGGGCGGCTATGGCCGCAGCTATTTCTCCGCCACGTCGGCCCATACCTGCACCGGCGACGGCGGCGGCATGGTGCTGCGCGCCGGGCTCCCGCTTCAGGACCTCGAATTCGTGCAATTCCACCCGACCGGCATCTACGGCGCGGGCGTGCTGATCACCGAGGGCGCGCGGGGCGAGGGCGGCTATCTCACCAATTCCGAGGGCGAGCGCTTCATGGAGCGCTATGCGCCGTCGGCCAAGGACCTCGCCAGCCGCGACGTGGTGTCGCGTTCCATGGCGATGGAAATGCGCGAAGGGCGGGGCGTCGGTCCCAACAAGGACCATATCTACCTGCACCTCGACCATATCGACCCGAAGATCCTGGCCGAGCGCCTGCCGGGCATTACCGAAAGCGGCAAGATCTTCGCGGGCGTCGACCTGACCCGCCAGCCGCTGCCGGTCTGCCCGACCGTCCACTACAATATGGGCGGCATCCCCTGTAATTATCATGGCCAGGTCGTGACCAAGAAGGGTGACGATCCGGAGGTGGTGGTGCCGGGCCTGTACGCTGTGGGCGAGGCGGCTTGCGTGTCCGTTCATGGCGCCAACCGCCTTGGTTCCAACTCGCTCATCGACCTTGTGGTCTTCGGGCGCGCGACGGGTCTGCACCTCAAGGAAACGATCAAGCCGGGCACCGCACACAAGGCGCTGCCGGCGGATTCGGCTGACTTCGCGCTCAGCCGCCTCGACAAGTTCCGCCATGCCAAGGGCGGTTCGCCCACGGCGGCGGTGCGGCTCGAAATGCAGCAGACGATGCAGAAGCACGCTGCCGTGTTCCGCGACTCCGCCCTGCTTGGGGAAGGCGTGGAGCTGATGCAGAAGGTCAACAAGCGGATGCAGGACATCGGCGTTACCGACCGCTCGCTGATCTGGAACACCGACCTCGTCGAGACGCTGGAGCTGGACAATCTGATGGCGCAGGCCATCTGCACCATCGAAAGCGCCAACAACCGCAAGGAATCCCGCGGCGCCCACGCGCACGAGGATTATCCCGAGCGCGACGACGCCAACTGGATGAAGCACACCATCAGCTGGTTCGAAGGCTGGGGCGGCTCCGGCGGCAAGGTCACGCTCGATTACCGCCCGGTGCACGACTACACGCTCACCGACGAGGCGGAATATATCAAGCCGAAGGCGCGCGTATATTAAGGGCTGCGGTTGCACATAGGGAAAAGGGCTCCTTCGGGAGCCCTTTTTTGTGATAAGCGCGGGGGCGCGGAACAGAAGGAGAGGGGCCGGCCATGGCGGCGAAGGAACGGAGCCCGGGGTTCAAGCTGCTTCTTTGCGTGATCGTCGGGCTGGTGCTGACCATCCCGCTGTTCGCCACCTATGCGCTGGTCTGGGACCGCCAGTCGCAATCGGATACCGCGCGCGCCGCCATTGCCCAGGGCTGGGGCGGTGCGCAGACGGTGATGGGGCCGGTGGTGGTCATCCCCTATACCCGCGACGAGGTGGAGACCGTCACCGAGAACGGCAAACAAAGCAGTCGCACCATTACCGTCCAGCGCGAGCTGTTCCTCTCGCCCGCCGCCAATGCGATGACCACGCTCGTCAAACCGGAACGGCGCCGCAAGGCGATCTACGAGACCGTGCTGTTCGAGGCAGGCTTTACCGGCCGGGCGCAATTCGCCTTGCCCGCCGACTTGCCGCGTTATGGGATCACGCCGGAGCAACTCCATCTCGACCGGGCGGAAATCCGCATGGGCATTTCCGATGCGCGCGGCCTCTCGTCGCAGAACAGCCTCAAGTTCAATGGCAACGCACTGCCGCTCCAGCCTGGCAAGGGATTGCTCGCCACGGGCAATGCCGGCTTCTTCGGCTTTCTCGACTGGACGTCGCGCGCGCCGCTGACCATCGACTATGCCTTTGCCGTGCGCGGCAATGGCAAGGTGACGCTGGTGCCGCGCGGCGGGCGCACCGATTGGACGGTCCGCTCCGCCTGGCCGCATCCAAGTTTCGGCGGTGATTTTCTGCCCACCGACAGGACCGTCAACGATGACGGTTTTGCAGCCCGCTATTCGATCAGCAATCTGGCGTTGGGCCAGGCGCTGGTGCTGACCGAGGATGTGCGGCCGCCAGCGATGATCGATACGTCTTATCCCGTCGAGATGACCCGCACCGCCGATGGACCGTCGCCGAACATCGGACAGGCCGCCACCATTGGCCTGGTGGAGCTCGTCGATCCCTATTCGCAGGTCGACCGGGCGATAAAATATGGCTTCCTTTTCATCGGCTTTACCT
>DATJLC010000018.1:0-8705 GCA_035490755.1 Sphingobium sp.
GGTGCGGCTGCCGGAGCCAGCGCTGTCGTCATCGGTGCCGCGCCGCCGCCTTGCTCCAGCAGCCGCGCCAGGTCCGATGGGTCGGGCATGCCGGCTGCGTGCACCACGCGCAGCAGCGCCATGTCGCACGCGTCGCGCGCATTGACGGCGGCCATCACTTCGCCATGCCCCTTGAGCAGCAGCTGCCAGATACGATGCAGGGCGGAAAAGCCGAGCTGCGCGGCCCAGTCCGCCAGCGCGGCCCCCTCCTCGGCGGATCGCGCCGGGTCGTCATCGATCCGGCCCGACTTGGCGAGGGTCACGGCATGGACGAGGTCGAGCAGATCGGCGATGATCGCGCCCGGGTCGACGCCCAGCTGATGCTGCTCGGCCAGGGCGTCGAGAACCCCGCCCGCATCGCCCGCCAGCATGTGCCCCAGCAGGCGGCGAACGCTGCTCCGGTCCGCCAGCCCCAGCATCGCGCGCACCTGTTCGGCGGTCACGTGCGGCTGGTCGCCCGAAAGCTCCGCATGGGCGATCGCCTGGTCCAGGATCGACAGGCCGTCGCGTGCCGAGCCTTCCGCGGCCGAGGCGATCAGGGCGAGCGCGGCCGGTTCGGCGGAGACGCCCTCCGACGCCGCGACATGCGCGAAATGCGCCTGGAGCGCCTCACCGGGAATGCGCCGCAGGTCAAAGCGCTGGCAGCGCGACAGGATCGTGACCGGGATCTTGCCGACCTCAGTCGTCGCGAACAAAAACTTCACATGTTCAGGGGGTTCTTCCAATGTCTTCAGAAGCGCATTGAACGCGCTCTTCGACAGCATGTGAACTTCGTCGATGATGTATATCTTGTAGCGGGCCGACACCGCCGAATAGCGTACCGCCTCGATGATCTCGCGCACATCATCGACGCCGGTATGGCTGGCGGCATCCATCTCGACCACGTCGATATGCCGGCCCTCGGCGATTGCGAGGCAGGGCTCGCACACGCCGCAGGGATCGATGGTCGGGCCGCCCTGCCCGTTCGGCCCCACGCAGTTCAGCGCCTTTGCGATCAGGCGGGCGGTCGATGTCTTGCCGACGCCGCGCACCCCCGTCATCACAAAGGCATGGGCCAGCCGCTCGCGCCGGATGGCGTTGGCGAGCGTCTGCACCATCGCCTCCTGCCCGATCAGTTCGGAAAAGGTCTGCGGCCGGTATTTGCGCGCGAGGACACGATAAGGCTGGGGGGATTCGGACATCGGCTAACATATGTAGCGGCTGGAAACGGCGATGTCGAAGGATCGACAAGCCAACCTGCATGATTTCTGCGATGTGGGGGAAGGGTGCGGTGGAAGCCGGAACGACCCGCAGCGAATTCGTTGTGGCTGCTTCCGTCAGGACCTGACCAGGTTGGCGAAGACTACGTCCGCCCGGCTTCCGCACCGCGATATGGCGGGAACGGACGGCAATTGCAAGGGCGAGAGGCTGCGATGGAGGGGGACACCCCACCACCGTCATGCTGAACTTGTTTCAGCATCCATCCCTCCTCCCGAGCTCACCGCGAGGGTAACAATGGATCCTGAACCAAGTTCAGGATGACGAATGTCTCTTATGGGCTGAAGCGAGAGTTGAGTAGCCTAAGTCGCTTTCCGCTGAGCACTCATCCGCTTGCCCCTCACACCCCCTGCATATTATGGCTGGCCGGCGGAATGCGCACGGTGAGGCTGTCCATCGCCATGGTCAAAGTGATCTGGCACGACAGACGACTGGTGCGCGTCGCGGCGGCGGCGAGGTCGAGCATGTCCTCCTCGGCCTCGCTGGCACGGGGCAGTTTGTCGAAGTCGGCCGCGTCGACGATGACATGGCAGGTGGAGCAGGCCATCTGCCCCTCGCATGTCCCTTCCAGCGGCTGCCCGGCGGCCTGGCCCACATTGAGGAGATTGTCGCCGTCGCTGGCGATGACCTCCTGCACATTCTGACCGTCCGCGCTCACGAAGCGCACGGTGACAGGGGCGGACATGGTCATGCGATTTGCTCCTGCTCGGCAGCGGCCGCGAGAATGAGGGCCGCCGCCTCCTGAATATCCGACATAGCGGTGTAACGACCAAAGCCAAGCCGTATCGAAGACCGCGCCTCCGGCTCGGACAGGCCGATGGCGCGCAGCACATGGCTGGTGCGCCCCGATCCGCTGGCGCAGGCGGAACCGAGCGACATCGCGACCAGCCGGCAATCGGACAAGAGGCGCGCCGCATCGATGCCCGCGCGCCTGATGTTGAGATTGCCATGATAACGGTGCGTGGGCGAACCATTGATCGTCCAGCCGTCGAACAGCCGGACCGCCTCGGCCCAGAGCGCCTCGACATGCGCCCGGTCCGCATCGCACGTCCGCGCCGCCAGTTCCGCCGCAACACCAAAGCCGGTGCACAGCAAAGGCGAGAGCGTGCCGGAGCGCAGCCCCTGCTCCTGTCCTCCGCCCAAAAGAAGCGGCGGCAGGTCCAGCCCGTCGCGCAGCCACAGTGCGCCAATCCCCTTGGGACCGTGGATCTTGTGGGCACTTATCGCTACCATATCCGGCTGTATATTCAACGGTATACGACCGAAACCTTGAACCGCGTCGCATAGGAGGGGAGCGCCATTGGCGGCCGCGATCTCTGCGATGGCATCGACCGGCTGGAGCACGCCGATCTCGTTGTTGACCTGCATGACCGCGACCAATGCCGTCCGCTCGTCGATCGCGACATCGGCGATGTGCGGGTCGATGAGGCCGTCTCCCCCCACCGGCAGGAAAACCGGTTCCATGCCCAGCTGCGCGCAGGCCGCCACCGTGTCGATCACGGCGGCATGCTCCGTGGCGACGGTGACGATCCGCCTGCGCCCCTCCGGCGCGGCGCGCGCCATGCCGATGATCGCCATGTTGAGCGCCTCGGTCGCGCCGCTGGTGAAGACAATGCGCCCGCCCTCCAGGCCGAGCGCCGCCTGGACGCGGTCCCGCGCCAGCGCGACTTCGGCGGCGGCCTGGCGGCCCATCCTATGGGCACTGTGCGGATTGCCATAGCGCGCCATGGCGTCGGTCACCGCCGTAATGACCTCCGGCGCCATGGGCGTGGTCGCCTGATAATCCAGATAGATCATAACTGGCCGGACTGAGCGATTTTCCGCCATTGGTCAACGAAGCTGTCGACATGCCGTCCCAATGTGGGCCACCCGAAGCTGACGCGCACGACCTCGCCCGCCGCGCCTTCGTCCCAGCCCATGGCGGTCAGCACCGGGCTCGCCCGCAGGCTGCCCGAGGAGCAGGCGCTGCCGGCGGAAACGGCGATGCCCGCCCCGTCGAAACGGATCAGCTGGGCGCGCGCACTGACGCCGGTCATGCGATAGGCGGCGATGGTGGCGATCCGCGCCGCGTCCCCCGCCACCACCTCCCCGCCCATGGCCAGGATGGCGGCATCGAGCCTTGCTCGCAGGGTCTCAACCTCGCTGAGCCAGTTGCGCGGCGCCTCCAGCGCGGCGGCAAGGCCCATGATCGCAGGCAGATTCTCGGTCCCGCCGCGATAGCCTAGCTCCTGCCCGCCCGACGGCCGCAGCATCGTCAGGTCGCGCACCAGCAAGGCGCCCGCGCCGATCGGGCCGCCCAGCTTGTGGCCGCCGATCGCGATCAGGTCTGCGTCGGGCAGCGGCAATTTGGCGGCGCTCTGGGCGCAATCGCAAAGCCACAGCCCGCCCTGCTCGCGGATCGCCCGGCCGATCGCACCGACCGGCTGGATGACGCCCGTCTCGCTGTTGACATGCTGGACCGCCACCAGCGTGCCGAAAAATCCCGCTCCATCGAGTTCGACATGGCCAAGCCGATCGACCGGCAGCCGCCCCTCCGCCGGCACATGGCGAAGCACCGAGTCATGCTCGGTAGCGCCCGCCACAACCCGATCCGCCTTGGCCCGACCGATGGCGAGGGCGATGGCCTCGCTGGCACCGCTGGTGAAGATGACCTCGCCCTTCCAGGCCAGCGCGGCCTTCACCCGCGCGCGCGCATCCTCCAGCGCGGCCCTTGCGCGGCGGCCGTCCGCATGGGGCGAAGAGGGGTTGGCCCATGTGTCCAGCGCCGCCATGACAGCGTCGCGCGCCACCGGCAGAATCGGCGTGGTCGCCGCATGATCGAGATAGACAGGCACGATGCGCTTGGCCGTCAATCCTGGATTGCGAAAATGCAACAAGGAATTATATAGGGGCCACTTTCATCCGCGCCAGCATATGGTGCGCTACCCATCCATGCTTGTTCATTCAGGTGCCATGCCCGACGTCATCTTTCCCGGTCCTGAAGGCCGACTGGAGGGACGGTTCAGTCCCCCGCCCCGTCCCCGCGCACCCGTCGCAATGATCCTCCACCCGCATCCCCATGGCGGCGGGACGATGAACGATCATATCACGCAGGCGCTCTACAAGACCTTCGTCAAGCGCGGCTTCGCGACGCTCCGGTTCAATTTCCGGGGCGTGGGCCGTAGCCAGGGCACGTTCGACAACGGCATTGGCGAGCTGAGCGATGCCGCCGCCGCGCTCGACTGGGTGCAGAGCTTCCATCCCGAAGCGCAGACAACCTGGATCGCCGGCTTCAGCTTCGGTGCCTGGATCGCGATGCAACTCCTCATGCGGCGGCCGGAAGTTCGCGGCTTCATCTCTGTCGCGCCGCCCGCCAACATGTACGACTTCTCCTTCCTCGCCCCCTGCCCCGCCTCCGGCATCATCGTCCAGGGCGCGGCGGACGAAGTGGTGAGCCCAAGCTCGGTGCAGCGGCTGGTCGACAAGCTGCGCACGCAGAAGGGGATCACCATCCATCATGACGAGATCCGCAACGCGAACCATTTCTTCGAGCATGAGCGCGACCAGCTGATGATGTCGGTCGACAATTATCTCGACATGCGGCTGTCACCAGATTCGCCGATTAGATAAGGACTTAGTGGGAAGAGTTCGCACTCTTTCCGCTGAGCGTCTGCCCGTTCTGGGTGGGCATGATCCAGATCGCGACATTGACGAACATCACCGCCGCCGCGACCAGCATGAGCATGCCCCGCTTGCGGTCG
Source organism: Sphingobium sp. (assembly GCA_035490755.1). Taxonomy (GTDB): domain Bacteria; phylum Pseudomonadota; class Alphaproteobacteria; order Sphingomonadales; family Sphingomonadaceae; genus Sphingobium. The sequence goes on from DATJLC010000018.1 coordinate 5,037, forward strand.
CGCTTGCGGATGAGAAGGTGCAGCCCGCCCGCGAGCAGGGCGATGCCGCCGAGCATCAGGATGGAGAGTATCGTTCCGGCCATAGGTTGGCTATAGGCGCGGCGGTGCCGAAGCGGCAATATGCATCGTCGCGCGTCAATGCCGATGCCCCTCAATGAAAATCGCGTGATCTTGGCAGCAGCCGGACATTGCGCGGATGGCGGGCCGTTCCTGCGTCGGCTGGCATGCGTGGGTGCTGCGGATGCAGGAATGCGTCGGCGCGGGACAGCGGCATATCGGGATGGTGCAGGTCGGAAAGGCTGTCCAGCATCTCCGTTCGGTCGATGATGCGGTGCGCCATGACATGCACGACGCCCTCCTTGCTCCGCTGCACCAGCCCCTCCACCGCCATCAGCCGCGCGGACATGACCGGGCGGCGCATCGCCTCGAACTGGCGCGCCCAGAGCACGATATTGGCGATCGCCTCCTCATCCTCGATGGTGATGAAGATGGCATTGCCCTTGCCCGGCCGCTGGCGGACCAGAACGACGCCCGCCACCCGCACCTTCGCGCCTGCCTTCGCCCGGCGGAGGGCCGCGCAGGGCATGACGCCCTCCTGGTCGAACAAGGGGCGGAGCAGCGCCATCGGGTGCGCCTTGAGGGAGAGGCGCGTAGTCTGATAATCGGCGACAACTTCTTCTCCCAAGGTCATTGCAGGCAAGGATATTTCTGGTTCCCCGCTCATCTCCCTCGCCCCGGTGGCAGCGAACAGCGGCAAGTCCCCCTCGGGCAGGCGCCGCGCCTCCCACAGCGCCGCGCGCCGCGATCCCCCCAGTGATCCAAGTGCATCGGCATCGGCGAGCAGATCGAGCGCCCGACGCGGCAGGCGCGCGCGGCGGGCCAGCGCCTCGATATCCGCGAAGGGCGCATGGGCGGCGATGGCGTCCGCCCACTCCCGCCGAAAGCCGTTGATCTGCCTGAGGCCGAGGCGGAGGGCGAAGTGAAAACCATGCTCCAGCGTACAATCCCACTGGCTGTGGTTCACATCGATGGGCCGCACCTCGACACCATGCTCGCGGGCATCGCGGACGAGCTGGGCGGGCGCGTAGAAGCCCATGGGCTGCGCGTTCAGGAGCGCGCAGGTGAACACGGCCGGATGATGGCATTTGATCCAGGCCGAGACATAGACGAGCCGGGCAAAGCTCTGGGCATGGCTCTCGGGGAAACCATAGCTGCCGAAACCCTCGATCTGCCGAAAACAACGCTCAGCGAAGTCCCTCTCATAACCCCTTGAAATCATGCCATCTATCATCTTGGTGCGAAAGCGGTCGATAGTACCCAGATTGCGGAATGTCGCCATCGCCCGGCGCAACCCATTGGCCTCAGCCGGGGTGAAAGCTGCGGCGGTGATGGCAAGGTTCATCGCCTGCTCCTGGAACAAGGGCACGCCGAATGTCTTGCCGAGCACCCCGTGCAGCTCGTCGGGCGGATGCGGCGGCGCGGGCGCGGGAAAGCGCCATTGCTCCCCGTCGCAGCGACGGCGCAGATAGGGATGCACCATATCGCCCTCGATCGGGCCGGGGCGGACGATCGCGACCTGCACGACCAGATCGTAGAAGATGCGGGGCCTGAGGCGCGGCAGCATGTTCATCTGCGCGCGGCTCTCCACCTGGAACACGCCGATGCTGTCACCCCGGCACAGCATGTCATAGACGGCGGGATCGTCGGCCTTGATGTCGACCTCCAGATCATGCTCGCCCAAACCATGGGCGCGCATCAGCGCGAAACTCTTGGCGATGCAGGTCAGCATGCCGAGCGCCAGCACATCGACCTTCATCAGGCCGAGCGCGTCGATATCGTCCTTGTCCCACTCGATGAAGGTGCGGTCCGGCATGGCGCCGTTGTGGATCGGCACCGTCTCGTCGAGCCGGTCCTGAGTGAGGATAAATCCTCCCACATGCTGTGAGAGGTGGCGTGGAAATGACAGTATTTGATTGATAAAATGGTTGACGCGCTCGATCTCCGGATTGTCGGGATCAAAGCCGCCCTCGGCCACCCGCTCCCGTTCATAGCGCGAGGAATAGCTGCCCCAGACGGTGCTTGCGAGGCGGGCCGTCACATCCTCCGACAGGCCGAGCGCCTTGCCGATCTCGCGCACCGCGCTGCGCGGGCGGTAATGGATGACGGTGGCGGCGATCCCCGCCCGCTCCCGCCCATAGCGGCGGTAGATATATTGCATCACCTCCTCGCGCCGCTCATGCTCGAAATCGACGTCGATGTCGGGCGGCTCCTTGCGTTCGGTGGACATGAAGCGGGAGAAGAGCAGGTCATGCTCCATCGGATCGACTGAGGTCACGCCGAGTAGGAAGCAGACGATCGAATTGGCGGCGCTGCCTCGCCCCTGGCACAGGATTCCCCGTTCGCGCGCATAACGAACAATGTCATGTACTGTCAGGAAATAATGGGCATATTTTTCCTGCCGGATGAGCGTGAACTCCTCCGCGATCAGGCGCCTGGCCTTGTCGGGCAGCACCGCGCCATAGCGGGCATGAGCCGCCTCCATCACCAGATGCTCAAGCCAGTCCTGCGCGTCCCAGCCATAAGGCACCGGCTCATGCGGATATTCATAGCGCAGCTGGTCGAGGGTGAAGGCGATGCGGGCCAGAAAGCCTTGCGTCTCGGCAACGGCCTCGGGCGCGGCGGCAAAGAGGCGGGCCATTTCCGCCGGGGATTTCAGGTGCCGCTCGGCATTGGCGGCCAGCGCGCGGCCGGCATCGCGTACGGTCGTCTTCAGCCGGATGGCGGTCAGGACATCGTGCAGCGGCCGCGCCGCCGGCGTCGCATAAAGGGCATCGTTGAGGGCGATGAGCGGCACCCCGCTCGCTTGTGCCAGCGCCTGCGCGCGGGCCAGGAGGCGCGCATCGCGCCCCTGCCGGCCCATCACCGCCCCGAGCCAGACCCGATCCGGCGCCGCCTCGCGCAACCGATCGAGCAGCGCAGCATCGGCGCCCGGCATGGCAATCAGCAGGAGATCGTCGAGATGATCGAGCAGATCGGCGCGGTAGAGGATGCACTCGCCCTTCCTCGCCCGCAGATTGCCCGTGGTGAGCAGTCGCGTCAGCCGGCCCCAGCCATGGCGGCTGGCGGGATAGGCGATCAAGTCCGGTGTGCCGTCCGCAAAGCCGAGCCTTGCCCCCACCACCAGCCGGAAATCGGGCAAGGCGAGCCCCTCGGCCTCCGCCGCCTCGCGCGCGTCCCGCAGCGCGACATGGGCGCGCACCACGCCCGCCACCGTGTTGCGGTCGGCAATGCCGATGCCGGTCATGCCCAGCGCAATCGCCCGGGCCACCATCTCGGCGGGATGCGAGGCACCGCGCAGGAAGGAGAAGTTCGTCGCCGCCGCCAGCTCGGCGTAGAGAGATTCAGGCGAAGAGGCCATGGACATACCAGACAGGGAATTGTTGCAAAACCATGCTGTCATTCCCGCGAAAGCGGGAATCCAGGGTCGCGAGCGCTGTTCCCCGTGGCCCTGGGCCCCCGCTTTCCGCTCCATAAAGACCATGGCGGAACAGCCAGAAACGATGGCCGTCCGCATCCTCCACCCGGTAATAATCGCGCGTGCGGCCGGGATTGGCGGCATGTCCGCCCTGCCGCAGCCACCATTCCGGCGCGATTCGCTCCGGCCCCTCC
>DATJLC010000019.1:0-1723 GCA_035490755.1 Sphingobium sp.
CGCAGATCTCCTTGACCGTTTCCTCGAACACTCCGTGCGTGGAGGGATAGGTGATCATGCAGCACGAGAGGTTTTCCGCATATTGCTCTGCTTTTGCTCGGAAATCCTCAAGATCGACATCGCCGTTCTCGCGCGCCTTGACCGGCACGACCTTCATGCCGACCATCTGCGCGGAGGCGGGGTTGGTGCCATGCGCGGAGGTGGGGATGAGGCAGACGTCGCGATGCGTATCGCCGTTCGCGATATGGTAGTTGCGGATGGTGAGCAGGCCCGCATATTCCCCTTGCGCGCCGGAATTCGGCTGCATGGAGAAGGCGTCGTAGCCGGTGATCTGGCAGAGTTTTTGGGAAAGATCGTCGATCATCTCCCTGTAGCCGAGGGCCTGATCGGCGGGCACGAAGGGATGGATGTCGGAAAATTCCGGCCAGGTGATCGGCAGCATTTCCGCCGTCGCGTTCAGCTTCATGGTGCAGGAGCCGAGCGGGATCATCGCCCGGTCGAGCGCCAGATCGCGGTCCGAGAGCCGGCGGATATAGCGGGTCATCTCGCTTTCCGCGCGGTTCATGTGGAATATGGGGTGCGTCATGTATTCCGACTTGCGCAGAAGCGCGATCGGCAGGCGGTATTCCGGCTCGAAATCCGAAACCTTGAAATTGCCGCCGAAGGCACGCCAGACGGCTTCCAGCGTCGTGGGGCGGGTGCGCTCGTCGAGCGACATGCCGATTTTCGTATTCCCGACCTTGCGCAGGTTGACGCCTTCGGCGACGGCGGCGCGCAGGATAAGGCCCTGCATATGCCCCACCTCGACCGTGAGGGTGTCGAAGAACGTGTCGGGCTCGATGACATAGCCGAGCTTTTCGAGGCCCTTGGCCATCAGCACGGCCTTTTTGTGGACCTGCTGGGCGATTGCCTTCAACCCGTCGGGACCGTGGAAGACGCCGTACATGGAGGCCATAACGGCGAGCAACACCTGGGCGGTGCAGATGTTCGACGTCGCCTTTTCGCGGCGGATGTGCTGCTCGCGGGTCTGCAGCGACAGGCGGTAGGCGCGGTTGCCGCGGGCATCGACCGACACGCCGACAAGCCGGCCGGGCATGGCGCGCTTGTGCGCATCCTTGACCGCCATATAGGCCGCGTGCGGGCCGCCGTAACCGACCGGCACTCCGAAGCGCTGCGAGGAGCCGATGGCGATGTCGGCGCCCATCTCGCCTGGGGATTTGAGCAGCGTTAGCGCCAGCGGGTCGGCAGCGACGGCTGCGACCGCGCCAGTCTGGTGCAGGCGGGCGATCAGGCCCGAGAAATCATGCACATGGCCGTGGGTGCCGGGATACTGGAAGATCGCGCCGAAGACGTCGACCGGGTCGAGGTCGGTCATCGGGTCGCCGACGATCACGGTCCAGCCGAGCGGGGCGGCGCGCGTCTCGATCAGCGCGATGGTCTGCGGATGGCAGGCGCTATCCACGAAGAAGGCGGTCGCCTTCGACTTCGCCTGGCGCTGGCAGAGCGCCATGGCTTCGGCGGCCGCGGTCGCCTCGTCCAGCAGCGAGGCATTGGCGACGTCGAGGCCGGTCAGATCGCAGATCATAGTCTGGAAATTGAGGAGAGCTTCGAGCCGGCCTTGCGAAATTTCCGGCTGATAGGGCGTATAGGCCGTGTACCAGGCGGGGTTTTCCAGGATGTTGCGCTGGATGACCGGCGGCGTGATGGTGCCGTAATAGCCCTG
>DATJLC010000020.1:0-1615 GCA_035490755.1 Sphingobium sp.
GCGACCCTCGACGATCCGCTCCCTTATTACCGCGCGGTGGTGACGGCGCTGGCCCGGCTCGCGGGCGCGCACAAGGGCGGGCGGCTCGCATCCGACATCGACGCGCGCTTCCCCTTCGACCCCGTTGCCGGATCGAGCGACCCGATCCGCTACAGCGAGGCGGAGCTGCGCGCTGAGCTCGCCTATTGCGCCGACTTCACCGCCCGCTGCCCCCGCCTGCTGCCCGCCGAGGTCCGCGCACCGGACTTCCTCGCGCGGATGGAGCGCGACGCCCTGCGCATCCGCGCACATGAGGGTGCCATCCAGCATTATCTGCGCGGCAATCCCGATTTCATCGCGCTCTGCCACTGGAACGCGCATATCGACAATGGCTGGTTCTGGCGCGACGAGGACGGCGCGCTCCATTGCGGCCTGATTGACTGGGGCCGGGTCGGGCAGATCACTTTGGGCTCCGCGCTGTGGGGCGGGCTGAGCGCCGCGCATCACGACATCTGGGACCATCATCTGAGCGAGCTTCTCGCGCTGTTCGCCCGCGAATATCATGCGCATGGCGGTCCGCCGATCACGCCGGAGGAGCTGGAATTCCACCTCGACCTCCACATGGCGAGCATGGGCGTCGCCCGCGTGCTGGCCTTCCCCGAAGTCATCATGTTCCGCCTGCCCGACGCGGTGAACGCCTCGGGACCGCTCGACCCCATGTTCCTGCCCGTGGATCCCGCCCGCAACTGCCTGCACATCTACACGGTGCTGCTGAAAAGATGGCGCACGCGCGACTTCGGCGCCCGCCTCGACCGGCTGCTGGCCCACGCCTGACGCGCTTGCCTAGATGGGGCGGGAGGAATATCATGCCCGCATTGGCTATGAGACGGTCCTTCTGCCACATCTGGATCCGATCGCACCGCCGTTGACCGACTGCGCCGGATCCGGCCGAGACCCTTGAGGCATCGGCCCGAACGCGTGGGCATGAAGCGCCGCCTGTCATGGCACCGGAACAGGAGCACGGTCGATGGCTATAGCGCGCCCCACTGGCATGACCCCCGTCAGGGAAGACGAAGAAGACATCCGCATCCGCAAGATCGGCCCGCACGACCTGCGCATAGCCCTGCGCCAGGGCTGGGAAGACTTCATGAGCAAGCGCGGCGACCTGGTCTTCGTCGGCTTCATCTATCCCTTGGTGATTGCGCTGGCCGGCATGTACGCCCTCGACATGTCCGTGCTGCCCCTGATCTTTCCGCTGGTGGCCGGCGCGATCCTGCTCGGCCCGGCGGCGGCGAGCGGTTTCTACGAGCTGGCGCGGCGTCGCGAGCATGGGCTGGATTCTCGCTGGCGGCACTTTCTGGACGTGGTGCGGGGACCGGCGGCGCCATCGCTGTTCGCCGCGACGGGCGTGATCTTCGTCGTGTTCCTGCTGTGGATGTACGCGGCCTGGTACATCTATGCCGAGACGCTCGGACCCGAGGCCCCCGCATCGTTCGGCGCCTTCATGCGCGACGTGTTCACGACGCCCCAGGGCTGGACGATGATCCTCGTCGGCAATCTGGTCGGCCTGTGCTTTGCCGTGCTGACCCTTGCCCTTTCGGCCGTCTCCTTCCCGATGCTGGTCGACCGGCGGGTG
>DATJLC010000021.1:0-14115 GCA_035490755.1 Sphingobium sp.
CGCGCGAGGCGCTGGCGGGTTTCGAGGGTGATGTCCTCATCCTCTATGGCGACGTGCCGCTGGTGCGTGCCGAGACGATGCAGGCGCTCATCGCCCGGCTGAATGCCGATGACGCGCCCGCCTGCGTCGTGCTCGGTTTCCGGCCGGAGGAGCCCGGCGCCTATGGCCGGATCATCGCCGATGGCAGCGTCATCGATCGCATGGTCGAGTACAAGGATGCCAGCGCGGCGGAACGCGCGGTGAACCTGTGCAATTCGGGCCTGATGGCGGTGCGCTCGGGCGACCTGTTCGCGCTGCTCTCGCGGGTCGGCAACGACAATGCGGCGGGTGAATATTATCTGCCCGACATCGTCATGCTCGCCGCCGCCGACGGACGGCCGAGCGCCGTCGTCGAGACGGACGCGCACGAGGTCGCGGGCGTCAACAGCCGGGTCGAGCTGGCCGCGCTGGAGGCCGAGTGGCAGGCGCGCCGGCGGCTGGAGGCGATGCTGGGCGGCGTTACCCTGATCGCACCGGAGACGGTGTTCTTCTCGCACGACACACGGATCGCGCGCGACGTGACGGTGGAGCCTCATGTCGTCTTCGGTCCCGGCGTGGCCGTCGAGGAAGGCGCGGTCGTGCATGCCTTTTCCCATCTCCAGGGCGCACTGGTGCGCGCGGGCGCCAGCATCGGCCCCTATGCGCGGCTGCGCCCCGGCGCCGACATCGGCGAGGGCGCGCGCGTCGGCAATTTCGTGGAGGTGAAGAAGGCGACGCTGGCCAAGGGCGCCAAGGCCAACCACCTCTCCTATATCGGCGACGCGACGGTGGGCGAGGACGCCAATATCGGGGCTGGCACCATCACCTGCAATTATGACGGCTTCGGCAAGTACCAGACGATCATCGGCGCGGGCGCCTTCATCGGCTCCAACAGCGCGCTGGTGGCCCCCGTCACCATCGGCGCCGGCGCGATCGTCGGCGCGGGCAGCACCGTATCCGCCGACGTGAGCGCGGACGCACTGGCGCTGGTACGCGCGCCGCAGCAGGAAAAGCCGGGCTGGGCGGCGCGTTTCCGCGAGACGATGCGGGCGCGCAAGGCCGCCAAATAGGGAGCGGCCGCAGGACCGTCAGCTCCTGCAAATGCGGATAGCCCCATTGCCCTGACTGGCGGCGAAATCTAAAGCCGCATCATGGCAGTCTGGGGAGCCGATCGGCATGTGTGGAATAATCGGTATCGTCGGGCGCGAAGATGTCTCCGACCGGCTGCTCGACGGGCTGAAGCGCCTCGAATATCGCGGCTATGATAGCGCCGGGATCGCGACCGCGCATGACGGGCTGATCGATCGGCGGCGCGCCGAGGGCAAGCTGGCCAATCTCGGCCGGGAACTGGCCGCCCATCCGCTGCCCGGCACCACCGGCATCGCACACACCCGCTGGGCGACCCATGGGGCGCCGACGACCAACAATGCCCATCCGCATGCGACGGGCGAAGTGGCCCTTGTCCACAATGGCATCATCGAGAATTTCAAATTACTGCGCGAGGAGCTGACCGCGCGCGGGCGGACGTTTTCCAGCGAGACCGATACCGAGGTCGTCGCCCATCTCATCAGCGAGAAGGTGGAGGCCGGCCTGGCGCCGGAGGAGGCGGTCAAGGCCGTGCTGCCGCGCCTGCATGGCGCCTTCGCGCTGGCGATCCTGTTCCGCGCCCATCCCGACATGGTGATCGGCGCCCGTCTCGGCTCGCCTCTGGTGGTGGGCTATGGCGAGGGCGAGACCTATCTCGGCTCCGATGCCCTCGCGCTCGCCCCGCTGACCCAGCGCATCGCCTATCTGGAGGAGGGCGACTGGGTCATCATCCGGGGCGACGGCGCCCAGATATTCGACCGCGACAACAATCCGGTCGATCGGCCCATCACCCTGTCCGGCGTCTCCGGCGCGATGATCGACAAGGGCAATCACCGCCACTTCATGCAGAAGGAGATATACGAGCAGCCGGTCGTGGTCGCGCAGACCCTGCGTGCCTATCTCCAGCGCATGGAGGACCGGGTGACGCTGCCCATCCCAGAATTCGATCTTGGCGCGATCGGGCGCGTCACCATCGTCGCCTGCGGCACCAGCTTCTATGCCGGCATGGTCGCCAAATACTGGTTCGAGCAGTTCGCCCGGGTGCCAGTCGACCTCGATGTCGCGTCCGAATTCCGTTACCGCGCGCCGGTGATGGACGGCGGCGGGCTGGCGCTGTTCATCAGTCAGTCGGGCGAGACCGCCGACACGCTCGCGGCGCTGCGCCACGCCCGTTTGGAGGGGCAGAAGATCGCGGTCGTGGTCAATGTGCCGACGAGCAGCATGGCGCGCGAAGCCGACCTGCTGTTGCCCACCCATGCCGGGCCGGAGATCGGCGTCGCCTCCACCAAGGCGTTCACCTGCCAGCTTGCGGTGCTGGCGGCGCTCGCGGCCAATCTCGCTCGCGCCAAGGGGCGGCTGACCCCCGCGGAGGAAAAGGCGATCGTCGGCCACCTCGCCGAGGCGCCCGCCGCGCTCAACGCCGCGCTGGCCCAGGACGGCAGGATCGAGGCCATGGCGCATAGGATCGCGGGCGCCCGCGATGTCCTTTATCTGGGGCGCGGCACCGACTATCCGCTGGCGCTGGAAGGCGCGCTGAAGCTCAAGGAAATCAGCTATATCCATGCCGAGGGCTATGCCGCCGGCGAGATGAAGCACGGCCCAATCGCGCTGATCGACGACAGCGTGCCGGTGATCGTGATCGCGCCCTCCGGCCCGCTGTTCGACAAGACCGTCAGCAACATGCAGGAGGTCCAGGCGCGCGGCGGCAAGGTCGTGCTGATCTCCGACCATGATGGCGTCGCGGCAGCGGGCGATGGCTGCCTCGCCACCATCACCATGCCCAAGGTCCACCCGCTGATCGCGCCGCTCGTCTATGCGGTGCCGGTGCAGCTGCTGGCCTATCATGTCGCCGTCGCCAAGGGCACCGATGTCGACCAGCCGCGTAACCTGGCCAAGAGCGTGACGGTGGAGTGAGACCCAAACACCGTTCGGGCTGAGCGAAGTCGAAGCCCTCGCCTGAGCGCAGCGAAGGCGCTTCGCCTCCGCTCAGCAGGGCCCTTCGACTTCGCTCAGGGGGAACGGATGCCCCCTCCAAACGGCAATATCCCTTCCAGCATACCCAGCGCCGGCCTGCCGGGGCGCGCGATTCCGTTCCGCAGCAGGTGGACATCGGCGACGATCTCGGCCTGCTGCTCGATGCCGTAGCGCTCGAAGGCACGCCCCGCCTTGAATGCATAGGCATAGCGGCAGAAGGGGTGACGCATGAGCGGCAGATACCAGCGGCCATAATGCTGGCTCTGCCAGACATGGGTCATCTCGTGCAGGAAAAGGGCCTGGCCGCTGAGCGACGCTGCGCCGAAGCAGGCACAATAGGCGTCGCTCGCGGGGTGGAAGTGGATATGGCCCATCGGCGCCATGGTGACATTGCGCGGCTGGAGCGGCCACCAGCGCCGCCGCCGGATGCGCACGGCATCGAGGTCGATCGCCGTGCCGAACATACCGGCGGCCAGCGCGCGCTCTGCCGGCGTCAACGCCCTGCTGTCGTTGTCCATGGCGGAAATATAGGAGCCGGCTCGCCCCGGAAAAAGCGCGCGTCAGTTCGCGCGTTCGGCCAGTTTGCGCTCCCAGGCGAGGGCATGGGCGACGATCGTGTCGAGATCGTCGTAGCGCGGCCTCCAGGGCAGGCGCGCGAGGATCTTGCGATTGTCCGCTATCAGCGCCGGGGGATCGCCCGGCCGGCGGCCCTCCAGCCGGCGCGCGATCTTCAGGTTCGTCACCCGGTCGACCGCGTCCAGCACCTCCAGCACCGAAAAGCCCCGGCCATAGCCGCAATTCATGAGCAGGTTCTCGGACGGCGCCGCGATCAGCGCCTCCAGCGCCAGGACATGGGCGGCGGCGAGATCGCTGACATGGATATAGTCGCGCACGCCCGTGCCGTCGGGCGTGGGAAAGTCGGTGCCGAACACGCCGACATGGCCGCGCTTGCCGAGCGCCGCTTCCACCGCGACCTTGATGAGATGGGTGGCGCCCGCGGTCGACTGGCCGCTGCGTCCCGCCGGATCGGCCCCTGCGACGTTGAAATAGCGCAGGATGCAGTGGTTGATCGGATGCGCGGCGGACACGTCCGCCAGCATCGCCTCGGTCATCAGCTTGGACATGCCATAGGGATTGATCGGGCGGGTCGGCATGTCCTCCCGGCAGGGCGTCTCGTCGGGAATGCCATAGGTGGCGGCGGTCGAGGAGAAGATGAAATGTGGGACGCCGCACCGCACCGCCGATTCGATCAGCGCACGGCTGGCGGCGGTGTTGTTGCGGTAATATTTGAGCGGGTCGGTGACGGACTCCGGTACTACCACCGATCCGGCGAAATGCAGGATCGCCCTGACGCCATGGTGGCGCAGCACCTGCTCCACGAAAGGCTGGTCGGCGACATCGCCCTCGTGCAGGGGCACATCGTCCGGCACGGCCCAGCGAAAGCCGGTGACGAGATTGTCGATCACCACCACCGGCCAGCCCGCGTCGCGCAGCGCCAGCACGGCATGGCTGCCGATATAGCCGGCACCGCCGGTGACGAGGACGGTGGGTTTGTCGGTCATGATGTCCTTTCCATGGCGCGTCTCGCCCTTGCGGCGGCCGCCTCCGCCGCCTGCTTCACAAGCTGCGACTGCCCGCGCGGCACGATCAGTATCTCGTCGCCCGACGCCACCACGATCAGGTCTTCAACGCCGACCAGCGAGACTTTGATCCCGTCGCTGCGAACCAGGCAACCCCGCGCGCCGATCAAGGTCGCGGAGGGGTCGGCGGCATTATCCGCCCCGTCTTTGGCGGCGATGGCGTGGAGCGCGTCCCAGCTGCCGAGGTCGGACCAGCCCATGTCGACCGGGACACAGGCGACCTTCTCCGCCCGCTCCATGACCGCATAGTCGATCGAATCCGATGGGCAGGCCGCGAAGGCATCCGTGTCGGGCAGGACGCGCGCGCCCTCGCGCCGGGCCAGCGCCACGGCGGATCGCGCCGCTGCCAGAATGTCCGGCTGGAACTGCTCGAGCGCGGCGAGATAGCAGTCGGCGCGGAACAGGAATATGCCAGCGTTCCAGGCATGATCGCCCGCCGCGATCATGGCCTCGGCCCGGTTCAGGTCCGGCTTCTCGACGAACCGCGCGACCTTCTGCACACCTTCGCCGAGAGCCTCGCCAAGGGCGATATAGCCATAGCCCGTCTCGGGCGCGTCCGGGGTGATGCCCATGGTGATGAGCCAGCCCTGCTCGACCAGCGGCATGGCGCGTGCGACGGCCCGGTGAAAGGCGGGGACATCGGTGATGACATGATCGCTCGGCATGACCAGCATCGCCGCCGCCGGATCATCCGCCAGCAGCGCGGCCAGCGCGATCGCGGGCGCGGTGTTGCGCGCGCAGGGTTCGAGGATGATCAGCGCCGCCTCGCCAAGCTGCGCTTCGATCAGCCCGGCGTGGGCGGCATTGGCGACGATGATCGGCGGATTGCGCCCGGCCAGCCCGGCGGTGCGCGCCAGTGTCTGCTGCAGCATCGTGTCGTCGCCCGCCAGCGCGATGAACTGCTTGGGCCGCTCCGGGCGGGACAGGGGCCACAGGCGCGTCCCTGATCCACCCGAAAGGATGACTGGCGTCAGGGTCTGGCCATTCATGCGCAAGGGCTCCGATTCCAGGCCGTGAAGAAAACGGCTGATTGCGGTGACTACAGGCCGCTACGCCAAATGCAAGAAGCCTCGGCGTCCGGGTCGGATGTCAGAACGCGCTGCTGATCGAGCAGGCCGCCGGGCCGAGAATGACCACGAACAGGGTCGGCAGGATGAACAGGATCAGCGGCACGGTCATGATTGCCGGCAGGCGCGCTGCCTTTTCCTCGGCCCGCATCATGCGCGCATGGCGGAACTCGGCCGACAGCACGCGCAGCGCCGATGCCAGCGGCGTGCCGTATTTCTCCGTCTGGATCATGGTGGTGACGACGCCCCTCAGGTCGTCCAGCCGGACGCGGGCGGCGAGATTTTCGAAGGCCATGCGCCGTTCCGTCAGGAAACTGAGCTCGATCGAGGTCAGGTGGAACTCCTCGCCGAGCTCCGGATAGGCGCTGCCCAGTTCCCGCGCGACGCGCGCGAAGGCGGCATCGACCGTCAGGCCCGCCTCGGCACAGATGACGAGAAGGTCGAGCGCATCGGGCACGCCCTTGCGGATCGCGGCGGACCGCTTCGTGATCTTGTTCTCGATGAAGATGTCGGGCGCCTTGTAGCTGAGCAGCAGCGCGCCCGCGAACCCCCCGAACCGTGCCATCGGGCCCCAGGTGGGGAACATGTCGAGGACATAGATGGAGAGCGCGGCCAGCGAACCGAAGACGATCGGCAGGACCAGGCGGCCGAAGATGACCGTGATGGCGAGGTCCTTGGACCGGATGCCGGCCTGCGCCAGTTTCATCTGCGCCTGCTGGAGCTGATCGTCCTGCAGAACCTTGAGGCGCTTCAGGAAGTCACGCATCCGGTCGGTTGTGTCGTTCTGGTGCGTGATCTTGGTGCGGCGGCGGCTGGTCGAGGCGGCGATGCCCGCCTTCAATTGTTCCCGCCGCTCGTTGAGCGTCTTGACCCGCTTGGCCATGGGATCGCGCACGGTGCTCGCCGCATATAGCGCGACGAACACGGCAAGCGTCGCCAGCGCGGCCAGAAGCGTACCGACATCGGCAGCGGTCAGGCCGAAAAGCGTCGTACCGGGATTGGGGGTGGGGTCCATGCCAGCTCTGCCGTCAGATCTCGAAGTTGACCATCTTCGCCATGATGAACGCACCGATGCCCATCCAGCACATGCCGCCGATGCCGACCAGCTGCATCAGGCCGAGGCCGAAAAGACCGTTCGGGTCCGGTGTGAAGAAAGGCTGCATATAGCCGTAGTTGATCCAGCAGATCAGGCCGAACACCAGGAAGGGCAGCGCGCCGATGATGTAGGCCGACGCCTTCGATTCCGAGGACATTGCCCGGATCTTGAGCTTCATCTGCGCGCGCTGGCGCAGCACGCCGCCCAGGTTCGCCAGGGTCTCGGCCAGATTGCCGCCGGTCTCGCGCTGGATGGCGAGGGTGATGCAGAAGAACTTGAACTCCGCCGTGCCGAGGCGTTCGGCGGTCTCCAGCATCGACTGCTCCATCGACTTCCCGATCTTGACCCGTTCCGTGATCATGCGGAATTCCTCGCCGACCGGGCCGGGGATTTCCCGCGCGACCACGCCCAGCGTCTCGCCTACCGGCAGGCCGGAGCGCAGGCCGCGCACGAGCAGGTCGAGCGCGTCCGGAAAGGATGCGGTGAACTTGTCGATCCGCTTTGCGATCATGCGCCCGACGACGAGATAAGGCAGGCCAAAGCCGGTCGCTGTTCCGACCAGAATCGACGCCACCAGCGAGAAATCGCGCAGCTTCAGGATCGCGAAGACCGCAAGGGTGATGCCGATACAGGTGGTCATGTATTGGCTGAGCGTCCATTTGCGGCCGGTCATGGCGATGCGCTTGGCGAGATTTTCCGGGTCGGGGATCAGCGAGACGAGTAGCTGGTTCTTGTCGGTCACGCGGGTCGAAATCGCCCGCCGCATGCGCATTTCCATGGACGCCTGGCCGGAAAGATTATGCCGTCCCTGGATGTCCGCCAGCCGCCGGCTGCTCGCGCGCGAGGTCGACGGCCCGCTGAACAGCGCGACGAACAGCACGATGCTCAGCAGGACGAGGATGACGAGCAGGATCAGCCGGATATCCATGATGCTAAAGCCACCTTGCCTTTGCTGGGTTCATCGCCGCCTGCATCATCGGCTCAGCCGTTGGCGCCATCGGCCGTGCCGGACGCCTTCTGACGCAGCGGCAGCAGCTTTCTGAAGTCGGCGAGCCGGGTGACAAGGGATGAGCCGGCGGCCTTTTCGCCCTTCGCCTTGGACGAGGCCTTGGCGCCGGCGGGTGCTGCACCGGCGCCCTGGTTATCGCCGGCAAGGACAAGCTTGCCGAGTTGCGCCAGCGCCTGGCCGAGCTTGGTGGAGCGGGCGGCGTCGCTGAGCGCCTTGCCGAGCTTGGCGGCCTGGCTTGCCGATTTCGCGTCATAGGGGATCAGTATGTCGATCTTGCGCTCGATCGACTGCTCGAAATCCTTGCGCGCAATCTCTTGCAGCCCGGCCTGGTATTTGTTGGCGACGACGATGACCCGCGCCTGCGGCGCATTGGACTTCAGCCAGGCCAGGATGCGGATCGCGTCGCGCGCCGAAGCGAGCGTAAGCTCGGTGACCAGGACGATCGTGGCCGTGTCCTGGAGCAGGTGCGGATGACTGATCATGACCGCGCGCGGCAGGTCGACAATGCTGCATTCAAACGCGCCGCGCAATTCTTCCTGCAGATGGTGATAGGCCGATCCGTCGGTCATGATGGGCTGATTGATCGGGGCTTCGGCCGAGAGGATCGCCAGATTGTCGCTCGCGCGGACCATGGCGCGCTCGATGAACAGCCCGTCGATGCGGCCCGGATTTTCGATCGCGTCGGTCAGGCCGCGGCCAGGCTCCAGGTCGAGCGCGAGCGCGCCGGTCCCGAAATGCACGTCGAGATCGAGGAACGAGGTCACCCGCTTTTCGCGGTCGCTGAGCTGCCAGGCGAGCGACGTCGCCACGGAGCTGGCGCCGACGCCGCCCCGTGCGCCGATGACGGCGACCGAGACGTGCGGCCGATCCGCGCCGGCATCGATCTTGGGCGCGTGGAACACGGCCTGCGCGGCGGCGATGGCGTCGCGGACATGGTCGACATTGAGCGGCTTGAGGAGATAGTCCTGGATGCCGCTGGCCATGAGGTCGCGATAAAGGCGAACGTCGTTGACCTGGCCGCTCGCGATCACGACCGTGCCGGGCTCGCATACTTCGGCGAGGCCGTTGATGTCGTTCAGCGGGTCGCCGGATTCGGAGAGGTCGACGAACAGCACATTGGGGCTGGCCGAGATCGACAGTGACTGGACGGCGTTGCGCAGGCCGCCGAGATAGACTTTCTCGACCTGCCAGCCCATTTCGGCCACGACGCTGCGCAGCACGTCCATGCTGTGCTGGTCGCTGACATAGGCATGAAATGCCTCGCGATTGGAGCTGTCGAGCGGTTTCCAGGGCGCGTTCATGGCCAATCCTTTACTTCAGGGCGCCGCCCGCGCCGGTGGGCTGGGCGGAGTTATAGGCTTTGATGGCGCGGCTGCTGGTCGTGGTGCGCAGGTCGGAGCGCGTCTCGCGACCCTGCACCAGGTCCTCCGGATTGGCGATCATGGCGGCCAGATTGCCATTGGTGGCGCAGCCATAATTATAGGAGAGGCCGCCCTGGAAATCGGCTTCGAACCGATCTTTCCAGTCAGGGCAGCCGGGTACGCTCGCGACCGCGCGGCTGACGACGATGCGCACCGTTCCGGAAGGCGCTTCGCCGGCCGTGGCCGGGGCGGTGTCTGCCAGGAGCAGGCCATAGCGCGCGACCAGATCGCCGATCGCTTGCCCCACGGCGGACTGGCCGTAAAGACCGTCACTGGCGATCGCGACGCGGTCGCCATAGCCAAGACGGATCGCGTCGAACCAGTCGAGGATGCGCCGCTGCTCGGCGGCGGTCAGGCCGCTATAGCCGTCGGGCATTGCATCAAAGACAAAGTCGGTGCGCTGGACAACCGGCTGGTTGACCGATTCCATGCCGCGATTGGTTGGCTCCGCCAGGGCCGGCGGGCCGGCGACGAGGGTCAGCCCGAGAGCGAGAAAGGCCGGGTGGAGAAGGGGCCGGATGCGGCCTTTGGTCGTGCTGGTGCGCATATCCTTCATCCTCTCGTCAGAAACTGAAGCCGGGCGCGGCGGCCGCATTGTCCGACTTGGGGCCGGACTTGGACGCCGAGGCGGCAGGGGCAGGCACGGCGTCCGACGGAACCGTGACGGGCGGCGCCATCGTCGGCTTGGGCCGTTCTGCGCCCGACTTGCCGCTGTGCAGCATCCCGCCGAGATAGCGCTGCACATCATTGGCGTTGCGCAGGCCGTCGGTCGGCAAATGGATGTTCCGCGCGTTGACGGGCTTTACCAGATAGGGCGTGACGATGATGACAAGCTCGCTTTCCTGACGCCGGAAGGTCGAGGACTTGAAGAGATTGCCGATGATCGGCAGGTCGCCAAGGAAAGGCGCCTTGGAGACGCTGTTGCCGCTGCTGGCGTTCATCAGGCCGCCGATCATGAAGCTTTGGCCGGAGCCAAGCTCCACCGTCGTTTCGGCGCGCCGGGTGGAAACGGCCGGCACCGAAAAGCCATTGAGCCTCACGCCCGCGGATTCGTCGAGTTGCGACACCTCAGGGCGAACGCGCATGGAGATACGGCCGTCCGCGAGCACGGTCGGCGTAAAGGCCAGGCTGACGCCATATTGCTTGTACTCGACCGAAACCTGGCCGATGCCGGTCGACAGCGGAATGGGAATCTCGCCGCCCGCCAGGAAGCTGGCCGTTTCGCCGGACAGCGCTGTCAGGTTCGGGTTGGCGAGCGTGCTCGCCAGGCCCTGATTTTCAGCCAGATCGAGCGCAGCGAGAATGTTGAGGCCGAACAGCGACGTGTCGGCTGCAAGGGTCGTCCCGGACGTTATAGCCGTCACGCCGGAGCCGATGATGTTGCCATCAGCGTCGGTAATGGGTTTTATGCCGTTGCCGGTGCCCAGCGGACCGCCGATCGTCCATATGTCGTTAATCATGTTGCGGCCCTGACCGATGCCGAACTTGAAGCCGCTGGTGAGGTCGGCTGTGGCCAGATTCATGCCGATCTGTTTGCTGACCGACTTGTTCACCTCCGCGATGCGCACCTGGAGGTTGACGGTGAGCGGGGTTGCGGTGCGCAGGCGGCTGACGACGCTGCCCTTCGCATTGTCCTTGTCGCCCACGAACGCGGACACGAGCCGTTCCGCCTCGGCGGCATCCTCCGGCGCGGCGACGGTGCCGGTCAGCAGGACCATGCCATTGAGGGTGCTGACGGTGATGTCGGCCTCCGGCATGGCAAGCTTCAACATCTGGTCGACGCTGGTGAGATTGGTGCCGACGCGGATGGTGCGGCGATAGATCGGCTTGCCGCCCTCGGTTGTGACGGTGATGTCGGTCTGGCCGGGCCCCTTGGCGATCAGATAGAGCTGGCGCTGCGAACGGACATGGACGTCGACCACGGCCGGATCGGCGATGATCACGTCGGACATGTTGGCGGGCAGGTTGACCACCCGGCTCGCTCCGACCGACATCACCAGCACGCCGCTATCGTCCTGCGCGCTGCCGGGCGTGCCGTTGCCGGCGGCAAGGGCGGGCGCAGCGGTCCCGGCGAGCAGGAGCAGGGCGGAGCCCGACCCCAGCGCGCGGCACAGCTTGCGCTTGAAAAACAGCTTCATCTTACTTGCCCCCTACAGGAACCGGCGTGACGCTGGTGCCGCGCGCGACCCGGATATAGGTCGTGTTCTGAGCCGCCCGGAGCGCCCCCACGGCGGCCACCTGCGCCGGGTCGATCGGCTTGGCCGGCACGGTGCGGCGCTGGAAGGCGGACACGTCGCCGCCGGTCGAGAAGGTGCGGCCGCGGTCGATCGGACGATTGGCGAGCGCCGTCATCATGGCGCTTTCGGCCGCCGGGTCTTCGCCCTTCGGCGCCTTGACCTCGCCGGATGCCAGCGCGGCTTCGAGATCGGAGCTGTTGTCGGCCAGCGAACGCAGCGACAGCGAGATCGCGCCGAGCGTCTGGGCGACGCTGATCTTTTCCGCCATGCGCGGCGTGAGTTCCAGGGTCACGTTGGAATAGGTCCGGACGACCGGCTTGCCGTCCTCACCCAGCGGATTGGTGCGCTGGTCGGTCGCCAGCACGCGCAGGTTGCGCAGCACTGTCTCGGAAACCTTGAGCGGCGGGCCATCGCCACCGCCCGGCACATTCTGGGTCAGCATCACGTCGACGCGGTCGCCCGGAAAGATGAAGCCGGCTACGCTGTTCTGGATCGAGACGGGCACCGTCACCGCCCGCATGCCGGGGCCAAGCGCGGCGGCCAGGAACCCACGGTCGCCCGGCTGGATGAGCGATCCCTGGGTCATCGGCTGGCCGGCGGACACGGCGGTCCGCACCACGCTGCCGACGAGCTTGGACTGGTCGGCCTTGCCCTCGATGAAATAGGCTTCCTCGACCAGCTCCTTGGGCCAGGGCTGGAAGCGGAAGCTGTCGGGGCCGATGATCGTGCCGACCGGCAGTTGCTTGGTCGCGACCAGCACACGCGGCAGCTGAGCGGGATCCGGCATCGCGGCGGCTCCCGCTTCCGGCGCGGAGCTGCCGGCAAACATCGAGCGGGCCAGGAACGCGGTCGTGACGGCGACGATCAGCGCACCGACCAACAGAGCGATCTTCTTGGGTTCCATGACGAATGACGCCTTCCGAATCTTGCGGGCGATGTCGCCCCCGAGGTCCCACTATTCACGTAAACTGGTTAAGATAGGGTTCACCTATGACCCACAGGCCCGCGAGCGCGATCGCGACGCCATAGGGGATTTCGACCTTGCCGCTGCGCCGCGCCATGCGGTGGTGGAGGAGCGTGACGATCGTCACCACTCCGCCGAGCAGCGCCATCAGCACCAGCAGCGACATGAGCGCGCCTGCGGGCAGCCACAAAGCGATCGCGGCGAGCATCTTCACATCGCCGCCGCCCATCATGTTGAGCGCGAACAGCGTCGCGAACAGCAGCAGCACGCCCAGCGCCAGCCCCAGCTGGATCGCCATGCCGGGCCAGGGCGGCAGGCCGATGCTCCACCAGTAGAGCGGCGCCAGCAACGCGATCGCGCCGTTGAGACGGTTGGAAATGATCCTCGACCGGATATCCGTCGCCGCCGCGATGACCAGCATCGCGGCGAGCATTCCAAGGAGGACGACGGAGAAATATTCGGGACGCATTGCAGAACATATCTAGACCGCGACCCTTTCAAAATCGTAACCGGCCTCCATGACGGCTGGCACCTGGGATATCGTGGTCATCGGCGGCGGCATGGCCGGCCTCAGCATCGGCGCGGCCCTGGCCGGCGGAGCGCGTGTCCTGGTGCTGGAGGCGGAGGACGTGCCCGGCTATCACGCGACCGGCCGCTCGGTGGCCTTCTGGACCGAAAGCTATGGCGGGCCGGTGGTCCAGCCGCTCACCACCGCGTCGGGGCCGATGCTGCGCAGCCCCGACCCCGCCTTCAGCAAAACGGGGTTCCTGAGCCCGCGCGGCGCGCTCCACATCGGGCGCAGTTGTGATGCGGCGGCGGCTGCCGAGATGATCGAGCGCTATGGCGCGCATGGGGTTGATATGCGACCGGCCGACCGCGCGGCGCTGGAGCGGGCCGTGCCGGGGTTGCGCGCCGACTGGACGATCGGGGTGGAAGAGCCGAGCTGCATGGACATCGACGCGGCCGCGCTCATGGAGGCCTATCGGCGGCAGCTCCTGCGCGCCGGCGGGGAATTGCGCTGCGGCATGACGGTCACGGCGGCGCTGCGCGAGGCCGGCGGATGGCGGGTCCAGGCGGGTGGCGACGTGCTGTCCTGCGGCATTGTCGTCAACGCGGGTGGCGCCTGGGCTGACGCCATCGCCCGCGCCTCGGGTGTCGCGCCGATCGGCATCACGCCCTTGCGCCGTACCGTGGTGCAGCTCCGCACCGATCCGCCGGTGCCGGAGGTGCTGCCGCTCGTTATCGATTTGGCCGAGCGTTTCTATTTCAAGAGCGTCGGCGGCGGCCGCCTGTGGCTGACCCCGCATGACGAAGTGCCTGATGTGCCCGGCGACGCGGCGCCGGACGAACTTGCCGTCGCCACCGCGATCGACCGCCTGAACGGCGTCGTCGACTGGCAGGTGACGGCGGTGGAGCGCAAATGGGCGGGCTTGCGCAGCTTCACGCCCGACCGCGCACCCGTCTATGGCTTCGATCCGCTCGCGCCCGGCTTCTTCTGGTTTGCCGGACAGGGCGGTTTCGGCATCCAGACCGCACCGGCCGCCGCGCTGATCGGCGCCGCGCTGGTGACGGGCGCCGCCTTGCCGCCGAGTGTCGCTCATAT
>DATJLC010000022.1:0-3188 GCA_035490755.1 Sphingobium sp.
GCGCCCAGTCGTAGCGCCCCGGCCCGGTGAAGATGAGATGCAACGGCGGCCCGTAGCGCAAGTGCGTTACGCCAAGTTCTCGGGCGAGTTCGAAATCCCTTTGCCAGTTCCGATAGTGCCCCGCCGACTTCATCTGGTCTCGACGCCACTGCCCTTGCTCTATTGTGGGATAGCTGCATTCGATGCCGGTCGCGAACATGAAGCCGCCCTGTGCCTGGGAGCGGACACCAGAACTTTGTGACGGCAAATGTGGACAGCGCACGCTGGGCGGCTTGGTGGCCGGATAGCCGACAGGATGCGTGTAGATCACTCCGACCGTCAGTCCGAAGATAACATGGCCCGCGAGGAGACCTCCTATCTCCAAAGGTGAGAGGGGCGGCAGGAGCAGGTCGGGTGTCAGTCTTACGGTCGATGCTTCAAAGTGCATCAATTCGAACTGAGGTGACATCAGAAAAAGAGCCAGCACGGCCGGGAGTAGGATGAAAACCAATCCCTGAAGCGGTGGGCGCCATTCCAGCCGCGCCCAAAAGAAATAGGCATAGAAGATCGCCCAGCACAGGCCGACGAATGCATGCGCTGCCATGCCGACCATCCACCAGGCCGGTGCGGGCCCATCGGGAAATGCTAGCGTGCCTAGTGACTTCACAATATCGAATGTCGGAACGTCGGCTGCCAGGACGCTGCGCAGCAGGATTTCCCAAGCCACCGCTCCGGCAATGCCGGCCGCCGCGGCCTTTCGCAATGCAACGACGCGGTTCAAGCCGGTTGCTCCTAGCGGAGGGCGTCCTCGTCAAGTATTCCGACGCCGCGCCGATAAACCAGCTCCCCGCCTTTCCAGCCACTGTAGAGCAAAATCAATACGACAATTCCGGACAGATAGACCCCGGTTGTGGTGAGGAAATCGCGATTGCCCAGCCGCAACGCCAGGTTCACGGCTTCGATGACCACCGCCGTGACATTGGCGAGCATGTGCTTCAGCGCGTCGCTGAGCGCGCGAACCCGGCGATCGCCCAGAAAATCGGTGAGACCCGCCCCGGCTGCCAGTGCGGCACCGGCAAGGCCGACGCCGAGCAGCCAGTTTGAGGCGGTCGCCCAACCCGGTTCCGCATTAATGAGGTACAAAACATCGGTAACGAAGGCGCCGATGAAACAGACTATGGGGACCGGCACGAGCATCGGATGGATTGGGTGACCCAGGATGCGAGCAGTGCTGCGGGGATGGATGTGCCGAAGGCTTTCCGCGTCAGGCATGGTGATATTCTCCCTTGGCTAAGGCAAATCCTGCCACCCCCAACGCAAGCGTAAGGCCACCCATGATCAGGTTGCGATGCTCGCTCGCCCAGAGCAATGGCGAGCGCGATCTGGCCCGCTCGTCAAAGCGGCCATGAGCGCCATGGTCGCCAGGAACAGGCTCGAACAGATTGTCCTTGCGTCCGGGTTCAAGCGGATGCTCGTCTTGCTGCGCGTCGACCGCAGTACGGGCGAGATAGCGATCGAGCAGCGACGACAGTAGCTTGTCGCCGAAGATCGCCTGGTAAGTCGGCATGCCCACGATCCATTCCTTCCGTCTGGAATGGGCGGCCTTCCAGATTGCCTTGGCGGCTACTTCAGGCTGGTAGAGCGCACCGACTGGAGTGGGCCGGCCGCGCAGACGGGTGCGTATCCAGTCGAATTGCGGTGTGTTCACGCCAGGCAGCTGAACCATTGCGAGCCGCACCTTGCTGTCCATTTCCAGCAGTTCGCACCGTAGCGAGTCGAGAAATCCCTGCAGCGCGTGCTTCGCTGCGCAATAGGCCGTCTGGAGCGGAATGCCCCGGTAGGCGAGCGCCGATCCAACAAGCACGATCGAGCCGGAATTGCGCGGAAGCATGTGACGGAGGGCTGCACGCGTCCCGTGCACCTGGCCGAAATAGGTAACTTCGGTGGTGCGCCGATATTCATCCGGCGTCATGTCAATGAAGCGCGCGTAGATGCCCGCAAAGGCGTTGTTCACCCAGATGTCTATTCGCCCGAATGTGTCGGCGACCTCATCCGCGGCCCGGTCGACCTGCGCGTTATCCGCGACATCGGTCGGAATGACCAAGGCCGTGCCACCAAGCTGCTCGATCTCCCTGGCGGCTGCTCTCAAACCATCGTTCCCACGAGCAAGCAGCGCCACCGAACACCCGCGCCTTGCACATTCGCGCGCCGTGGCACGGCCAATGCCAGCTGAAGCCCCGGTAATGACTGCAACCTCGCTCATTGGGGCTCAGCCTCTGGATTCCACCCATCTGCAATGCGCCATGTCGGATTGGGTTCCGATGAAAAACCGAGATCGAATGACCACAAAAAGGTGTGAAACGGATTTCTGAGGTCTTGTCAGGCGCGTAGAACGAGGAGTTTCTTGAGTGCATGACCAACGAAAAGCTCGTCCGTTATACCCATGCCGCCGTGGAGCTGGGTGCAGCCTTCGGCTATTCCGAGGGCGGTGCGGGAGAGAAAGGTTTTGCAGGCTACGGTGTCCCTAGCCCAATCATTTTCGTCGCCAGTGGCGGCCGCCCTTGAGAGCAGCGCCTGTCCCTTTTCATAATCAATGAGCATGCGCGCCATCTTATGTTGCAGAGCCTGGAATGACCCGATCGCGACGCCGAATTGCCTGCGGGTCCGCAGATACTCGGCGGTTTCATTGAGCAGGCGGCCTAGGATACCGACCATCTCTCCGCATGCAGTGAGATCCGCCCAGGCCTTGGCCTCCTCCCAGTTGCTTAAGGAAATATCGAGGCGAGCGTCGGCCGGCACTACCACGTCGGAAAATCGGAATTCCGAGGCGATGCTGCCATCAACCAGCCGATAGTCGGTCCGCTCCAGGCCTGGCTGGTTGCTGTCCATTAGGAATGCCGCGAAATCGTGGGGTGCGAGGCAGAGAGCAATGAATTGCTCGACGCCAATGGCCTGGATCACGAAGGTCTTGCATCCATTGAGCAGGATTGTCCCGCCGGTCTGTTGCCAACGTAAGGGTTCGCGATCCGGTGGCGGGTCGGCCCACGCTACGGCGAGGCGCTTTTCGCCGGCAAGCAGGGGCGCCAGGTTCGCAGGCCGGCCGCAGGCGGCCATCAGACGCATGGCCAATACCGCTGACTGCAGAAAGGGCTCCACGACCAAGCCGCGGCCCAAGCTTTGCGCGACAGCGACAACATCGGCTCGCGAGG
>DATJLC010000023.1:0-9483 GCA_035490755.1 Sphingobium sp.
TGGGCGTCGGCTGGAGATATTGGCCCATTGTCAGGAAGTCGATATCGGCCGAGCGCATGTCATCCATGACCTGATGCACTTCCAGCCGTTCCTCCCCTAGCCCCAGCATGATGCCCGACTTGGTGAAAATGGTGGGGTCGAGCCGCTTGACCATCTCAAGGAGCCTGAGCGAGGCATAATAGCGCGCGCCGGGTCGGATCGTCGGATAGAGCCGGGGCACGGTCTCTAGGTTGTGATTATAGACGTCCGGCCGCGCGGCGACGATCGCCTCCACCGCCACTTCATGCTTGTTACGGAAGTCGGGCGTCAGGATTTCGATGGTCGTATTTGGCGTCGTACGGCGGAGCGCCTCGATCACTTTGACGAACTGGCTAGCGCCGCCGTCCGGCAGGTCGTCTCGATCGACCGAGGTGATGACGATGTGTTCCAAACCCATCTCGGCAGCCGCATCGGCGGTATGCTGCGGCTCCATCGGGTCGACGGCGCGCGGCATGCCCGTCTTTACATTGCAGAAGGCACAGGCGCGCGTGCAGGTGTCACCGAGAATCATCACCGTGGCATGCTTCTTGGTCCAGCATTCGCCGATATTGGGGCAAGCTGCTTCCTCACATACCGTGGCGAGGCCCTTTTCCCGCATCAGGCGGCGGGTTTCGGCAAAGGCGGTGCCGGTGGGCGCCTTGACCCTGATCCAGTCGGGCTTGCGTTGCCGGATCGGCCGGCTCTCGGTCATCTGCGTCATGCATCGCGAGATAGCGATGCATCGCCCGCCATGCCAGTCCCCAATTGGTCGGCATCGTGGTAGATTGCGGGGAATGGATGCGATTGCGAAACATCTGACGTTACGCGGACGGGTTCAGGGCGTGTGCTTCCGGGCATGGACAGTGGAGGTCGCCGGCAACCTCGGCCTGAGTGGATGGGTGCGGAACCGGGCCAACGGTGATGTAGAGGTCGTTGTCCAAGGCGACAGGAAAGCGGTCGAGCGCTTCGTGGCGCTGGCGCTGGAGGGGCCACCGGCGGCGCGGGTCGACGAGGTTGAAGTGCTTGATCAAGCGGTAAGCGATCTCGACGGTTTCAGACAAAGGCCGACGATTTGACGCGACCTTGCACAGGCGCTTGCCAGCCTTCCATTGTTGAGGCAAAGCCGCGCACATGACACATTTTGCCGACATGCTCGAAGGTTATCGCCGGTTTCGGGACTCAGCCTGGATCGCCCAGCGCGATCGGTGGGATGAATTGCGGGAAGGTCAGAGCCCCAAGGTGATGGTCATCGCCTGTTCCGACAGCCGCGTTGACCCTGCCCAGATATTCGACGTCAATCCGGGCGAGATATTCGTTGTACGCAACGTCGCGGCGCTGGTGCCGCCGTTCGAGACCACGCCCGGTCATCACGGGGTCTCCGCCGCGCTGGAGTTCGCGGTACAGGTCCTCAAGGTCGGTGAGATCGTGGTGATGGGACATGGCCGATGCGGCGGATGCAATGCTGCCCTCACCCAGGAGCTGCGCGACGCCCCGGCGGGCCAGGGCGGCTTTATTGCGAGTTGGATTGAAATCCTCGATGGCGCCCGCGAACGGGTTGTTGCGGTCCATGGCGAGGATCGCAGCCGAGAGGCACAGCGGGCGATGGAGAATGAGGCGGTTAAGGTCAGCCTCGAGAATCTGCGTAGCTTCCCATGCATACGGGAGAAGGAAGCGGCGGGCGAATTGCGGCTGATCGGCGCGCGCTTTGCCATTGCGGACGGCGTTCTCCATGTCCTTGACGAGGCCACAGGTGCGTTTGCTCCAGCCTGAGTTCGCCCTCACGGCGCTGTTGTGGATCGCGCTACCAGCAACCGCCAGTGCCGGTGAACAGCCACTGCCCGTCAAAACTGACATACCCGCCGATTTTTCGACGACAATTTGCCCGGACGCCGACAAGGCGGTCGAAATGCTGAACTATATCACGGTCCAGCCGGCGCCCCATAATCACATCGCGGACACGGACGATTTCTTTGCGGGTCTGGCCGTGACCGGCTGCACCCAGGACGACGCCGCGCGCAGCCAGCCGATCACCATCACTCGCGTCCTGCAACGCAAGACGCTCACTCTGGCGGGCGGCGAGGAACGCCATATCGCCTATGCCGGACGAGACGCCGGTGGCCGAACGGTTTATGGTGTGGTTGACGAGAGCGCCAATGACCGCGCGCCCCGCTCCCCGCTTGAGAAATGGCTCGCCAATCAGGGTAGCACCGACGGTACGTTGACGATCGCCGCGCCCGATGAATTCGGGACGCTGGCCTATGCCTGCGCCTCGTCGGCCGACGCGCAGGCCGTCGTGCGATCCATAGCGCCCGGAAACGGCGTTGCCGATGAGGCGAAGGACAAGGCGTTCATTCAGGCCCTCAAGGTAAAGCAGTGCCTGCCCGCCACCGGACAGTTCCGGATCCGTGCGGTTCTGGAGGAACGAACGATTGGCTGCGGTCACGAGTGCGAAGCCGTTTGGACTGCGCTCGAGGCCCTGGACAGCAAGGGCGCGGCCGTCGGCCTGATCTACGATGCCAGCCTGATGTAGGCCGATGCTCCTGTTTCTCTATGGGACGCTCATGACTGGCGAGCCGGGCCATCGTGAGTTGAGGCTTGCGAAGCGCCTCGTCCTGATCGGGCGCGACCGGATTGCGGGAACGCTTTACGATCTGGGCGACTATCCAGGCCTCATATTGAGTGGTTCGGGGATCGTTCAGGGCGAACTGTTCGCCGCCCCAGATTCTGGACTACTGGCGGAAATAGACGCTTTCGAACTTTATGATCCATTCGATCGAGAAGCATCCGAATATCTGCGCATCCGCGTGACCACGCTCGATAGTGGTCATGATGCCTGGACCTATGCGTACAATTGCGGTGTACGGGGCATGCCTGTGATCGCCAGCGGCAATTGGCATATACGATAGCAACATCGTCGCCCGCAGCACGGCGTTTCCAGGAGCAAAGTGAAAGCGTAA
The DNA here is from genome assembly GCA_035490755.1 of Sphingobium sp. Classification (GTDB taxonomy): domain Bacteria; phylum Pseudomonadota; class Alphaproteobacteria; order Sphingomonadales; family Sphingomonadaceae; genus Sphingobium. The sequence continues at coordinate 2,976 of DATJLC010000023.1, forward strand.
TCATCGCATCTTTATCGATTAGCGGGTTGATAACTCTACGGTTACTTGCTTTGCCTGTCGGATCACCGGGAACCACTTACCCCAGCGGACGTTAAAATTCACCGAGCGGTTGGGCAGAGGAGAGTCATATGCGCTATCCCAATCTGTTCACTCCATTACTGGGAATTTCGCTTGTCATGGGCTTGAGTGTTCCGGCCGTGGGGGCCGGCAAGGCCGACCGTGCGCGGGCCGCGATCGCTGAAGCCAAGGGCAAGATCGAAGCCGCAGACGCGGCCGGGGCCGCGACGGAGGTCCCGCGCGAGCAAGCAGCCGCCAAGGCGGCGCTCGCCACTGCCGAGGAGGACCTGGCGGCGGGTCGCAAGGAAAATTCCATCGCGAACGCCAATCGTGCGTCGCATCTCGCCGACATCGCAATTGGTGAGGCACAGAAGCGCAAGGAAGCTGCTGCCGCGGCCGCTGCCGCTAGCACCGTCAGTACGCAAGCCGATGCTGACAGGGCAAGGAAGGAGGCCGCCGAAGCCAAAGCACAGGCAGCCACGGCACAGAAATCGGCAGCAGAAGCTGCGGCCGAAGCTGCCGCCCTTCGTGCTCAGCCTGCCCCTTCGACGACTGAAGTGACGACAACAACCATCGAGAAGCCGGTCGTGCGATCCAGCCGCAAGAAATCGGTGAAGCACAAAGTGGTGCGCAAGCGCAGCACTGTCGCGCCGGCATCTACAAGCTCCCAGACCAGCACCACAGTGACGACGACGACGCCATGATGCTCGACTGATCCATGAATGGCCCCGCTGGGTATCGCTCGGCGGGGCCAAAGGACTATCGCGTAAGTTTTTTATACGCCAGCCGCGTCGGCCGGTCGGCCGCGTCGCCAAGACGCCGCCGTTTGTCCTCCTCATATGCCTCGAAATTGCCCTCGAACCATTCGACATGGCTATCGCCCTCGAAAGCCAGGATGTGGGTCGCCAGGCGATCGAGGAAGAAGCGGTCGTGGCTGATCACCACCGCGCAGCCCGCGAAATTCTCCAAGGCGTCCTCCAGCGCGCGCAGCGTTTCAACGTCGAGGTCGTTGGTAGGCTCGTCGAGCAGCAGGACATTGCCGCCCTCCTTCAGCATCTTGGCCATGTGCACGCGGTTGCGCTCACCGCCGGAGAGCTGCCCGACCTTCTTCTGCTGGTCCGGCCCCTTGAAGTTGAAGGCACCGACATAGGCGCGCGTCTGGATCTCGTGCTTGCCGATGGTCATGAGGTCATGGCCGCCGGAGATTTCCTCCCAGACATTGTGGTTGGGATTGAGCGCGTCGCGGCTCTGATCGACATAGCCCAAGCGTACCGTGTCGCCGATCTCGATCGTTCCCGAGTTGGGCTTTTCCTGGCCGGTGATGAGCCGGAACAGGGTCGACTTACCCGCGCCATTGGGGCCGATCACCCCGACAATGCCGCCCGGCGGCAGCATGAAGCTCAGATCCTCGAACAGCAGCTTGTCGCCATAGGCCATTGAGAGGTTCTTCGCCTCGATGACCTTGCCACCGAGGCGCTCGGGTGTCTGGATGACGATCTGCGCCTTGCCTGGGGCACGGTTCTCCTGCTTTTCGACCAGCTCGTCGAACGCGCGGATACGGGCCTTTGACTTGGTCTGGCGGGCCTTTGGCGATTGCCGGATCCACTCCAGCTCCTCCTTGATCGCCTTCTGACGGCCGGCTTCCTCGCGCTCCTCCTGCTCCATGCGCTTGGCCTTGGCTTCAAGCCAGCGGGAGTAGTTGCCCTCGAACGGAATGCCGCGCCCACGGTCAAGTTCCAGTACCCAGCCGACCACATTGTCGAGGAAATAGCGATCGTGGGTGACGAGGATGACATTACCGGTATAGTTGATGAGATGCTGTTCCAGCCACTGGACGCTTTCCGCGTCGAGATGGTTTGTCGGTTCGTCAAGCAGCAGGATGTCGGGCTTCTCCAGCAGCAATCGGCACAACGCGATGCGACGCTTTTCACCACCCGAAAGTGTTTCGACGCTCCAGTCGCCCGGCGGGCAGCGCAATGCCTCCATGGCGATCTCGAGCTGGTTGTCGAGTGTCCAGCCGTCCACTGCGTCGATCTTTTCTTGAAGCTCGCCCATTTCCGTCATCAGCGCGTCGAAGTCGCAATCCTCGGGCGGATCGCCCATGATCATGCTGATTTCATTGAAGCGATCGACCAGGTCGGCGACGGGGCGAACGCCGTCCTTGACGTTTTCAATCACCGTTTTCTTGTTATCGAGCTGAGGCTCCTGCGCGAGATAGCCCACGCGCAGGCCTTCCGCCGCCCAGGCCTCGCCCGAGAAGTCGGTGTCCATGCCGGCCATGACCTTCATCAGAGTCGATTTGCCGGCACCGTTGACGCCGATGATCGCGATCTTCGTGCCAGGGAGAAACTGAAGATGGATATTATTGAAAAGAGGCTTGTTGGCACCGGGAAAGGTCTTGGTAAGGCCCTTCATCACGAAGGAATACTGTACCGCCATTGAGTTCAACTCCGTTAGGATGTTCTTGCCTGTCAGCCGCGAAAAAGGGCCAGCTTTGGAATGGCGCGGCTTCTAGCTGAGGCGTTCGTGCAACGCAAATAGGCTGAGCCAGTCCGCGTAAAAACGCGAGCACCCGCACCGCCCTCAGACATGTGAATAACATAGGCTAGTTCAATGCTGACCGGTTCAGTTGATAAAAAACCATTGATTTGGTCGATCCAACCGCTATTGGGGCCTCTCGTGCATGGCATGCCCATGCGCGGGGTAGTTGCTATGGGAGCCTATGAGAATGAACAAGATCGCTGTCGTTTTCGCCGCGACCGGCCTGCTGGCCCTCGCCGCGTGCGGGACCAAGCCGGCTGAGGAAGCCAACAACGCTTCCAATGAAGTTGTCGTCAACGAGACCGAAATGCTGAACGCTGCGAACAGCATGGACAACGCCGCTGGCAACCTGGCGAATGCCGCCAACGCCACGAACGCGGCGACGAACGCCGCCGAGTAATCGCGGCTTCGCTCAGTTCCGAAACAGGGCGATCCGGCGAGAGCGGGGTCGCCCTTTTCATTTGGGCGCGAGCCGCCCGAGCGCATTGCCCTTCGGTGCACAAGGCGCTAGAGCCCGCCCTGTCGGGGAGTAGCGCAGCCTGGTAGCGCATCTGCTTTGGGAGCAGAGGGTCGCAGGTTCGAATCCTGTCTCCCCGACCACACACGCAGTCCGGGACTGCAATTTGGCAACAATGCATCGGGGCGCTGTCCAAACTGGAGCGCACCAAATCGGCATCCAGAATTTTTGGTGGATGGTGGGCCCGGCAGGACTCGAACCCGCAACCTAGCCGTTATGAGCGGCCAGCTCTAACCATTGAGCTACAGGCCCGGACCAGCCGGGGGCGTCATCCCGTTCCGCCTGTCAGGCCGGTTAGCCGAGTGCCAGGCCGCTTGGCAAGCAAGTTCGAACATGCCTGCTCTTGCCTGCAATCGACTGGAAGCGCGGGGCATCTGTCTCAGGAGATTTGGTGCCACTCGCCCATATCGTGTCGTCCTGATGGCAGTACCAGGGAGAAATGATTGGGGAACGCGCTGAATGCGCCGTTATTGGCATCTGCGAGCCGGCGCACGAGCCGCAGTGCAAAGCCAACGCCCAGAACTGGCGCATTGGGGCCTGTGGCGACATGCTCATAGCCCGGATCGAACAGCTGTACGTCGGTAAGGTCCTTCATCGATGTCGGCCGAGCAATGGTAAGCTCTACATTTCCGAACCGTTCGCGGCATTGCGCCGTCAAAATTTCGTTCCCGGCGCATGCTATCAATGCGCGGACGAGGTGTAATATGATCCTTTCGGCGACAGAATGCGCCACATCGAGAAAGCACAGATCGGAGTCGGCGGAGAGGTGTATGCGCGGCCTGCCCTGCGCATCCAGCGCGAATTTTGTAATCGCATCCTCCAGGAGCTGCGCCAAATCGGTTTCCCTGGACTCCTTCGCGGGTCTGTGCCCATCGTCTCGGCTGGCATAATCCAGATCGTCGAGAATATCGACGAGCCTGCGTACATCGCCGACGATCTCGCCAGCCATGGTTCGGTAGCTGTCGTTCACGGGACCCAGCAACTGGCTCTCGATAATCTCGGCAAAGCCCATCACCCCGTTGAGTGGCGTGCGCAGTTCGTGAATGAGTTGCCGCATGGATGCCGAAGAATTGCCAGTCGTTTCAAGGCCGACTGAGGTGGACGGGGCCTCGACGACGCGGGGCGCTTGTTCAAGCTTGCTGGCCTTGCGGGCTGACCCTACATATCCGGTAAAACGGCCGTTACGCTGATTGAATTGCGGCTCCGCGGAGATAAGCCAGTCCCCCCTAAGGAGACCATGCTCAATAGCGAGGCGGCCATCCCGAAATGCACCGCGCCTCTTGAAAGCGCCCAGGATCTGACCGTCGGGACCATAGCTGCAATCCGTGGACGCCGACCCGATCTGCAAGCCAATCGCAGCGGTGGCGGGAGCGCCGACGACGGAGGTCAGGACGCCCTTGGGATCCGTTGAAAAGCTGAACTGGTCGATATCGCTCGTTTCATCACGCGGAACAGCCGGCGGAACTGCGCCATTCCCGGACCGCGCCTGACGCTCGCTTGTGAACCGCTCGATCCGGTCTACGATCCTGCGGATCTGATCGCTATCACCGTCCGCATCGCTCAGCGGCTCCACGGGCGGGACCTGCGATTTCTGCATTGGCGAGGCGGCTGCCGACTGCCGCCCCCTATGGTCCGCGAGGGACAGGTCGCTGGGCCCGAACAGGTCGAGCGCACGGCGCGCTTCAGGACCGAGGTCGTCACGTTGACGCAGAACACTGCGCGCAAGGGGACTGGCCCTGGCGATCAGGCCACACCATTGGGTGTCGGTGAGCGTTGCCCGTTTCATGGCCGCCACGACCACCGGCGGTTCATCATCAAGCAACAGCTGGACCAACCGCGGCGATCGCAGACGTGATCCCAATTCGACTACCGAAGCAAGCCGCGAAGTAACACCGATCTCAGGCCGCAGCGCCGCCAGCACGTCAGCGACCCTGTCAAGCTGCGCCTCGTCGCTGCCACCGCAATCGAATTGGGCCAGCAGGTCCACGCACTGCCGCCACAAGATCACGCGCGTGACCGATCCATCGGTACGCGCCGCCAGGACAGTGGCAATGAGATCATTGAACCGCAATGACACTTTCCATTCCCAAGGGTTCGTTGAACATCCCTAACGATCGCCACTCTCCCCCACCAGTCGCCATTTTGGGACGTAGCAATGTGGGACAATTGCAATGGCGTGACATGATTCTATAGAAAACAGGTCCAATCAGGTTAGGAAATTGCCGTAATGGGTGGTCAGACCCTCGACGCCGTCGACCTTCGCATTCTCGCGGAGCTTCAGGATGATGGCCGCATGACCAATGTCGATCTCTCCCGTCGCGTCGGACTGACCGCGCCACCCTGCCTCCGCCGCGTCAAGTCCCTGGAAGACAGGGGCATAATTCGGACCTACCATGCCGATATCGATCCGCAAGCCTTGGGCTACACCATTACGGTGTTTGTCATGGTCAGCCTTCGCAGCCAGGCTGAAGCCGATTTGCGGGCATTCGAAGAGCATGTCGCCGGCCTGCCGGAAGTCCGGGAATGTCACATGCTGAACGGCGAAATCGATTTCATCCTCAAGGTTGTCGCACGTGACCTGCAGAGCTTTCAGCGCTTTCTCACCTCCTGCCTCACGCCGGCACCCAACGTGGCAAGCGTCAAGACGTCTCTGACCATCAGAACGTCAAAGAACCTCCCCGGCGTACCACTGCGCGATTGATCCGTCGCGCGACTCAGTCGGCGCTGCGAGGTGTTCTGCCCTCGATCCAGATCGACCATAAGCCCGCCACCGGTGCCCATGGTCCGGTGTTGACCTGGGCCAGTGCAGCCCTTCCGCCCGCAAGGTCGCCGGTCCTGGCGAGCGCAATGCCCAGCCGGGTGTTCGCCCGCGCGGTATCGATCCCGCCCTTCTGGAGCGCCAAACGGTAGAGAGCGACGGCAATGGCATCGTTCGCAGCTCCAAAGGCTGCATCAGCCGCCGCCAATATCTGCGCCCCGCCCCCAGCCGCCCTCGCCTTCTTCTCCAGCGCCGGCAGGTTCGCCAGTGCCTTGCGGGCTTTGGGCGTAAGCAGGGCAAGCGCTTTCTGTACCGTCGCATCGGAGCGGTTCAAGGTGCCGCTGCTACTTCCTTTGTCCAGCACCGCCTTCGCCTCCACAAAGGATTCCTGCTGTGTCGCAAGCGCGGAATAGGCCTGCCAATCCCGTTCGCCCGCGAGAGCCTGGGTCACCGCCATCAGGCGATAGAGGTCCAGGCTCTGTTCGGGGCCCAGGGCAGCACCGGTCATGACGTTGACGATGCCGCTGCGCCAATTCTGTGGACTTGGATAAGTGGCGAGCTTGCGCTGGGTCCAAAGCGCCAGCAGGTCGGGACGTTTGTAACGATAGGATAGCGCAATCGCACGGTCGTACCAC
>DATJLC010000024.1:0-7252 GCA_035490755.1 Sphingobium sp.
TCCCCGGCGCCTGGCTCAGAGCGGCCCGCGCCGATCCAGGGCTTTTCCAGCAACACGCCGTCATAGGCGATCGGCCCCGCCAACCGCAGGCCGAGCGCGCCCGCCATGGCCGCCTCGGGCCAACCAGCATTGGGCGAAGCATGCTTGCGGGCATCGCGCGCCATCGTCCTCCAGCCACCTGCACCAGCGAGGCAAAGCAGAACGCCCGACAATCGCGCGGGAATGAGATTGAGCAGGTCGTCAGCTCGCGCCGCCGCCCAGCCAAACGCCCGCCAGCGCTCCTCATAATGGCCGATCAGGCTGTCTGCGGTGTTGATCGCCTTATAGGCCCACAGTCCCGGCAGGCCGAGCAGCAACAGCCAGAAAAAGGGCGCAACCACCCCGTCGCAGAAACTTTCGGAGAGGCTTTCTATGCCCGCGCGCGCTATGCCGGCCGCATCCAGCGACTCCGTATCGCGGCCGACGATCATGCCCACCGCACGGCGCGCCGCGTCAAGATCGCCGCTGCCCAGCGCCGCCGCCACCGGCACGACATGCTGGTGGAGGCTGCGTTGGGCGAGGCCCGGCGCTGCAAGCAATGCAATGACCGGCCAAGCCCACTTTCCCAGGACCGCGAGCAATGCACGCTCGATCAGGAATGCGCCCCCGCCCGCTACTGTCACCAGCAAAATCACCGTGACAACCCCAAGCGCACGGCGGGACGGGGCGGGGCGGGACGATTGGTTCCAGCGGCGCTCGCATGCCTCGATGATCCGCGCGAACAGCCCGACCGGATGGCCGATCCGCTCATAGATCGCGCGCGGCCAGCCAAGCGCAGCGTCGATCACGAGCGCCGCAGATGCGATGGGTTCAGCCATCCGCCAGGGCCCTGTCAAGGCGATCCAGCGCCGCCTCACTTCCCGGCAAGCCAAAGCGCAACCATGTCGGCGCATAGGCGAACGGACGCGTGAGAATGCCCTGCCGTGCGAGCCGCTCGAACACGCTGTTCGCGTCTCCGTTGATGGTTAGCCGGAACAGCGGGCAATCGCCGATCGGTTCAAGCCCATGGCGGCGGAGCACAGCATCAAGCGCCCCCGCGTCGTTGGCAAGCCTGTCCCGTGTCGCCGCGATCCAGTCCCAATCCCGGTAGGCGGCCGTGCCGATCGCAATCGCCGCCGTGGACAGGGGCCAGCTTCCGAGCCGGCGGCGAAGCAAAGCGATGCGCGACGCCGGCGCAATCATAAAGCCGAGGCGCAGGCCCGCCAGGCCGAAAAACTTGCCGAAGGAGCGCAGTATGACGACCGGCTCGGACCCGTCGAGATGCGGCAATATGCTCGTGTCCGGACGAGCATCGGCAAAGGCCTCGTCAACGATCAGCCAGCCTTCGCGCTCAGCCATTTGGCGGGCCAGTCCCAGCAACATCGGTGGCGGAAGGGAGCGCCCATCGGGATTATTGGGATTGGCGAGCAGCAAGGTGCCGCCGCCTGTCTGCGCCGCCGCCAATTGATCTGCGCTGATCGCACGGCTGCCGCCAAATGCCTCGCTGTGCGTGCCATAGCTCGGCTCGACATGAAGATGGGGCGTGGGTAGGTCCATGGTTTCAAGCAACCGCAGGCCGATCTCGGTGCCGGGCATCGCGCAGACCCGATCGGCCGCTACTCCGAAATGCTCCGCCGCCGCCGCTTCGAGCACCAGGAGCGCCGGTCCGTCGGGCAAAGCGCACCAGTCAATTCGGCCGACCTGCTCCGTGTCCCAGGCATTCGGATTGATGCCGGTGGAGAGGTCCAGCCACGGTTCGCGCGCATGCGGATAGGCCGCACGCGCCGCGCTCAACCGACCGCCATGGATTGTCCACTCGCTCACCCGAGCCCCTTTTTGCTTGCCTGCCGAAGCCTCTAACCTTCATTGGGTGGCCGGTTGCAATCCCTGGGTAGCGAAGGACCGCAAAAATATGGAGGAAAGCGGGTTTCGGACGTTGCTCGTGCTGGGTGGAGCGCGATCAGGCAAGAGCCGCTATGCCCAGGACCGCGCCGAAGCGCTTCCCGGCGAACTTGTCTATGTCGCCACCGCCCAGCCATTCGATGAGGAGATGTCGGCGCGGATCGACCGACATCGGGCGGACCGCGGTGCGCGCTGGCGTACCCTCGAGGTGCCGCTGGAACTGCCCGACGCTTTATCCTCGGAAAGCCATCCGGACAGGATCCTGTTGGTCGACTGCCTCACGCTCTGGTTATCCAACCTCATGCTCGCCGAACGGGACGCCTCGGCAGAGGCGGCGCGCCTGAGCCATGTGCTGACCAACGCTCCTGGGCCAATCATCTTGGTGGCGAACGAAGTCGGCCTCGGTATCGTGCCTGAAAACGCCCTTGCCCGGCGATTTCGTGACGCCGCCGGAACCTTGAATCAGTGCGTCGCGCGGGTTGCTGATAGGGCGGTCTTTATGGCTGCTGGCTTACCACTGCGCCTGAAATAATCGGCGGCTCCGAAAAGGTTTCCTGGCCGACCCGCGATCGGGGGAAAGTCCAGAACCACGCCAATCTATGGGATATGTCCGACGACTGCGGATCGTGGAAATCGATGGACTGGCGGAGACGGAGGGATTCGAACCCTCGGTACCGGATTTACCAGTACGACGGTTTAGCAAACCGTTGGTTTCAGCCACTCACCCACGTCTCCGCGCCTGCGGCAGCGCGGCTGGGGCGCTGGGCAGGGGACGGGCTATAGCGTCGGGTTGAGGGCTTGGCAACGCCCGCAGAACATGCTTTTGTTCAGTCCGTTGTTTCGCCTGTCCATGCCTGCTGTCACGGGGGCCGTGCGCGGCGGCGAGGCGACGGCGCGGCGCGACGACCCTCCCCGGCTTGGCTTGACAGGGCCACCGACTCGCTGTAACGGCCAGCGTTCCCGAGATGACCGGCAGCATGAAGCGCCCTGTTGCGCCCGTGCCGCTTTTGCATTCCGGGGATTTCGACGCGCTGAGATAGGGCACCGCCACCGCCCTGTGGAGCAGGAGACACAGTCAATATGGCACGTATCGCGGGTGTAAATATCCCGACCAACAAGCGCGTGATCATCGCGCTCACCTATATTCATGGTATCGGCCGCAAGACCGCCGTGGACATCGCCGACAAGCTGGGCATCGACCACAGCCGCCGCGTCCAGGACCTCTCCGACGCCGAGGTGCTGCAGATCCGCGAGACGATCGACAGCAGCTATTCGGTCGAGGGCGACCTGCGCCGCGAGACCGCGATGAACATCAAGCGGCTCATGGACCTCGCCTGCTATCGCGGCCTGCGTCATCGCAAGGGCCTGCCGGTTCGCGGCCAGCGCACGCACACCAATGCGCGCACCCGCAAGGGCAAGGCCAAGCCGATCGCGGGCAAGAAGAAATAAAGGACAGTCCGGGGGACTGTTCTTTCTTTCTTCTCCGCCGGATGGCGTGCTCCGCCAGGCGCAATGCTCCGGCACCAACCAGTTTCGATTAGGGATATAGAGCAATGGCACGGGAACCTCAGCGCATCAAACGGCGCGAGCGCAAGAACATCTCGGCCGGCGTTGCGCATGTGAACGCCAGCTTCAACAACACGATGATCACCATCACCGACGCCCAGGGCAATGCGATCAGCTGGTCCTCGGCCGGCATGATGGGCTTCAAGGGCTCGCGCAAGTCGACGCCCTATGCGGCGCAGGTCTGCGCCGAGGATGCCGGGCGCAAGGCCGCCGAACATGGCGTTCGCACGCTCGAGGTCGAGGTGAAGGGTCCCGGTTCGGGCCGTGAGTCGGCCCTGCGCGCGCTGCAGGCGGTCGGCTTCACGATCACGTCCATCCGCGACGTGACACCCATTCCGCACAACGGCGTCCGTCCGTCAAAGCGCCGCCGCGTCTGACATCGGCCGGTTGCGGCGCGCGATCCGTGCGCGCCGCTGCTCATTTCTACTGGCCGGGGTCGAGCAGGAATAGCCTGAGGGACCTCCGCCGAAATCCCAGGGGACATACATGACTGTCAACATGAAGAACTGGCAGGAATTGAAGAAGCCCAACAGCCTGGAGGTCAAGGCTGGCGGCGACGGCCGGCGCAAGGCGACCTTCGTTGCCGAGCCGCTGGAGCGCGGCTTTGGCCTGACGCTGGGCAATGCCCTGCGCCGTGTGCTGCTGTCCTCGCTGCAAGGCGCGGCCGTCACGTCGATCAAGATCGACAATGTGCTGCACGAATTCTCGTCGCTGGTCGGCGTGCGCGAGGATGTCACCGACATCGTCCTCAACGTGAAGCAGGTTGCGCTCCGCATGGAAGGCGACGGCCCGAAGCGGCTGCAGCTGTCCGCCACCGGCCCGGCCGAGGTCAAGGCTGGCGACATCGCGGTCAGCGGTGACATCGAGGTCATGAATCCCGACCTCGTGATCTGCCATCTCGACGAAGGCGCGACCTTCAACATGGAACTGACCGCCGACACCGGCAAGGGCTATGTCCCCGCCGTGGCGAACCGTCCCGTCGACGCGCCGATCGGCCTCATCCCGGTCGATGCGCTCTACTCGCCGGTGCGCCAGGTCGCCTACAAGGTCGACAATGCGCGCGTCGGGCAGGAGCTCGACTATGACAAGCTGAGCCTGACCGTCGAGACCGACGGCACGGTGACGCCGGAGGATGCGATCGCCTATGCCGCGCGCATCCTGCAGGACCAGCTGCAGCTGTTCGTCCATTTCGAGGATGCGCTGCCCGCCGCCATGCCGAGCGCAGGTGGCGTTGCTGTCTCGCAAGCCGCCGAAGGCGAAGGCGACGCCAACCAGATCAACCGCTACCTGCTCAAGAAGGTGGACGAGCTGGAACTGTCCGTGCGTTCGGCCAACTGCCTCAAGAACGACAACATCATCTACATCGGCGATCTGGTGCAGAAGACCGAGGCCGAGATGCTGCGCACGCCGAATTTCGGCCGCAAGTCGCTCAACGAGATCAAGGAAGTGCTCTCCTCCATGGGTCTGCGCCTCGGCATGGACATCCCCGGCTGGCCGCCGGAGAATATCGAGGAGATCGCCAAGAAGCTCGAGCAGGAGCTGCTGGGTTAAAGGGCTTACCGTTCACCCTGAGCGAAGTCGAAGGGCCCCGCAGAGCCGAAGGCGAAGCGCCTTCGCTGCGCTCAGGCAAGGGCTTCGACTTCGCTCAGCCCGAACGGATTTGGGCCCGAACGGATTGGGATGGGCAAGTGGGCGGTGGCCCGGTCAACACCGCCTGGACTGGGGTACCTCGCACGGCCCCTTTACGAACGGAGTGAAGAAACATGCGTCACAAGCAAGGCGGCCGCAAGCTGCAGAGAACATCGGCCCATCGCGCGGCGCTGCTGCGCAACCTGTCGGCCGCGCTCATCAAGCATGAGCAGATCATGACCACCACGCCCAAGGCCAAGGAGCTGCGGCCCTATGTCGAGAAGCTGATCACGCTGGCCAAGCGTGGCGGCCTCGCCAATCGCCGTCTTGCCCAATCGCGGCTCCAGGACGATGCGCAGCTGGTGAAGCTGTTCGACGTGCTGGCCGAGCGCTACAAGGACCGCGCCGGCGGCTACACCCGCATCATCAAGGCCGGCCTGCGCCGGTCGGACATGGTGCCGGTGGCGATCATCGAACTGGTCGACCGCGACGTCGACGCCAAGGGCCAGGACTCCGGCCCGGTGCAGACCGCCGATGTCGAGGAAATGGAAGCGGCCTGATCCGCACCTTTCTGCAGAGGAACAGAGAAAGGCCCCGTGGTGACACGGGGCCTTTTCTTTGTGCCACAACAATCCTCCCCGGTACGGGGAGGGGGACCATGCAAAGCATGGTGGAGGGGGCAGCGCCTGGTGCATAGCCCCTCCGTCACGCTCTGCGCGCGCGCCACCTCCCCGTTCCGGGGAGGATTGATGCTCGCCGCCCTGGCCACCGGGACTCCCCCCACTTTGCAAAAGCGCCCGCCCTGCCTTATGTTCGCACGATGCCGATCCTGCCCCGCCCGGTTTCGCCCAAGAGCGCCTTTGCGGACCTGCGCGACCTTCTCGCCGGGCGCCGCCCGCATAAATGGCCCCTGCTCGGGCTGTCGGCGGCGCTGACCGGGCTCATCATCTGGGCCTTCTATCTCGACGCGCGGGTGCCGGTCTCCAACGAGAAGGAGATCATCTATGTCGAAAGCTGGATGGCCGACCGCAAGGACAGCGACATATTGAAACGGCAGAAGGCCGACCTTGCCGCCTATGAGGTCCTGCTGGAGAAGAAGCAGCGCGAGTTCCAGTCCGTCGCCGACCGCTTCGGCATCGACTGGAAGGAGGAGGAGGCGCGCAACCGCGCCCGCCGTCTCGCGGTGATCGCGGCGGTCAACAAGCGCCTCGACGCCCGCATCGCCGAGGCCGAAGCGCGTGAGGCCGGCCGGCCCGCGCCCGGGCAGACCGCGAGCCGTTGAGCGCTTCGGCCGTGAGCGATGACGCGCGCTTCATGGCGGCGGCGATCGCGCTGTCGGAGCGCGGCGCCGCGCGCACTGGCGTCAATCCCAATGTCGGCTGCCTGATCGTCGCCGATGGCCGCATCGTCGGGCGCGGCTGGACCCAGGCGGGCGGCCGTCCCCATGCCGAGGCGGCGGCGCTGGCACAGGCCGGCGACAAGGCGCGGGGCGCCACCGCCTATGTCACGCTGGAGCCCTGCGCCCATGTCTCGGCGCGCGGCCCGCGCTGCGCGGACCTGCTGGTGGCCGCGGGGCTGGCCCGGGTGGTGATCGCGGCGGGCGATCCCGATCCGCGCACCAATGGCGCGGGGGCGTCCCTGCTCAGCGCGGCGGGGATCGCGGTCGAGACCGGCGTCCTGGCGGCAGAGGCGCGCCACGCCATGGCGGGCTATTTCACGCGGCGGCTCAAGGGGCGGCCGTTCGTCACCCTCAAGATCGCGACCTCGCTCGACGGCTGCATCGCCATGGCCGATGGATCGAGCCGCTGGATCACCGGCGCGGCCGCGCGCGCCCATGCCCATCTCGAACGGGCGCGGGCCGATGCGATCCTCGTCGGGCGCGGCACGCTCGCCGCCGATGCGCCGCGTCTCGACGTGCGCCTGCCGGGGCTGGAGGGGCGCTCGCCCCAGCCGGTGCTGCTCAGCCAGGACAAGGCGGGCGTTCCGGCGGGCTGGCTGCGCGTCGCCACGCCGGGCGATATCGCCGCGCCCGGCCTCATCGGCGACCGGCTGCTGGTCGAAGGCGGGGCGGGCGCTGCTGCCGCCTTCCTCGCCGCGGGCCTGGTCGACCGGTTCCTCCTCTACCGGGCGCCGATCC
>DATJLC010000025.1:0-11089 GCA_035490755.1 Sphingobium sp.
GTCCGTGATGTTTCAGCCAAACGGATGAAGAAGAAGTTTAAAAGCCTCCATTGGAGCGAGTTTTTGATCTGCGATGAAGGGGAGGGTATTCGAAATCTTGAGCAACGCGACATCGATATGTTTGCGCGCCTCTATTCCTAAATCCGTCTGATGGTAAGTGGGGGAACCGCGCCCTTTCTACAACCCCGCCGCCTTCCTCAGCGCCTCGTTCATCCGGCTCTGCCAGCCCGGCCCGCTCTCCCGAAACTTCGCGATCACGTCCGCGTCGAGCCGAAGCGTCACCTGCTTCTTCGCTGCCCCGCGCAGCGGCGGGCAACGACCTGTCCTACACCCCGCCCCCCATGCCCTAATCGCCGCTCCACCCCTCGACGGAGCATCCGCCATGGCCAACGACAACCGCCCTCTTCAATCCCGGCGCACCGACCTCGCCACCTTCCACACCGCCGAGGAGCTTGAGCACCGCCTCCGCTGGGCGGCGCTGGTCGAGGCCGGGCTGATCGGCAATGTCCCGCCCACCCCGCCTGACGTCGCGGCGGTCCGCGATGCCAATGACGCGCTGTTCCGGTCCTTCCGGCGGCGCCTCCGCGACAGGTGACGCGCCCCCGCGCGGGGGATGAAGTAGGGCGTTTGGGCGGGAACTTTGCGAAACTGCGCGCTTGGCAAATGCGTCCACCAGTTACGGCAATAGCGGCCGTGCATCGTTGCCGCCGTGCCGCCGATGAGACGGATTGAGCAACATTTCCGCCGTTGAATGGTTGGCTCAGTTTCACACATGCAGCCAAGGAAACGGACAATGCTACGCACTCTCGTATTCGGGGTCATCGCCGCGGTCGCCGGACGGCAGCTCTACAAGAGCGGGGCGCTCAAGCGGTTCGGCGAGGATTTCAACCGCAGGCTCGACATGCGCCGGGCCGAGCGCGGATCGTCGTCCATGGGCGGCGGCGGCAGCAGCGGCATGGGCGGCAGTACGGGCATGGCCGGCTCGGGCATGGGCGGCGGCTCGGGCATGCAGACGCCCCACCCGACCTGAGTGGGTCTCCCGGCCGCGGGCAACCCTTGGCCGCGCGAAACGTTGTAATGGCGTTCCAAGCAGCAAAAGAGGAAGTCCGATGCGTACCCCCCTTCTGATCGCGATCGCGGCCGCCATGCCGCTGGCCGCCTGCGACACCTATGGTGGCTACGACCGCCCCGGCTATGCCTACAGCAATGACGGCTATTATCTGCGGGACGACGACCATATCTATCGCGACGCGCGCGGCGAATATTACTGCCGCAAGCCGGATGGCACCACCGGCGTCATCGTCGGCGGCCTGGCCGGCGGCATTCTCGGCAACATCATCGCGCCGGGCGGCAGCAAGACGCTGGGCACCGTGTTGGGCGCCGGCGCGGGCGCGCTGGCCGGCCATGCCATCGACCGCAACAACATCCGCTGCCGATAGCGCCGGGCGCCAGCAATTCGGCCTTTGAGCCAGCCGGGCATTGGATTAGATTGCGCCTGTTTTCTCGGGGGGAGAGCGCGACATGGCCACGGTTGCAGGCGAACGGCTGAACGCGGAACGGCGTTTCTATTCGGGCATGGCGGTCTTCATGATCGCCATCGTCTTTCTGGGCTTTGCGCAGAGCTTCTACCTGCGGGGGCTGGTCAACATATCGCCCCGGCCCAACCCGACCCTGCCGCCCATGGTGATGGTGCATGGGCTGGTGTTTAGCGCCTGGATGCTCATCTTTCTGACCCAGGCGCTGCTGGTCGCGGGCAACCGGCGCGACATTCATCGCCAGCTGGGGATCGCGGGCGTGGCGCTGGCGCTCCTCATGATACCGATGATGTATGCGATAGGCGTCGGGCAGGTGGCGCGGGCCAACCAGCCGCCGGGCATCACCGCGCTGTCCTGGACCGCCCTGCCGCTGTCCGGCATTCCGGCCTTCGCGCTGCTGATCGCGCTCGGCTGGCGCTATCGCCGCCAGGCCCAGGCGCACAAGCGGCTGATGCTGGGCGCGGCGCTGCTCATGATGCATCCGGCGATCGGGCGCTTTCCGATCGCGCCGCCGACCCCGATCGGCATGGGCATACTCGCTCTGTTGTCCGCCCTGTGCTTCGTGCCGCTGCTGCTGTGGGACCGCCGGTCGATGGGCCGGGTGCACTGGGCGAGCGCGCTTGGCTTCGGCCTTTCGCTGGGCATTGGGGCATTCTACACCGCCATGCTGATGACCGGCTGGTGGGACCCGATCGCCGCACGGCTGCCGGGGGTATGATGGCCTTTCCCGCCCGCGCCTCCGCTTTATTGGCCGTTTGCCTGCTGGCCGCCTGCGCCTCGCCGGAGCGTCAGTTGCGCACAGGCCTCATCGATGCCGGATTGCCGCCGGCCCTCTCATCCTGCATGGCGCACGACATGACGCCCCGGCTGAGCGTGACGCAGCTCATGCGCCTCAAATCCCTGTCGCGCGTCGGCGATCTCGACCCGATGACGACCAGCGTGGAGCGCCTGTTGCACCAGGTTCGCGCGCTCAGGGATCCGGAAATCCTGCTCGTCACCAGCAAGGCCGCCGCCCGCTGCGCGCTTGGGCTGTAGTTCGCAACTTTGCAAAACTCCGCCTGCGAGTCGCTCTGGACGCGACCTCGCAAACATGCTTGGGGCCAACGTCAATTTGCAACTCCCCAGCATGAGGCGGCCCCATGAATATCCATGAATATCAGGCGAAGGAACTTCTGGCGAAATTCGGCGCCCCCGTGCCCGCCGGCTTTGCGGCGCTGAGCGTCGAGGAAGCGGTCGCCGCCGCCGGCAAGCTCCCCGGGCCCCTTTATGTCGTCAAGGCGCAGATCCACGCTGGCGGCCGCGGCAAGGGCAAGTTCAAGGAGCTCGCGCCCGAAGCCAAGGGCGGCGTGCGCCTCGCCAAGACCGCCGAGGAAGTCCGCGCCCATGCGACCGACATGCTCGGCAACACACTCGTCACCGTGCAGACCGGCCCGGCGGGCAAGCAGGTCAACCGCCTCTATGTGACCGACGGCGTCGACATCGAGAAGGAATTCTACCTCGCGCTGCTCGTCGATCGCGCCACCGGCCGCATCGCCATCGTCGCCTCGACCGAGGGCGGCATGGACATCGAGGAGGTCGCCCATTCGACCCCGGAGAAGATCCGCACCCTCACCGTCGACCCGGCGACCGGCCTGATGCCGCACCATGGCCGCTCGGTCGCGGCCGCGCTCGGCCTGACCGGCGACCTCGCCAAGCAGGCCGCCAAGGTGACGCAGGCGCTCTATGACGCCTTCATCGGCACCGACGCCAGCCAGATCGAGATCAACCCGCTCGCCATCACCGCCGACGGCAAGCTGCAGGTGCTCGATGCCAAGGTCGGCTTCGACAGCAACGCCATGTTCCGCCACCTGGACCTACTCGAGCTGCGCGACGAGACCGAGGAAGACGCGATGGAGCTGGAGGCGAGCAAATATGACCTCGCCTACATCAAGCTCGACGGCGACATCGGCTGCATGGTCAACGGCGCCGGCCTCGCCATGGCGACGATGGACATCATCAAGCTCAACGGCATGTTCCCCGCCAACTTCCTCGACGTCGGCGGCGGCGCCAGCAAGGAGAAGGTGACGGCGGCCTTCAAGATCATCCTGGCCGACCCCGCCGTGAAGGGCATTCTGGTCAACATCTTCGGCGGCATCATGAAGTGCGACACCATCGCGGAAGGCATCGTCGCCGCCGCGCGGGAGGTGAACCTTTCGGTTCCGCTGGTCGTCCGTTTGGAAGGCACCAATGTCCAAAAGGGCAAGGACATTCTGAGCGAGTCGGGTCTACCAATCGTCTCCGCGGACGATTTGGGCGACGCGGCCAGGAAGATCGTGGCGCAGGTGCGCCAGGCAGGCTAAACCGGCGTTCGGGAGTAGGAGCAAGATCATGAAGATTGTCGTGCCCGTGAAGCGGGTGATCGATTACAATGTGAAGCCGCGGGTGAAGGCTGACGGCACGGGCGTCGACCTTGCCAACGTCAAGATGTCGATGAACCCCTTCGACGAGATCGCGGTCGAGGAGGCTATCCGCCTCAAGGAAAAGGGCGTCGCGACAGAGATTGTCGCAGTGTCGATCGGGCCGGCCAAGGCGCAGGAGACCCTGCGCACCGCACTTGCCATGGGTGCCGACCGCGCGATCCTGATCCAGACCGATGACGAGGTCGAGCCGCTGGGCGTCGCCAAGCTGCTCGCCAAGGTCGCGGCGGAGGAAACGCCTGGCCTGGTCATCCTCGGCAAGCAGGCAATCGACGACGATTCGAACCAGACCGGCCAGATGCTCGCCGCGCTGCTGGGCTGGCCGCAGGGCACCTTTGCCTCCAAGGTCGAACTGGCCGGCGACAAGGTCGATGTGACCCGCGAGGTCGATGGCGGCCTGGAGACGGTGAAGCTCGCCATGCCGGCGATCGTCACCACCGACCTTCGCCTCAACGAGCCGCGCTACGCCTCGCTGCCCAATATCATGAAGGCCAAGTCCAAGCCGCTCGCGACCAAGACGCCAGCCGATTATGACGTGGACGTCGCGCCTCGGCTCGAGACGCTCAAGGTTTCCGAGCCGGCCAAGCGCCAGGCCGGCATCAAGGTCGCCGATGTCGATGAGCTGGTCGCCAAACTGAAAGCACTGGGAGTAGCCGCATGAAGACGCTCGTCTGGGTCGAACATGACAATGCGTCGGTCAAGGACGCGACACTCGCCGCCGTCACCGCCGCGTCCAAGCTGGGCGAAGTGGATCTCCTCGTTGCCGGCAAGGGCTGCGGCGCGGTCGCGGAGCAGGCCGCAAAGATCGCGGGCGTCGCCAAGGTCCACCTCGCCGACGATGCCGCTTATGAGAATGCGCTGGCCGAGAATGTCGCGCCGCTGGTCGTCGCGCTGATGGCCGGTCACGACGCCTTTGTCGCGCCGGCGACCTCGAACGGCAAGAACATCGCGCCGCGCGTCGCCGCGCTGCTCGACGTCGCGCAGGTCTCGGACATCCTCTCGGTCGAGGGCCCCAAGACCTTCACCCGCCCGACCTACGCCGGCAACGCCATCGCCACGGTCGAATCGAGCGACGCCAAGCTCGTCATCACCGTGCGCGGCACGGCCTTCGAGAAGGCGGCGCGCGAAGGCGGCTCTGCCGCGGTCGAGGCGATCGCCTCCACCGGCGACACCGGCCTCTCCAGCTTCGTCGGCGCGGAAATCGCCAAGTCGGAACGGCCTGAGCTGACCAGCGCCAAGGTCATCGTCTCCGGCGGCCGTGCGCTCAAGGATGCCGAGACCTTCCAGCAGGTCATCTTCCCGCTCGCCGACAAGGTGGGCGCTGCTGTCGGTGCAAGCCGCGCGGCCGTGGACGCGGGCTATGTGCCCAACGACTATCAGGTCGGCCAGACCGGCAAGATCGTCGCACCGGAAGTCTATATCGCGGTCGGCATTTCCGGCGCGATCCAGCACCTTGCCGGCATGAAGGATTCCAAGACCATCATCGCCATCAACAAGGACGAGGACGCACCCATCTTCCAGGTCGCCGACATCGGCCTGGTGGGCGATCTCTTCAAGGTCGTGCCGGAGCTGACCGAAAAGCTCTGAGCCGCATCGGCAAGACATGGAAAAGGCCCCGGCTGGCAACGGCCGGGGCCTTTTCTGTTGTGCGGCGCAACTGCCCCTTGGTGCGAACCCGAAGCCCTGCTTACGCGTGCTCCTGCGAAAGCAGGAGGCCAGTGCCGCAGGGGAAAGCGCGTGGTCCTGGGTTCCTGCTTTCGCGAGACCTTTGCAAAACGCGCTTTTTACCGTCATCCCCGCGAAAGCGGGGATCCAGGGCCACGGAAAACCGCGCTCCCGACTCTGGATTCCCGCTTTCGCGGGAATGACTATAGTCTTTTCCAAAGACCCTGCTTTCGCAGAACACCCTCAACAGCATAGGTCGTGATCGGCGGAAGCCATCAACCCTCGCTGCTCACCAGCTTGAGGTCAGCACCCTGCGCGCCGTTCCTGTGTGCGAACAGGCCAGCGACCTGGCCGCCCGGCGCGATGCTGATCGAACCATAGGTCACGTCGCCGATGATGCGGGCGCTCGCTTCCACGATGAGTTCGTCGGCGGCGATGCTGCCTTCAATCACCCCGGCGACGCGCGCTGTCCTGGCGGTGATATGTCCTTTGATGCGGCTGTCCGGTCCCTGGACGAGCGCGGCACAGGCTATGTCGCCATCGACCCGCCCGTCGATGTGAAGATCGACCGACGCCTCAATGTTGCCGACGATCGAGACATCGCTGCCGATCAACGAAAAGGGAACCTGCCTAGCCCCGGTTGCTGGCGCGCTGCGTTGCGCCAATGCCTGCTTCCCCCGTTTCGAGAACATCCTGTCTTGCCTCCAAAAACGGCCGTGGATTGACCGCAGCGCCGTTGACCCGAACCTCGAAGTGAAGATGTGTGCCGGTGGAACGGCCGGTGGACCCCATCCGGCCGATCTGCTGCCCCCGCTGCACCATCTGGCCTGGGCGGGCGCCGAACCCGGCAAGATGGGCGTAGCGCGTGATGATGGCGTGGCCATGGTCGATCTCGATGCAATTGCCATAACCGCTCTTGCGCCCGGCGAAGACAACCCGGCCGCTGGAGGCCGCGAGGATCGGTTGTCCGTGCGCGCCCGGAAAATCGACGCCAGCGTGAAAGGCCGGCATGCCGTTGAACGGATCACGACGGTAACCGTAGGTGCTGGTCATCATCGGCGAAAGGGTCGGCCGGCCGGAGGGCAGGACGGTGAACGCCGCTTCGAGCATGCTCAGCCGGCCGAGCAGGTTGAACAGCGACCGCAAATTGGCATCCTTGTCCATGATGCCGAGCTGTCCGGCGGGAACAAAGGGACCACCCTGAGCGCCCCTGGCCAGTTGGGCGGGATTGAGGCCGACGCCCCGGATCGCGGCCTCGAGCTTGGCAAGGCGCGTCTCGGCCGCGCGCGTCAGGGTCCGGGCGAACATCTCCTGGCGCTCGCGGATCAGGGCAAAGCGCTCCGATGCGTTCGGCTGCGCGGCAGCGGTCGGGCCCTGGCCGACAACGCGCGTCTGGTCGACATCCTTGCCGAAATGGCTGTCCATCAGCGCGTCGAGAGCGTCCTGCCGCTGTTCGAGTTCACGCGCGACCGCATCCACCGATTGCCGCTCGGCGCTGGCCCGGGCAGCCTCGCTGCTGACGTTGGAGCGCTGCTCGGCGAGGCTTGCCTGCGCGGCTACCACTGACGCCTGCCGCCAGAGCGTGACGCCAATCCCCATGGCCCATACCAGGACCAGGGCCGCTAACAGGGCGAGCGCGCCCAATTGCATGCGCCTCGTGATGAGAATGAACCGTACAGTGCCGCCGGCACGCACGAATATCTCTCTTTCCGGCATCATTGCGGCAAGACGCGCAATGATGCCGGACATGCCAGCATTTCGATTTTTCACTACCTAACCCGACGCTTTTCTGATTGACGAAGCGGGTATCAGATTATCCCCCCAACTCCGAATCGCCGTTCTTGGCCTCGGGACGAATCGATAGCTAAGCGGGACGAATGGAACTCACGATCGAAACGATCGGAAAGGATCATTCCACATGCGTTTCCGACTCGGCGATTCGGCCTTGTGCCGCGCCTTCATTCGCGCCTGTCCATGACACAGCCGAATCCGGGCACCGCGTGGGCGCTGCGGCGGGCGAGCAAGGGGACGCTGGCCTCTACCGTGCGTTCGTCGGGCTGATCGCTGAGAAGTACCAGCCCCATGGCCGGAAGCCCCTCGAAATCGGTCTTGCAGCTGGCAATGTCCCGCCCCTCGACATAGCGGCAGGAACAAGCGACCCGCGCGCCAAAGCCGGCGGCGATCGAAGCCTTGCGCGCCCAGGCGGACCAGTGCCAGGCGCCATAGGCCAGGACCAGTCCCGCCGCGGGCAGGGCGACAATCCGCCAGTTGAATCGCGCGCTCATAAGCCTCCCTGATTGCGCCGGGCGCTGCAAATCGCTCTAAGGGCGGTCGGAATGAATATCAAAACGCTTTTGGGCCTTGGCCTCTCCTGCTTGTTGGCGCTCGCCGGCACGGCACCCGCCGCCGATGAGGGGCCGATTGTGCGCTATGCCGGCGATTCGGCGGTCAGCGCGGCGAACCTGCACAATGTGGTCGAGCCGCTGTTCGACGAGGATCCCGCCGAGCCGCTTGGCAGGACACGAGCCGTTCTGGTGCTACATGACGGCAAGATCGTCGCTGAACGCTATGCGCCGGGCTTCGGGCCGGACAGCAAGCTCCTGAGCTGGTCCGTTGCAAAGACAGTCACGGCGGTGCTCGTCGGCATCATGGTCTCGGACGGCCGCCTGGCGCTGGATGGTCCCGTGCCGGTGCCGGCCTGGCGGCAGGGCGCGGATCCGCGCGGCGACATCACCCTGCGCCAGATGCTCAACATGGCGTCGGGCATCGCGCACAAGGAAAAGGAGGGCCCGCTCGAGGAAACCGACGCCCTTCGCATGCTGGTGGGCGATGGTGCGCCCGACATGGCGCGCTATGCCGAATCGCGGCCGCTTGCCCGCAGGCCGGGCACCGCCTTTCATTATGACAGCGCGACCACCTTGATCCTGTGCGACATGATGACGCGCCTCCTCACCGACAGCGAGGCTCCGCGCGACCGGCGCGACGCCATGATGCGCTTTGTCGAGCAGCGGCTGATCGACCAGGTCGGCCTGACAAGCCTCGTCCCCGAGTTCGACGCGCGCGGCACCATGATCGGCGGCGCGCTGATGCACATGACGGCGCGCGACTATGCCAAGCTGGGCGAGTTACTGCGCAATCGTGGCCGGGTCGGCGGGCGGCAGGTCATCTCCGACCGCTGGGTGCGGTTCATGACGACACCCTCCCCGGAGAACGCCGGCTATGGCGGCCATGTCTGGCTGAACCGTCCGGGCGCGGAACACGCGCTCTTTCCGGGCCGCGCCTATGCCAGCGTGTTTGGTGCCACAGGCCTGCAGGGGCAGTATGTCATCGTCTCGCCGCGCCAGGGCCTGACGCTGGTGCGGCTGGGCGTGACCAGCGATGAAGAAATGCCCGCCCTGAAGACCGCGCTGGCGCGGATCGTGGAGCGGTTTCCGGCGAACTAGAGCATGGTGACTTCAAATGTTGCCGTTCGTCCTGAGTAGCCACTGAGCCCTTCGACTGCCTGCCAAGGCAGGCGCTCAGGACAGGCCCGTCGAAGTGGCGTATCGAAGGTTGAAACGAGGCACGTGACTCGTTTCAAGGCTTGGCGCGAATGCTTCGATACGGGCCTTCGACAAGCTCAGTCCCTACTCAGCACGAACGGGGTTGGGTTAAAACCAAAGCCATTCAGCCTTATTCCAACGCCTCGTCGATCAGCGCCTCAGCCTGCTTGCCGGACCAGTCCATCGCGCCGGCGACGCGGGCGACCTCACGGCCCTGGCGATTGTAAAGGACGGTCGTCGGCAACAGACCCGTCGCATAATGAAAGCCGAGCTGGTTTTCGGGGTCTCGATAGAGCGTCAGGTTGGGCAGCTTGCGCTTGGCGAAGAAGGCCGCGACCTCGGCCGCGTCGCCCATGTCCTGCGACACCGCCAGCACGGCGAGACCAGCCTTGCCATAGCGCGCGGCGACCGTGTCGAGGGTTGGCATTTCCGCCACGCACGGCCCGCACCATGTGGCCCACAGATTGACCAGCATCGGCCGGCCCCGGAAGTCGGCCAGCGAGACATCCTTGTTGTCCGCCCCTGAAAAGACGAAGTCCGGCGCATCCTTGCCGGCATGGCTGCGATCGATCTTCGCATCAAAAGACTTTGGCGCGGCGGCGGAAGGCACGACTTCCCCGGACGTCGGCACGCTGGCATTGTCCTCGCCTTGCCCGGCGGGCCCGGATCGCCTATCGCAACCCGCGGACAAGAGCGACAGGCCGCACAGCAGGAGCAAGGCGATTTCGGTGCGCAAGACAATCTCCCGGTCGGGCGGAGCAAACAGCATGTGGGGCGGCCGTTTCGCGGACGGGCCGGCTGCCGTGATGCGCGAGATAAATGCCTCCTTGCCGTTCGACAAGCGCTTGTGGCGGCAGGACATTGCGGGATCGATCGCCCATGCCCGGATGCTGGGCGCGCAGGCGATCATCGCGCAGGCCGACGCCGATGCCATCGTTGCCGGCCTTGAAGCGGTCGCGGCGGATTATGAGGCGGAGGGCGTGCCGGATGACCTTGCCCTCGAGGACATCCACATGGCGACCGAGGCCCGGCTCGCCGACAAGATCGGGCCTGTCGCCGGGCGCCTCCACACCGCCCGCTCGCGCAACGACCAGGTGGCGACCGATTTTCGGCTGTGGGTGCGCGATGCCATCGACGAGGTGATGAGCGGCCTCGCGGGCCTCCAGGCAGCGCTGCTGGACCGGGCGGAATCTTATGCCGACGCCATCATGCCCGGCTTCACCCATCTCCAGTCCGCGCAGCCGGTGACGCTCGGCCATCATTTGATGGCCTATTACGAGATGCTGCGGCGGGACCGCGCGCGTCTCGCCGATGCGCGCGCGCGCCTCAACGAATGCCCGCTCGGCAGCGCGGCGCTCGCCGGCACGGGCTTTCCCATCGACCGCCACGCGACCGCCAGCGCACTGGGCTTCGACCGGCCGACCGCCAACAGCCTCGACGCCGTGTCGGACCGCGACTTCGCGCTCGATTATCTGATGGCGGCGACCCAGATCGCGCTGCACCTGTCGCGCCTGGCCGAGGAGTTCATCATCTGGGCGAGCCAGCCCTTCGGCTTTGTCTCGCTGCCCGACGCCTATTCGACCGGCAGCTCGATCATGCCGCAGAAGCGCAATCCCGACGCCGCCGAGCTGGTGCGCGGCCATGCCGGGCGGATCATGGGCTGCATGACGTCACTGTGCGTCACCATGAAGGGCCTGCCGCTCGCGTATTCCAAGGACATGCAGGACGACAAGCCGCCGGTGTTCGAGGCGCATGACCTGCTCGGCCTGTCGATCGCGGCGATGACCGGCATGGTGGAGACCGTGACATTTCGCACCGACCGGATGCGCGACCTCGCGGAAAGCGGCTTTGCCACGGCCACCGATCTTGCCGACTGGCTGGTGCGCGAGGG
>DATJLC010000026.1:0-2111 GCA_035490755.1 Sphingobium sp.
GCGTCACCGCCTCGCCGCCGCCATGAACCGTGAAATAGCCCGCCGATGGGGATTCGGGATTGGGCGACAGCCTTATATAGGCCTGATCAACATAGAGCGGCGGCGGTTCGCACGCGCCCAAGGCAAGCGCGCCGCCGAGGGTCACGAAGGCGGCGAGGGCTCTGCGCATGGCGTACATTCCTTTACTGCGGGGGAGGGGCCGGCGATAATTGGCTGGATTTTCAGTGGTCGACGAGGGCCTCATAGCTGGCGAACAACGCGCGGAAATGTTCGTCCTCGGTGCGGACCTGGGCCGCCGCCTCGACGGCCCGGGCGGTGTAATGGCCGCGCCCATTGTCGGAGAAGCGGCGGATCGCCTTGGCGAGCGAGGCGCCGTCGCGCGCCTTGTACTGCTCGCCGAGCGCGGGGGCATATTGATCGGAGGCGCCGCCGGAGTCGGGCACGATGATCGGCGTTCCGCTGGCCAGCGCCTCGGCCGGGACCATCCCGAATGTCTCGGCCTCGCAGCCATGGACCAGGGCGTCGGCGCTCGCATAGAGCCGGGCCAGCATGGTGCGGTTGCGGGTGGGGGCGGTCAGGTGGATATGCGGGTTGTTGTCCACCGCCCGGACGACCCGCGCCTGCTGGCGGCCATCGCCGATGATGACGAGGCCGATCGGCCGGTCATAGCTGGCGGCAGTGACCGCCTCTATCACCATCGGCCAGCGCTTTTCCGGGGCGTGGCGGCCGACGCCGAGCAGCAACAGGCCGTCGGGCCCCAAATCGCAGCGTTCCAGCAGGCGTGCGCGCAATGCCTCGTCGCGCAGCGCGGGTGAGAAGACGCCCGCCGTCACCCCCATCGGGATCGTTTCGACATGGTGGAGGCCGCCCGCGGTCAGCCGCGCCGACAGGCTCGGGCTGGCGCTGACGATCATCTGGAACTGCTGGTCGAGCCGGCGCAGATGACGCCAATACCAGTCGAAGCCGCGGTCGATCACCGCCTCGCTCGCAAAGGGCGAGAACCAGCGATAGGCATAGGCCGAAAGCGGATCGGCATGCATGATGAGCGCGCGCGGCGCGCTGCCCGGCCAGCGCGCGACCATGGCGGCGCTGCCCCAGGGCGACGACGCCTCGACGATGTCGGGCGCAAGCGCGGTGAGCTGGTCGTGGAGCGCAGCCTCGTCGTTGAAATAGCCATAGCGGCGGTCGAGCGGAAAGCGCGGCCCCGCCAGCGTCAGGACCTTGCCGGCGCCCGTGCTGCGGAGCGTGCCATTCTCCTCCCCCGGCGCGAGGATGATGACCTCATGCCCGTGCCGTTCGGCCGCCTGGAGCTTTTGTTCCACATAGGTCTTAACGCCGCCGCCCGCAGGGGTATAGAAGGCGCAAACATCGACGATCCGCATGGGATCAACGATACTTCACTTGCTGATCGGGCCAAAGGAAAACAGGCCCCGCCGGTAATTCATCGTGATGCTGATCCGTGCCGGTGCACTGCCGACGGTGGCCTTGGCGGCCGCCGCCTTGGGCTTGGACCAGCCGAGCTTGGGATTGCCGGCAAAGCCGATGCCGTCGATCGATAGACCGAACTTCCGGTTGGCGTCCCGGTCGTGCAGCAGGGTCAGCGCATAAGTGCCCGGCCCCGGCGCCCGGATGCACAGCTGGGCGGTGCCGCTTCCGGCCGGAACGGGCACCTCCACCCGGCGGAACGGCTTGCCGGCCATAATCAGGACATTGTCGTCGGCCAGGAAATCCTGGTCGTTCGCCGGATAAAGCTCCAGCTTCAGATTGCCCTGGCGGTCCTTGAGGCCATTGACGTCGATGATGAAGGCCGGCCCCTGCTCATTGGCGCGGCATTGCCCCTCGGCCTTGCCGAGATCGGGCGAGGAGGGGATGTAGGCGGCAAGTATCAGCAGCGAGATCATGTGCTCGAGCGTCCTTCCTTGAACAATTCGACAGCGCCCAGGGTCATGCCCACCATTATGTGCGCGGCGAGCGAGAGGCTGGCCATCAGCGCCATGGCGGCCACCAGCAGGGAATCATTGCCCACGAAAAAGGCGGCGAGGCCGGCAAAGGCCAGGTCCTTGTTCGGCAGGAACGGCAGGCGCGACAGCAGCAGGCGCATGGTGGTGAGC
>DATJLC010000027.1:0-1564 GCA_035490755.1 Sphingobium sp.
GAGCTGGCGGACTTTGCTCTTCTCGTCATTGGGGATGCCCGAGGGCATCGGGCCGGCCGGGACGAAAACCGCAGGAAGGTGTCCGAAAGTCAGCGCTCCGATCAACAGTCCGGGCACGATCTTGTCGCAGATTCCCAGATAAACTGCGGCATCGAACATGTTGTGGCTGAGCGAAATGGCCGTCGCCATGGCGATGACATCGCGGGAAAACAGGCTCAGATCCATGCCCGGCTGACCCTGCGTCACGCCATCGCACATGGCCGGCACGCCACCGGCCACCTGCGCCGTGGCGCCAATGGCGCGGGCCGCTTCCTTGATGATATCGGGGTAGAATTGATAGGGCTGGTGCGCACTTAGCATGTCATTGTAGCTGGTGACGATGCCCAGATTCAGCGTCTTGTTGCCGGCCAAAGCCGCCTTTTCGGCCGGGGTGCAGGCGGCGAAGGCATGGGCAAGGTTGCCGCAAGAGAGCACAGCGCGGTGGACGCCGGCTTCGCGCGCGGCATCGAGTCGATCGAGATAGTCCCGCCGGCTGTCGCGGCTACGCGCCGCGATACGATCGGTGACATCCTGGATGGCCTGGCGGACAGACATGGTCGAGCTCCTAACCTTTCAGTGGTCGCGTTCTCGAACCAGAAAAGTGGGATCACTTTTCTTGAGAACGCTCCGGGACTGGAGCCCAAAGTGGCCTAAGCGGTCGATTGGGGACCGCGAAGGGGACTCAGGGGCACCAGTAGACAGTGACGGCGTGGCCGGACCGCAAGACGGCACGAATGGGCATGTCCTCAACAGGACCATCACCCAGAGCCGTGTCGAGAACGTCGGCCTTTTCCTCCCCTTCGATATGAAGGTACAGCCCATCCGTGCGGAGGAGACGCGGAAGGGTAAAGGTGATGCGCGGCTCGCCGGCGCCGGGCGCGCGGATGGCGATAGCCGGGCCTTCGGCACTCAGTGCTTCAGCGAGCGTGTCGCCGCCGGGGAAGAACGAGGCCGTGTGGCCATCGCTGCCCATGCCCAGGACGACGGCGGCGAACTGCTCGGGCAGTTGCGCCAGCAGCGCATTGGTCTTGGCGACACCGGTGGCGTCCGGTGCATCGCCGCCCGAATAGAGCGGAAAGAAGCGCGCCGTAGCCGCGGGGCCCTGCAGCATGCGCTCATTGACCAGCAGCGCGTTGGAGCGGTCGCTGGTTTCATCGACCCAGCGCTCATCGACCAGCGTTACGATGACCTTGGACCAGTCGATATCCTTGGTCTTGCCTAGCGCCTGGAAGAAGCGGCCCGGGGTCGAGCCGCCGCTGACCGCGATGGCCGCAATGCCGCGCTCGACGATCGCGCTGCGGATGCGATCGGCCACCGCCTCGGCCAGCTCCTTGGCGAGGGTGGGCTTATCGGCGAATGTGCGGCGGTCGATGGTCATTGTAAAACTCCGAGGGGCGAGCCCAGCGCACCCTCGCCCCTCTGGGGAGAGGGTAGCGACGCCAGGAGCGCAGCGACGTGGCAAAGCTGGGGTGAGGGGTGCAATTCTGCTGCATGGCACACCGTCCCATCATCGCCCCCCTCACCC
>DATJLC010000028.1:0-1848 GCA_035490755.1 Sphingobium sp.
ATGCCACCGCTCGGCCAGTCGATATCGATGGACATTGTCCGGCGGACCGATCCGGGCCGGCGCAGCGGCACAGCCCCATGCGGCGTCCGGGGCGCGGCGTCGTGATGGGGCAGCGGGTTGCCGTAGAGATCGAGGCCGAGATCGGCAGGCTCGACCGCCAGCGAATCGGGATCATCTGTCATGGTCGAACGGTCTCCGAACAGGTCATGCACCGCACGATCGATCGGTCGGGACTTCAGCAGCTTGCAGCGTCGTCAAAGGTTGCGGATCGATACGTATCCCACAGCGCTATCATGCGCCGCCATTCCTGAACAGGGTTATAATCGGAAACCGCCCGTGCGGCCATGGTGGGCGCGGTAGGGATTGAACCTACGACCCCACCCGTGTGAAGGGTGTGCTCTACCACTGAGCTACGCGCCCGCGCTGTCGCGGAAAGCAGCGCCTTTGACGCCAGCGGCGGCACCTGTCAAGCATCTGTGCCCCGCCGCGCGGCAAAGCGACGACATCAGCGGACTTGCGCGCCCATCAGCCTCGCCCCATATCCGCCGCCATGTCCGATTCAGAACATCGCTCCGCGCCCGTCTGGCACGGCACCACCATTCTCTCTGTCCGGAAAAGGGGACGCGTGGTCGTCATCGGCGACGGGCAGGTCTCCATGGGCCAGACCGTCATGAAACCCAATGCCCGCAAGGTCCGGCGACTGCACGACGGCAGCGTGATCGGCGGGTTTGCCGGCGCCACGGCCGACGCCTTCACCCTGTTCGAGCGGCTCGAGGCCAAGCTGGAGCGCCATAGCGGCCAATTGATGCGCGCGGCGGTGGAGCTGGCGAAGGACTGGCGCACCGACAAATATCTGCGCAACCTCGAGGCGATGATGGCCGTCGCCGACAAGGACGTGACGCTGATCGTCACGGGCAATGGCGACGTGCTGGAGCCGGTCGATGGCATCGCCGCCATCGGCTCCGGCGGCAATTTCGCGCTGTCCGCCGCGCGGGCGCTGATGGACTATGAGGATGACGCGGAAAAGATCGCGCGCCGGGCCATGGCCATTGCTGCCGAACTGTGCGTCTATACCAATGACCAGCTCACCCTCGAAGCGCTCGACAGCGCCTCCTGAAACTTTCTAGCAACAGGCACCGAATGGACAACCAACTCACGCCGAAAGCCATCGTCGCAGCGCTTGATGCCCACATCGTCGGCCAGAAGGATGCGAAGCGCGCGGTCGCCGTGGCGCTGCGCAACCGCTGGCGCCGCCAGAAGCTCAAGCCCGAGCTGCGCGACGAGGTGACGCCCAAGAACATCCTGATGATCGGCCCCACCGGCTGCGGCAAGACCGAGATCAGCCGCCGCCTCGCCAGGCTGGCCGACGCGCCCTTCGTCAAGGTCGAGGCGACCAAGTTCACCGAGGTTGGCTATGTCGGCCGCGATGTCGAGCAGATCGCCCGCGACCTTGTCGAGGAAGCCGTGCGCCTGGAGCGTGACCGCCGCCGCGAGGCGGTGCGCCAGCCCGCCAGCGAGGCCGCGATGGAACGCCTGCTCGACGCCTTGACCGGCAAGGAGGCCAGCCAGGCGACCCGCGTGTCCTTCCGCCAGCGGATCGAGGCCGACCAGATGAACGAGGTGGAGGTCGAGATCGAGGTGGCGGACAGCCCGGCCATGCCCATGGAGCTGCCCGGCATGGGCGGGCAGATCGGCATGATCAACCTCTCCGACCTCATGGGCAAGGCGCTCGGCCAGCAGCCGCGCAAGCGGCGGCGCATGCGGGTCGCCGACGCATGGGACAAGCTCGTCGAGGAGGAACAGGACAAGCGCCTCGACCAGGACGATGTCGCCCGCACCGCCCTGCGC
>DATJLC010000029.1:0-12647 GCA_035490755.1 Sphingobium sp.
CGGATGCGCCAGCCAATCTTGTCGCAGCGCACGATGGCGGCGCCGAAAACCGGGCCTTCGACGGCGGGAATCTGCGGGCAGGCGACAAGGCGCAAGCGACGATCGACAGGCGCGATTGCGCCGCCGGGCTGGCCGATATCGGCGCCGACCGTGGTGGCGACGAGGCTGTCGATCCGGTCGAGATTCTCGAAGCCCTGCGCGAAAGCCGGGCCGGCGAGAAGCGATCCGAGGATCCAGAGGACGAAAAATTTCCGCATGTTGCGCATCCTGCTCATGATCGCCTCATAAAAGCAAGAAACGTGCCAAGGCTCAGCGTGATGGCGCTGCCGCCCGGATCATGAGGGTTTGCGCGGCCCGGCCGGCCGCGAAATCGCTGTCGGGGCCGGATATGCCGATGCGCTCCGGGGCAAGTCCCGCCTCCGCCAGCGCCCGGGCGACGGCGCCCACCCGCGCGGCGGCCAAATCCCAGCCGTCGAACCGGGCGGAGCCGGCGTCGCTGCCGCGCGAGGAAATCCGCACGAAATCGCCCGTTTTCCGCGCCTCCCGCGCGATCGCGCCGATGCGCGCCCGCCCGGCGGGGGTCAGCATCGCTTCATCGGGCACGAACAGGGCGGCGGCCGGAATGTCCGCATCCACGGGACTGGCCCCGCCGCCCCGGCCATCCCGGAAATAGGCCTTGAGGCCCGCAAGCGCATTGTCCCGCGCGCCATGGGCCTGGAGCAGCACGAAAAAGCCGAGCAGCAGCAGGCACAGATCGGCAAAGCTCAGCGCCCAGCGGGATCGCCTTTGCGCGCGGTTCATGCCGCCTCGCGCAGGGCGGATCGGCGGGAATGGACGGGTTGCGCGGCTGCGGCGACGGGCACCGCCTCGCGCCGGCCGATGGCGACCAGCCGCTCCGCCAGCTCGCGCTGCCAGGCGATCTCCAGCCCGCTCAGCCGCTCCAGCCGCCGCGCGATCGGCCCGGCGACCATGTTGGCGATCACCATGCCGTGAAAGGTGGTCAGCAGCGCGATTGCCATGGCGGGGCCGATGGTGGCGGGATCGTCCATCCCTGCGAACATGCCGACAAGGCCCAGGATCGTGCCCGCCATGCCCATGGCCGGCGCCGCGTCCGCCACCGCGTCCCAGAAGGCGACGACGCGGGCGTGCCGGTCGGCCCGGTCGCCTATGGTCTGGCTGGCCCACAGGGCGAAGCGGTCGATGTCGGCGCCGTCGGCCAGCCGATGCACGGCCTCCGCGAGGAAACCGGGCCGCGCCCTGACCCGGTCGGTGCGGGGCAGGCCCTGCAACTGGGCGATGCGATCGACGGCGTTCAGGGCCGCGCGCGCAAAGTCGCGGTCGGCATCCGGATCGGCGCGGAACAGGCGGGCGAGGGCGGCAAAGGCGGGGCCAAAACTCGCGCCGCCGATCTGGACGGCGGCGATGGCCAGCGCGCCGAAAGCGACGCCGAGAAGCGGCAGGGGATCGATCATATGGACGATCATATGGACAGGCCCTGGCATCGGCATTTCCCCCGTTTTCCGGCCAGATGTCCGGCTTGCCCGGCAAGCGGCAAGAAATTGCCGCCCACCGGCAACACATTGCCAGCGTTGCCGCCCGCCTGGCCTGCGGAAACGGAAACAGGTGCCTCTACCCCATGCAAAACCGCGAAAAATCGCAATTGGCACGGGATTTGCTGAACTGTCGATGCGTGCGCGTCGGCCAGTCCTTCACGGGATCAGAACGGCAGCGGCGCAGGAACCTTTAGGGGCTTTGGGAAAAATGGCGATCGAGGATCAGCTGTTCGGAATTCACGGCAAGGCACTGGCGCTGCGCTCGCAGCGGCTGACGCTCATTGCCTCCAATATCGCGAACGCGTCCACGCCCGGCTACAAGGCGCAGGACATTGACTTCGACAAGGCCCTGGCGGCGGCGACGCGCGACCAGGGTACCGTCGCCGGCGCGCTTGAAAAGGCGATGGGCTATCGCGTGCCCCTCCAGTCCTCGGCCGACGGCAACACCGTCGAGATGTCGACCGAGCAGACGCTCTTTGCCGAGAATGCCGTCAAGTATCGCACGACCCTGTCCTTCCTCGAAGGACGGCTCAACACCATCACGCGCGCATTGAAGGGAGAATGAGCATGGAAAAGCCCATGACCATCTTCGACATCTCCGGCCGCGCCATGTCGGCGCAGCTCGTCCGGCTGAACGCCACCGCGTCCAACATGGCCAATGCCGGCTCCATCTCCGGCAGCAAGGAGAGCGCCTATCGCGCGATCCGGCCCGTGTTCACGCCGGTGACACAGGGGCCGGGCGTCGCCACCGTCACGGTCGACCGAGTCGTCACGTCCGACACGCCCGCCACCAAGCGCCACGATCCCGGCCATCCGCTGGCCGACGCGAACGGCGATGTCTGGGAAGCGGGCGTCGACAGCAGCGCGGAGCTGGTCGACATGGTCGAGGCCTCCCGCATGTACCAGAACAATGTGCAGGTCCTCCAGACCGCCAAGACCCTCATGCTCGAAACGATAAGGCTCGGCAAATGACGACTATCAGTCCCTGGACGGTCGACAGCACGACCGCGACCCTCAACCGCAATCTTTCCGCGACCAACGGCAAGGTGACGGGCCAGTCCACGATGGACCAGAGCGCCTACATCAAGCTGATGACCGCGCAGCTGCAATATCAGGACCCGTTCGAGCCGATGGACAACACCCAGATGGTTGCCCAGATGGCCCAGTTCTCGCAGCTCGCCGGCCAGGCCGAGGCCAACAAGACACTCCAGACGATCGCCAATGCGCTGGGCGGCGGCGGGCGCCTTTCCGACGCGGCGAGCTGGATCGGCAAGTCGATGCTGGTCGACAGCAGCTCGGTCGCGCCCGGCGCGCGCGGCGACTATGCGGGCCAGCTGACCCTGCCGGCCGACAGCACCGGCGTCTCCATCGACCTGGTCGACGGCGCGGGCGGCATCGTCAAGACGATCGACCTCGGGCCGCAAAAGGCGGGCGACGTGCCTTTCTACTGGGACGGGCGCGATGCCAATGGCGATCCCGTGCCCGCCGGCGTCCTCACCATGAATGTCCGGGGCGCGCGGCCCAGCGCGACGGCAAGCTGGGCCACCATCGCGGCGGTCCAGTCGCCCGCCAGCGGCGCCGACGCCAAGCTCATCACCACCCTCGGCCGCTTCACCGCCGCCGACGCCCTCAGCCTCAGCTGAACCCATTTACCTGCAGGAGCCTGTTCCATGTCCTTCTACATCTCGCTTTCCGGCCTCAAGGGTGCCCAGACCGACCTTTCGGCGATCTCGAACAATGTCGCCAACGTCTCCTCCACCGCCTTCAAGAAGAGCCGCGTCAATTTCGGCGACATCTTCGCCGGCCAGACCGAAACCGGCCAGGGCGTCCGCGTGCTCGGCGCGCAGCAGCAGTTCACGCAAGGCACGCTGGAGACGACTGACAAGACGCTCGACGTCGCGATCGCGGGCGAAGGCTTCTTCACCGTGCGTTCCGCGCCGCCCGCCAACGAGGTCAGCTATACCCGCAACGGCGCATTCAGCGTCGATGAGAACCGCAATGTCGTCGACACCACCGGCGCGCGCGTCCAGGTGCTGCCGACCGATGCGACCGGCGTGCCGACCAGCACCGCGGCGGCGGACCTCACCGACCTCGTCATTCCGCAGACCTATACGGACGTGAACAGCAACGTCATCCAGCTGTCGAACATCGCGGTGTCCGACACCGGCCTCGTCTCGGCGACCTTCGCCGACGGCACCGTCCAGAATCTCGGCGTCATCGGCCTTGCCGTGTTTCCGAGCCAGGAGGGCCTGCGCCAGAAGGGCGACGCGCACTGGATCGCGACCCGGTCGAGCGGCTCGCCCACCCTGGGCGCCGGCAATAACGGCCTGTTCGGCGCGGTGCGGTCCGGCACGCTGGAGCGTTCCAATGTCGACATCACCGAGGAACTGGTCGGCCTCATCTCTGCCCAGCGCAACTTCCAGGCCAATGCCAAGGCGATCGAGACCGCGTCCAACATGACGCAGGCGATCGTGAACCTGCGCAGCTGATGACGGCCGGTAAGTAGGAAAAGGCTGACCGATGGACAGAATGGTCGATATCGCCCGGACCGCCATGCGCGGTGCCATGGCGCGCCAGACGGCGATCGCGAACAACCTCGCGAACGCCGGCACCGCGGGCTTTCGGGCAGAGATCATGAACGCGTCCACCCGCTGGATCGACGGCCAGACGTTGAAGAGCCGCGCGGAGCAGGTCGATCAGGTGGTGGCCGCCGACATGAAGTCGGGCGTGGTCAAGGAAACCGGCAATCCGCTGGATGTCGCGCTCGGGGGAGACGGCATGTTGGCGGTGCAGGCGAATGACGGCAGCGAGGGCTATACCCGTCGCGGCGATCTGGTGCTGTCGGACAGCGGCTTGTTGACCACTGGGGATGGTCATCCGGTGCTTGGGGAAGGGGGCCCCATCACCTTGCCGCCAGCCGACAGCATCAACATCGCCAAGGATGGGTCGATCTGGATCGTGCCGCAGGGCGGCCAGATCGACCAGCCGCAGAAGGTGGACGTGCTGAAGGTCGTCAGCCCCAGGGGATCGTCCGTCCTCAAGGGCACGGACGGCCTGTTCCGCGAGGCCAATGGCGGCACCTTGCCGCAGGACCCGCTGGCGCAGGTGACATCGGGCGCGCTCGAGGGATCGAACGTCAACGCCACCGCCACGCTCGTCCAGATGATCGAGGCGAGCCGCGCCTGGCAGGGCCAGATCAAGCTGGTCGAGACGGCCAAGGATATCGACAGCAGCGGCGCCAGCCTGATGCGGCTGGACAACTGAACCGGGACAAGAGGGAAGGAATAACAGATGAGCACCAGCGCCCTTCAGGTCGCCCGTACCGGGCTCGACGCGCAGGACATGAAGATGCGGGTCATCGCCAACAATCTGGCGAACGTGAACACGACCGGCTTCAAGAAGGACCGCGCCAATTTCGAGACGCTGGCCTATCAGCAGATCGTCGCGGCCGGCACCCAGTCGGACAGCGAGAACAAGTTTGCGGTCGGCCTCAACCTGGGCTCGGGCGTCCAGCTCGCCGGCACCGCGCGGATCGACACGCAGGGCACGCTCAGCACGACCGGCAATTCGCTCGACCTCGCGATCGAGGGCAGCGGCTATTTCCAGGTCCAGCAGGCCGACGGCACCACCGCCTACACCCGGGCCGGCAATTTCAGCCTCTCGGCCGACGGCACGCTCGTCACCGCGCAGGGCCTGCAGGTCGTTCCGCAGATCCAGGTGCCCGAAGGCACCCAGTCGATCACCATCGGCCAGGACGGCACCGTCTCCGCCGTGCTGAGCGGCCAGTCCTCCCCGACCCAGCTCGGCCAGATCGAGCTGGCGCGCTTCGCCAATCCGGCGGGTTTGAGCGCGGTCGGCAACAATCTCCTGCTGGCGACGGCGGCCTCGGGCGAGCCCCAGGTCGGCGCGGCGGGCGCGGAAGGACGGGGCATGCTCCGCCAGGGTGCGCTCGAAGGCTCCAACGTCAACACCGTCGAGGAGCTGGTCGAGATGATCGAGACCCAGCGCGCCTATGAAGTGGCGAGCAAGATGATCAAGTCGACCGACGAGATGATGCAATTCGCCAACCAGCAGATCTGATCGGATAGCCTGACATGAAATATCTTGTCCCTGCCTTGGGCTCGGCGATCATCCTCGGCCTCGCCGCCGTTCCGGCCGAAGCGGGCCGGAAGGATGCGGAGCGGGCGGCGGCGTTCATGCCGACCTATGCGCCGGAGGCGCCGCGCCCCGCGCCCAATGGCGCGATCTTCCAGGCGGCGAACGGCTATGCGCCGCTCACCAGCGGATCACGGGCCGCGCAGGTGGGCGACATCCTCACCATCGCGCTGGTGGAACGGACCCAGGCGGCAAAGAGCAACAGCGCCAATACCGACCGCAGCGGCAATATCGGCCTGACCCCGCCCTCCACCGGCCCGTTCAGCGAGCTGTTCAGCGCGACCGACATCGCCGCAAGCGGCACCCAGGGCTTCAAGGGCAAGGGCGACGCGGCCCAGTCCAACCAGCTCTCGGGCGAGATCACCGTCACCGTGGCCAAGGTCTTCGGCAACGGCGCCATGCTGGTGCGCGGGCAGAAGCAGCTCACCCTCAACCGGGGCGATGAATTCATCCAGCTTTCCGGCATCGTCCGCGCCGCCGACATCGGTCCGGATAATCGCGTGCCCTCGACCCGCGTCGCCGACGCCCGCATCACCTATTCCGGCAAGGGCGAGATTGCCCGGGCCAGCCGCCAGGGCTGGCTGCAACGCTTCTTCTCCATCATCAGCCCCTTCTGACGGTGTCCGCCATGATCCAGACGACCTTCATCCGTACCGCCGCCCGCCTTGCCGGCTGGATCATGGCCCTTCTCGTCATGGCGGCGCTGCAATTTGGCGCGCCCGCTTATGCGGAGCGGATCAAGGATCTCGGCACCTTCCAGGGCCTGCGTGCCAACCAGCTGACCGGCTATGGCGTCGTCGTCGGCCTCGCGGGCACGGGCGACGACAGCCTCGATTATTCGACGCAGGGCGTGAAGGGCGTTGTGTCGCGTTTCGGCCTGACCCTGCCGCCGGGCGTCAATCCCGCGCTCAAGAACGCGGCGGCGGTGGTCGTCACCGCCGACCTGCCGCCCTTCGCCAAGCCGGGCCAGCGCCTCGACATCACCGTGTCGGCATTGGGCAAGGCCAAGTCGCTGCGCGGCGGTACGCTCGTGCTCACCCCGCTGCGCGGCGCCGACGGGCAGATCTACGCGATGGCGCAGGGCAATCTCGCCGTCGGCGGCCTCGGCGTGTCAGGCGCCGATGGCTCGCAGCTCTCGGTCAACATTCCCTCGGCCGGCCGTATCCCCGGTGGCGCCACCGTCGAGCAGGCTGTCGCGACCGGTTTCGACACCACGCCGACGCTCACCTTCAACCTCGCCGAGGCTGATCTGACCACGGCGCTCAGGGTAGCGGACGCCATCAACCTTGCGTTCAACGATCGCCGCGCCCGCGCCATCGACGCGGTGTCGATCACCATCGACGCGCCGGCCGGGGCGGAGAGCCGCATCCTGATGATGGGCCTTATCGAGAATATCCAGGTCAAGCCCGCCGAGGCGCCCGCCAAGGTGATCGTCAACGCGCGCACCGGCACGGTCGTCATCAACGGCGCGGTCCGCATCGCGCCCGCCGCCGTCTCGCACGGCAAGCTCACCGTCAATGTGCAGGAAGCGCCCCGTGTGGTGCAGCCGGCGCCCTTCTCCCGTGGCGAAACCGCGGTCGAGCAATCGAGCCGGATCAACGTGTCGGAGGAGAAGAAGCCGATGTTCCAGATTAAAAGCGGCGCCTCCCTGGCCGATATAGTCAAGGCAGTGAACGCGATCGGCGCCAGCCCGTCCGATCTTGTCGAAATCCTTCAGGCGCTCAAGCAGGCGGGCGCTATGAAGGCGGAACTGGAGGTCCTGTGACCGTGATCGCGTCCCTGTCCAGTCCAGCCGCCGCCAAGGCCGCGTCCGGCAATCCCGCGACCGCGCAGCGCGAGGAGCTGGCGCGCGCCGCCAAGGCGTTCGAGGCGATCTTCGTGCGCCAGCTGATCGGGTCGATGCGCTCGGCCGGGATGGGCGACGATCTCACCGGGTCGAGCGCCGTCGATCAGTTCCAGGAAATGGCCGATGCCCGCACCGCGGACTCGCTGGCGGACCAGGGCGGGCTCGGCATCGCGAACCTCCTCCTGCAACAGCTTGACCGCCAGACCGAGGACAAGCCGACTGGGGACAAGCCGGCATGAGCGTCACCGATCTTTTCGCGATCGGCGCGTCCGGGACCCGTGCCTATCGCGCCGCCATGGGCGCTGTGTCCGAGAATATCGCGAACGCCTCGACCGAAGGCTATAACCGCCGCTCGCTTCTCCTCATGGAATCACCCAGCTCGGCGACCACCAGCCAGTTCTACAGGCCCGGCATCAACTTCGGCGGGGTCGAGATCGCCTCCGTGGCGCGCGCCAACAATCCCTATCTGGACCTGGCCGCGCGCCTCGCCGACAGCAGCTTCCAAAATGCCGATGCCCGCGCCCAGTGGATGTCGGACGTGCAGAACGCCCTGGACGATGGCTCGCTCGGCGTCGGCCAGCGGCTTACCGCCATGTTCTCGGCGGTGGAGCGGCTGGCGGCCAATCCCACCGACACCACGCTGCGGCAGAATGTGCTGTTCGCGTTCGAGCAGATCAATTACGCCTTCCAGCTCGGCTTCGAGGGCCTCAGCAACATCCAGGCCGGGATAGCAAGCACCGCGGCCAACGGCGTTGTCGCGCTCAACGATGCGGTGGGCCAGCTTGCCACCGCCAATGAGGGGCTGCGGCGCGCGGTGCCCGGCTCGCCCAATGCGGCACAGCTCCTCGACCAGCGCGACCTCGCGCTCGCCAACATCGCCAGGCAGATCGACGCCACCGTCACATTCGGCGACCATGGCGTCGCCAACGTCACCTATAATGGCGCCGATGTGGTCGCCGGGATCGTCCCCTCGACCTTCGCGGTCAGCGCCAATGCCAACGGCACGCTGGCCTTCACGCTCGACGGGGCGGCGGTCCCGGTGCCGCAAAATGGGGCCCTTGCGGGCCTCGCCCGGAGCGCGGCGGTCACAGCCGATCGCAAGGTCGCGCTCGACGCGCTGGCCAGCCAGTATGTTGCCGATGTCAACGCCTGGCACCAGGGCGGCCGGACGGCGGCGGGCAACCCGGGCCAGCCGATGCTGTCGATCGGCGCCGATGCCGCGACCCTGGCCCTCCTCATCTCCGATCCGGCCGACATCGCCGGCGCCTCCGCCGATGGCCGGGTCAACGGCAATCTCCTGGCGATCAGCAATATCCGGGGCACCAGCGGCATCGAAAATGGCTGGTCCTCCATCATCGCCGCCCAGGCGAACCTGCTCAACGCCACCAAGGCCGAGCAGGCCGCGACCAGCGCCCGCAACCAGCAGGCGCAGAATGCGCGCGCCGATGTGAGCGGCGTCGATCTCGACCGCGAGGCGGCCGATCTGCTGCGCCTCCAGCAGGCTTATCAGGGCAGCGCGCGGATCATCCAGGTGGCGCGCGAGACCCTTGATTCACTGTTCGCGGCCCTGTGACGATAAGGGAAATAGCATCATGGTCTTCATCACCTCCCAGTCCGTCAACAGCGAGATCCTGCGGCAGCAGGGCCTGTCCAGGGACATCGCGACCTTCCAGTTGCAGGTCTCGTCGGGCAAGAAGTTCGACGCGCCGTCCGACAATCCGCAGGACTGGCTGCAGATCTCGACGATCGGGCGCCAGCAGTCGCTGACCGCCGCCTGGGAAGACAATCTGAAATTCGCGCAGTCGCGCGCGGCACAGGCGTCCTCGGGCCTTGGCGACGTCAACAATCTGATGAGCCGCGTGACCGAGCTTCTCGTCACCTCGACCTCGACCAGCCCCAATTCCCCGGGGACCGAGGCGATCGCGGTGGAGCTGGAAGGCATACGTGACTCGATCGCCGCGATCCTGACCCAGACCGATTATCAGGGCACCCCCACCTTCGACGACGGCACCAGCGTCGCCATACCGATCGGCAAGGGCATGGCCGTCGATGCGGTCGCCACGCGCCAGAGCGTCGAGGAGGGGATCAGCACCGCCAGTGGTCCAAAAACGATCTATGAGGTTCTGGATGGTGCGATCGCCGCTGTCCGCTCCGGCGACAACGCGGCGCGCAATGCGTCCCTGACGGAGGCGCGGTCAGCGCTCGACCATGTCATCGTCGCCCAGTCCAAGCAGGGCGTGCGCACCCAACGCCTGGACGACGAGAGCAGCCGCATCCTCGACGCCAACCTCCAGCTTGCCGAGCGCCGCTCCGGCCTCGAGGACGCCGACCTGACCGAGGTGATCGCCAAGCTCCAGGCCAAGCTGGTGACGCTGCAGGCGGCCCAGACCGTCTACGCCAAGATCAACCAGCAGTCGCTCTTCACCCTGATCCGATAGGGGGTACTTGAATTATCCGTTCGCCCTGAGCGAAGTCGAAGGGCCGTGCCGAGCCTGTCGAGGCGGCTTCGCCTCCGCTCAGCAGGGGGCTTCGACTTCGCTCAGCCCGAACGGTGTTTGGGTTCCTACCAGACAGGCCGCCCGGTCCGCTCCGCCCATTTGCGGATCACATCGTCATAAAGCTGCTGGTCGATCAGCTCCGCCTTGTGCTCCAGGACAGGATCGACCGAGAGCGAGCCGGTCTCGAACAAGGTGCGCGC
Source organism: Sphingobium sp. (assembly GCA_035490755.1). Lineage (GTDB taxonomy): Bacteria > Pseudomonadota > Alphaproteobacteria > Sphingomonadales > Sphingomonadaceae > Sphingobium. The sequence continues at coordinate 10,253 of DATJLC010000029.1, forward strand.
GCGCTGCATGTGGAGCTGGGCGGCGCCGAGCCAGCCCCAGCCGCCGGCCAGGGTCAAGGTGGTGCCCGGCAGGCTCGCGCCGATGACACAGATCGGCACCGGCAGCTCCTCCACCAATATGGCGTGGTTCTCCGGCGAGACGATGGGGTACATCAACAGGTCGGCGCCGGCCTCGGCATAGGCCTTGCCGCGCTTGATCGCCTCTTCGATCGAGCCCGTCCGCACGCCGGTATGCGACTTCCAGTAGAATTCGTCGCAGCGCGCGATGATGACGAAGGCCGGGTCGCTGCGGGCGCTGGCGCTCGCCTCGATCCGCGCCTGCATGTCGACGATGGGGAGCAGTCCGTTGACATAGCTCGAATGGCGCGGGTTCACCTCGTCCTCGATGTGGATGCCGGCGATGCCCGCCTGCTCATAGCGGCGGGTGAAATGATAGGCCTCGGTGATCGTGTCGCCCAGCGTGTCGGCATCGGCGATGAGGGGGATGTCCATGGCCGCCGCGATGCGGGCGCAGACATCGACATGCTCGGCCTGCGAGTAGAGGCCATAATCGGGCACCGCGAAATGGAAGGCGCCACAGGCATGGCCGCCCGCATAGGCCGCCTTGAAGCCGACATGCTCGATGATGCGCCCGGTCAGCGCGCTGTAGCAATCGGCCGCGATGACATGCTCGCCGCTGTTGATGAGCCCGCGTAGTTTCTGCGCTTGGATACCCATGATGGCCTGCTCCTGATGTGACGGTTCGGCGGCAACTCCTAGACAGGCCGCGCGGTCCATGCATTAACAATCCGCGCGCACGGATCAGGGAGAGGTCATGGCCGATATGTCGAATGCCACGGGCGAAATCTTCGCGGCGCATGTGCGCCTGCTGAACCGCTATTGCCACGCGCTCGACAGTTGCGACTGGCCGCTGTTCACCGATCTGTTCGCTGAGGAGGTGGTGTTCGCCGCGCGCGTCATGCAGGGGCGGGTGCCCGGACCCGACGACATCCGGCTGGAGGGGCGCGCCGCTTTGGTCGGCCATATCTCGAAAACATGGCGGAATCTCGCGGCTACGCACCATATGATCAGCAATCATGTCGTCGATCCGGCGCCTGATGGCGGGTCGGCCACCGGCTCCTGCTACATCCGCGCCTATCATGCCGGCGCGGGCGAGCGGGCGCATCTGTTCGAGGAATCGCTCGGCCGTTTCGACTTCGAGACGGTGCGGATCGGGTCGGCCTGGAAGATCCGCCGCTGGGACGAAACCATCATGATCATGCTCGGCACGCCCGAGGTGTTCGGTCATCCGCCCGGCGGTCCGGCCGCCTGATACCGCCCGTGCGATGGCGCCGGGCGAGCGATTGACTCTGTCTAGCGGCGCGACAAGCATCGCCGCCGAGAGGATGAAGAGGAGGGAAAGCCATGCTTGACGCAGGCAGATATGGTCCGTGGGCGCTTGTCGCCGGGGCATCCGAAGGCATTGGCCTCGCCTTCGTCAAGGCGATCGCCGCCGCCGGCATCAACATCGTCATGGTCGCGCGCCGGGCGGAGCTGCTCGCCGCATCGGCCGAGGAAGTGCGCGCCGAGACGGGCGTCGAGGTTCGCACGCTTCAGGCGGAGCTGGCCGAGCCCGGCATCGTCGATCGCCTGCGCGCCGTCACCGACGATATCGAGGTCGGCCTCCTCGTGTTCAACGCCGCGGCCGCCAATTTCAAGCCGTTCCTCGACCAGAACGAGGAGGAGCTGCTCGCCGCGATCCGGCTGAGCTGCACCGCCCAGAGCCTCATCGTGCAGCACTACGCGCGTTTGATGGCCCCGCGCGGCCATGGCGGCATTCTCCTGGTCAGCTCGCTGGCGGGCTGCGCGGGCATCCCCAACATGGCCGCCTATAGCGGCGCCAAGGCCTATACCCAGCTGTTCGGCGAAGCCCTGTGGGCCGAGCTGAAACCGCAGGGCGTCGACGTGTTCGTGCAGGTGGTCGGCTCCACCGACACGCCGCGCCGCCGGGCGAGCGGCGCCGGCGCGGTGCCCGGCATTCCGGTGCTGACGCCGGAGGCAGTCGTGACCCACGCCCTTACCAACATCGCTGACGGCCCGGTTCAGGTGGCGCCGCCGCTGCAACCGATGTTCGACAAGATCTGCACCGCCCGCCGCGCCGACGCCGTCCAGCTCCAGCGCGCCGACATCAAGGTGTCGGACAGGATATTCTGAGGGTAACAGATGTCGTGCTCCTGCGAAGGCAGGAGCCCAGGGAAGTAGGGCGTGCCGATTAACCCTGGGCTCCTGCTTGCGCAGGAGCACGTTATTGAACAGGCCCACATGGGCTGAATGTCGGTCGGTCCTAACGCCTGATCCCCAGCCGGTGCTCCCGCAGCGCAATGTAAAGCCCGCTGGCGATGATCAGCACCGCGCC
>DATJLC010000030.1:0-8113 GCA_035490755.1 Sphingobium sp.
TACTAACTGCCCTTACTATAAGGTTTGTGAGTATAAGCCCTGTGGCTCAAATCGGAGTGTGGACATGAAGAAATTTGCGTATCTCGCGGTGGTTGGTGCTCTTGCGGTTTCGTCGGTCGCGGCGCAGGCCGAATCGGTCGCTGCCCGCGGCAAGATGCTCTATGGCGCCGGCGGCTCGCGCCTCGGCACGATCATGCGCGTGACCGAGGACGGTTCCGCTCAGATCATCATCGACGGCAGGATGGTCACGGTTCCCGCGGCCTCGCTCAGCGCGGTCGAGGGCAAGGTCACGACCAGCCTCAGCAAGACCGAGGTCATCTCCGGCCGCTGAGGCCTTGGCGCCAGGGTGGGTCCGTGGCCCACCCGCGCGGAATTTCAAGGAGCCGTCCGGCCTGCCGGGCGGCTTCTGGCGTTTCTGGGGCGTTGCAAAAGCCTACTGGCGCGATCGCTACCCATCCGTTCAGCGGGTGACATTGCTGTAGATCGTGTCGAGAAGCGCGCTCAGCTGGTCCAGCTCCGCTTCGCTGAGGCCGGCATAGACCTGTTCATCATTCTCTTTGGCGATGTTGGTCAGGACCGACAGATGCGGCTGCGCCTTGTCCGTCAGGCACACGCTGTAGGCGCGGCGGTCATCCGCCCGGGGCTGCCGTTCCAGATACCCATCGGCGCAGAGCCGGTCGATCAGGCGCCCGGCCGCCGCCTCGGAGATTTCCAGCTTTTCCGCGATCGTCCGCTGCGTCGCCCCGGGGTGGCGCATGACGACGGCGATCAGCGCCCATTGCGAGCGCGTGATACCCAGCTTGGCGACGCTCTGGTCGAAGCGGTTCCGCAGCTGGCGCACAATCACGGTCAGCTTGAACGAAAGATCCCTGTTCTTGGTGAGGGCGTCCTCACACATTGCGCGACCCAGCATTTTATCTCCCCCACAGAGGAGGCCATCCTAATCCCATGGACCGCAAATGCCAGAGATTTGGCCCGACTATGATCGGCGTCAGACCCGCTCGATGATGATGGCGGGCGCCATGCCGCCGGCGGCGCACATGGTGATGAGGCCATAGCGGCCGCCGGTGCGCTCCAGCTCGTCCAGCGCCGTGCCGATCAGGACCGCGCCGGTCGCGCCGATCGGATGGCCGAGCGCGATCGCGCCGCCATTGGGGTTGAGCTTGGCCCGGTCGATGTCGAGGTCGCGGATGAACTTCTCCGTCACCACCGCGAACGCCTCGTTCACCTCAAACACGTCGATGTCGTTCGTGGTCAACCCCGCCTTGGCCAGCACCTTCCTTGCCGCCGGCACCGGCGCGTTGAGCATCAGGGTGGGGCTGTCGCCGACATTGGCGGTGGCAACGACGCGCGCCCGCGGCTTCAGGCCGTGCGCCTTGGCATAGCCTTCCGAGGCGAGCAGGATCGCCGCCGCGCCGTCGACCACGCCCGACGAGGTGCCGGCATGGTGCAGCGGCTTGATGTCGACGTCCGGATAGACCTGGTTGATGAGCTGGCGAAAGGTCGGGCCGTCCGGGATCGACGGCATATCGAGGAACATCTCGAAAGCAGGCTTGAGCGCGGCCAGCTGTTCCAGCGTCGTGTTGGGACGGGGATATTCCTCATGGTCGAGGATGACATTGCCCGCGTCGTCCACCACCGGCACCGTTGATTTCGCAAAGCGCCCCTCCTGCAGGGCGATCGCGGCCCGGCGCTGGCTCTCCAGGCCGAATGCGTCCAGCTCCTCGCGGGTGATGCCCTCCATCGCGGCGATGGCGTCGGCGCACACGCCCTGGTTGGACTGCGGATACTTCTTCTGCAGGCGGGCATTGCCGGTGCCGAGGCCGCCGGGCGTCTTGACGCCGGCTTCGCGCAGCAGGCCGCCATAATGCAGCACATGGGACATCATCTCGGTCCCGCCGGCGACCAGCAGGTCCTCCATGCCGGACATGACCTGCCCGGCCGCCAGGTTGGTGGCGGTCAGGCCGCTGCCGCAGAAACGGTCCAGCGTCACGCCGCTCGCCCGCACGTCATAGCCGGCGTCGAGCGCGGCCATACGGCCCATGTCGCCGCCCTGCAGGCCCGCCTGCGCGCTGGTGCCCCAGATGATGTCGTCGACTTCAGCGGTGTTGAGGTTGTTGCGCTCGGCGATGGCCTTCAGCACGGTCGCGGCGAGATGCTGCGGATGCATGTGCGACAGCGCGCCCTTGCCCAGCTTGCCGATGCTGCGCGGCGTGCGCACCGCGTCGATGATGAATGCCTCTGCCATGATGAACTCCTCAGCGCTTGCCCGCCGCTATCGCATGGCGCGCCCGCATGCGCTACCATCGCCCGTATCGCGCCTGCGATGGCTGCGCGCTGGCAGGGGCGGGCGCGGACGGGCATGGAGGGCAGGCCGGTGCGCCAGCCCCTCGACAGGCGCGCGCTTTCGGGGCATCTGGCGCTCAACCGAAATACGAGAATTATCCGACCCATGGCCATCAAGCACGCCCTTCCCGTCACCCGCGCCCAGGATTTCGCCGCCTGGTATCAGGCCGTCATCAGCGAGGCGGACCTGGCCGAGGAAAGCGGGGTGCGCGGCTGCATGGTGATCCGCCCCTGGGGCTATGGCATGTGGGAGCGCATCCAGAAGCTGATGGACGCCCGCATCAAGGCGGCGGGGGTGGAGAACTGCTACTTCCCGCTGTTCATCCCCTTGTCCTTCTTCGAGAAGGAGGCGGACCATGTCGATGGCTTCGCCAAGGAAATGGCGGTCGTCACCCATCACCGGCTCAAGGGCGTCGGCGGGCGGCTGGTGCCCGACCCGGACTCCAAGCTGGAGGAGCCGCTGGTCGTGCGTCCGACATCGGAGACCGTGATCGGCCAGGCGATGAGCCGCTGGGTCCAGAGCTGGCGCGACCTGCCGCTGCTCACCAACCAGTGGGCTAATGTCGTGCGCTGGGAAATGCGCACCCGCATGTTCCTGAGGACCAGCGAGTTCCTCTGGCAGGAGGGGCACACCGCCCATGCCGACCGCGATGACGCGATGACCGAGACATTGCGCGCGCTGGAGATGTACCGCAGCTTTGCCGAAGGGCCGCTCGCCATGCCGGTGGTCGCGGGCGAGAAGCCGGAGAATGAGCGCTTCCCCGGCGCCGTCGCCACCTACAGCATCGAGGCGATGATGCAGGACGGCAAGGCGCTCCAGGCCGGCACCTCCCATTATCTCGGCACCGGCTTCGCCGAGGCGGCCGGCATCCGCTATCAGGACCAGGCGGGCGGGCAGCAACTGTGCCACACCACCAGCTGGGGCGTTTCCACCCGGCTGATCGGCGGCGTCATCATGACCCATGGCGATGACGACGGCCTGCGCTGTCCGCCGCAGATCGCGCCGCAGCAGGTGGTCATCGTGCCGATGCTGCGCGACACGCCGGACGACGATGCAATCATCCAGTATTGCAGCGACTTGCAGGCAAAACTTGCCAGCCTGTCTGCATTCGGCGAGCCGGTCCGCGCCCTGTTCGACCGCAAGGCGACCAAGGCCGCGACCAAGCGCTGGGGCTGGGTCAAGAAGGGCGCGCCGATCATCGTCGAGGTGGGCGGCCGCGATGTCGCGGGCGGCAATGTCTCGGTCCTGCGCCGCGACCGGCTCTACCGCGCCGACGGCAAGGCGGACAGCGCGATCCTGCCCCGCGACGCCTTCGTGGCGGACGTGCCCGCCATGCTCGCCGACATCGAAAAGACCCTCCATGCGGAGGCGCGCGCCTTCCTCGACGGCAATATCACGCGCGGCATCACCGACATCGCCGCACTCGAAGCCGCCTTCACCACCGACCGCCCCGGCTGGGTGGAGGTGAACTGGGCCAGACCCACCGGCGCCGCGCTCGACCAGGCGGTGGAATGGCTCAAAGCCCGCAAGCTCACCCTGCGCAACGTACCCCTGGACGCCCCGCCCGCGAGCGGTGCCTGCATCTTCACCGGCGATGCGGCGGTGGAACGGGTGCTGGTCGGGCGGGCTTATTAACGGGCTGAGGCGGTTTCCGACCTCAGAAGAGCGTCACCACCTTCAGAGACCGTTACCCTGAACTTGTTTCAGGGTCCATTCCTCCCCGCGCACTGCCGGACTGGTGGTGCGCGATTCGCAGCCGAGTCACACGCTTGGCATGCCAAATGTTCGCCAAGTCGTCGGGGGCCGTCTGTCTGCTATCGAGCGCCCGTACAGGAATAGCTACCATATGACCAGAGATGCGCCAATACTCGGTCATGAGAAACCGATTTCCCGCTTCCGGAACCGGACGTTCATTGAGTTTCTCTCGTCGCGGACGGCGATAGCAAAAGCCGCCAATCGGCCCTCTACTAATCGCGGACGTTCTTTATCCCTAACACCTTTCGCCTCACGGACTAGCAGAACAAATGCAAGCTACGCAAAAGCACTCGCGCTCTGTTTTTTTCGCGTGCGGAGTACGCAGCCGATAGCACCGAAACCGACCAACATTATCGTCCACGTAGCCGGTTCCGGCACAGCAGAAGCAAGGGTCAAGCGAATGCTGTTACCGTCGATGGACCAGTACTTGCCATCAGAATAGCTAACGTACACCGGCGGATCTACATAGGTAAAATCCCCCCAAGATTTCGTGGCCCAAGCGCGATAATTTTGAGGATTGGCCTGAAAATCGGTTAGAAAATCAACTAAGCCGCTGGCCGTGTAGGCAACATCATCGACGCCTAGTCCACTACGGGGCGCATCCAATTTCACCACATGCAATTCGGTATCTAGATAGCTGAAACCATTGCCGTTCCAAATTTGCTGGCCCGCACGCAGTCCAAAATCGGTCACATAGTTTGATGGAAAATCGCCCGTCGTGACGTAGGCAAATGCATTGCTGCTAAAGGCAAGAGGGTCTTTCGGAAAAGAGTAGGCATCTAGCGACGAGAAGACGCTAGTATCACCTTGCGCGCCGAAATAGGTATTGGTGTAAGCGCTATAATCGTAGACGCTATCAACGGTGAGTGGAATTGAGAACTGAATAGTTTGATTTGAAGGAAACGGCAACGGCTCAACCGATTGAGAGGCAAAGTCGTACTGGTAATCAACGTTGAATGTAAACGTCCCTGAAACGACAGGCGTAGCCATGGCTTGGCCACTCAAGGCAAGAGCGGTCGCCACAAAAAAAGTACGCAACATATTAAGTCCTCCCAGCGTCCGCCGACACTAAGATTTTCCTGCCGCTATGTCCACCTTAGGGTGGCCGAATTATTGTATCTTTTCGAGACGGATACGCTCAGAAAGCGTTTTCGACCACAAATTTAATGCTTGCTGGAGGGTCGATGTCTGCATTGATCGGACTGGGATACTCGCCTGCTCTGATGCTCTAAAGTCGCTGTCGCGTGGTGCTCGGTCGACGTCCGCTTTCAGGACCGGCCCGGAGGCGGCTGAGCGGCAAAAAATGGTCGTTTTGCGACATCGTTCATAATTCATGAGGTGAGCTGGCATTGCCGCACCGTCGGACCGTCGGTTCGCTTCCCATTTGCAGCAACCCTCTCCCGGCAGCCCTTCTGCCCGCCAAAAGCCCCCGCAACAACCAACGCCATCGCGCGTTTCGTGCAGGGAGGGAGTGAACCATGCCTGTTGAAATCGTTGCGACGAACAATGGCCCTTATCTCGTCACAGGCAATCTGGCCGAGCTTGTCCTGCGCGATGGGGACGGCAATCTGCACGACCTTACGGGCAAGCACCGCATCTTCCTGTGCCGCTGCGGGGCGTCGCTGACCAAGCCCTTCTGCGATGGCCAGCATAGCAAGATCGGCTTCCGCGCCGCTGAGGCCGCAGTGCGGGAAAGCCAGTGAGGCGCTGATCCGGGCGCGCGGGCGGGGGCCGGGGCTGTCCTAAACGACTTCCATGCGCCATACGGGTGTAGTTAGAGAAGTTTGAGGCTCCCTCGCCCGGCCCCGCTTGCGTCCCCCCGCGACCGCCGTTATGTTCGCGTTCCGTTCCATATCGGGGGTCATGCGCGTGGACGCGATGAATGCTGCCTTCATCCTGATCGCCTTGGCCGGCGGTTTCCTGCTCGCCTGGCTCCTGCGCGGGCGCGATGCGGCCCGGCTGGCGGCAGAGCGCGTGGAGCTGGCCGACCGGCTGGCGCGCAGCGAGGAGATGCGCAACGCCGCCCTGCGCGACCTGGCCGTGGAGAAGGAGCGGGCGGATCAGGCGGTCGCCCTGCGTGCGCAACTGGCTGAGCTCGCCGCCGCGCGCGACCAGGCCGAGCGCGAACTGCTCGCCATCCGGGCCGACCACAAGGCGCGCACCGAATCCTTCGAGGCGCAGATCGCCGCGCTCACCCAGGCGCGCGAGCAGATGTCGGCGCAGTTCAGCGAGATCGGCGGCAAGCTCCTCGGCGAGGCGCAGCGCGCCTTTCTCGACCGCGCCGACCAGCGCCTGGCGCAGGCGCAGGAAAAGAACGAATCGCAGATCAAGGCGCTGCTGACCCCGGTCGAGACGACGCTCAAGCGCTATGAGGAGGGGCTCGGCCGGGTCGAGCGCGACCGGGTGGACAGCTATGCGGCGCTGCGCGAGGCAGTCGAGCAGGTGCGGCTCGGCAACAGCGAGGCGCGGGCGGAGACGGCGCGGCTCGTCAACGCGCTGCGCTCCAGCCCCAAGGCGCGCGGCCGCTGGGGCGAGCAGCAGCTTCAGAACGTGCTCGAGATGGCGGGGCTAAGCTCCTATGTCGATTATCGGACGGAGGTCTCCGTCGATACCGAGGACGGGCGCCTCAGGCCCGACGTCATCGTCCGGCTGCCGGGCGGGCGGCAGCTCATCATCGACGCCAAATGCTCGCTGAACGCCTATCTGGAAGCGGCGGAGGCCGATGACGAGGCACATCGCGGCGCGCTTCTGAAAGCCCATGCCGGCGCCATCCGCACCCATGCGCAGCAGCTGGGCGCCAAGGATTATTGGACCCGCTTCGGCGACGCGGCCGACTATGTCGTCATGTTCATCCCCGGCGAGCATTTCCTTTCCGCCGCGCTAGAGCAGGATGGCGATCTCTGGGAATGGGCGTTCGAGCGGCGGGTGCTGCTGGCGACGCCCACCAACCTCGTCGCCATCGCCCGGACGGTCGCCAATGTCTGGCGGCAGGAGAAGATGGCCGAGGAGGCGCAGCAGATCGGCACGCTCGGCAAGGAGATGTACGAGCGCCTTGCCGTGGCGGCCGGGCATCTGCGCAAAGTGGGCGGCGGGCTCAACAACGCGGTTTCGCATTACAATAATTTCGTCGCGAGCTTCGACAGCCGCGTCGTCGTCACCGCACGCAAGTTCCGCGACCTCAACATCGACACCGGCGGCAAGGATATTGACGCCATAGAAGCGGTGGACCTGATGGCGCGCCTGCCGGAACCGCTGGCGGTGCTGCCGGGCGCGGCGGAGTGATGGGGCGTGCCCTCAGAGCAGCCGCAATTGGTCGCTCGGCGGTTCGAACAGGTCGTGGCGAAGCGTGACCCGAGCGCTTTCCAGTCCGTGGCGCCGCCGTGCCGCCGCCATGCGGGTGCGGATGAGGTCGGCATAGGGGCCGGCCCCGCGCATCCGGCTGCCGAAGCGGGGATCATTGTCACGGCCGCCCCGCATCGACTGGATTATGTGCATCACCTTGGCGGCGCGATCGGGAAAATGCGCGTCCAGCCATTGGCGGAACAGGGGCGCGACCTCATGCGGCAGGCGCACGGGAATGTTGGAGACGCTGACCGCGCCCGCCTCCGCCGCCGCCGCGACCAGCGCCTCGATCTCATGGTCGTTGATCGCCGGAATGATCGGCGACAGGCAGGCGTTGACCGGCACGCCCGCCGCGCTCAGCGCCCGGATCGCGCCCAGCCGCTTGGCGGGGTGCGACGCGCGCGGCTCCATCCGGCGGGCGAGCGTCGGGTCGAGCGTGGTGAGCGAAATGCCGACCGCGACCAGCCCATCCGCCGCCATCGGTCCCAGAAGGTCGAGGTCGCGCAGTACCCGGTCGGACTTTGTGGTGATCATCAGCGGATGGCGGCATTCGGCCAGCACCGCGATGCAGGCCCGGGTGATCCGCCAATGCGCCTCGATCGGCTGATAGGGGTCGGTATTGGTGCCCATGGCGATCGTTTTGACGACATAGCCGGGCCGGGCCAGCTC
>DATJLC010000031.1:0-8579 GCA_035490755.1 Sphingobium sp.
AGCGCGACCCGCGCGCCTGCCCCGGCCTCCGCCGCAGCGGCGCCCGAGGAGGGCCCAATAGAGGAGGCCGCGCCCGCACCACCGCAGGAACGCGTCGTGGCCGAACCGCCGCCGCTCCCCAAACCCGAACCCAAGGCCAAGCCACAACCCAAAACCGAACCCAAGCCTGCCCCGCCCAAGCCCAAGCCCGCACCCGCCAAGACCGTCGCCCCGGCCAAGGTCGCGCCGTCCAAGCCGGCGGCTGCAACCGGCCAGGGCAAGGCCGTCGCGGCACGGGCGCCGCGCCTCGACCTCAAATATCTGGACGGCGCCTCCGCCGGCAGTCCGTCGCCGACGCGCGGCTCCTCGGCCAAGCTCGGCGATGCCGAGGCCCGCGCCCTCAACCAGGAAATCAGCCGGCAGCTGAAGCCGCACTGGCGCGCACCCAGCGGCGCCGACGCCGACCAGCTGGTGACGACCCTGCGCTGGCGGCTCAATGCCAATGGCACTATCGCATCGGGGCCGGATGTCGTGTTGCAGACTGGCATAACCGACAGCAACCAGCCGCAGGCGGAATTGCACAAGGAGGCGGCGATCCGGGCCGTGCGCGCCGCCGCGCCGTTCAACCTGCCGCCGGAATATTATGACTATTGGAAGAACATCGTGTCCTTCCGTTTCGACAAGAGGCTTTGACATGAGGCGATTGGCATATCTCCCGCTGGCCGCTCTGGCATGCGTGCTCGCACCGTCCGCATGGGCGCAGCTTCCGGCGCCGCCCGCACCCGCCGCAGCGGGCGCCGTCCCGGCCGAGCAGGGCCTGAGCGGCTCCGTCACCGATGAAAGCCGTGAGGCAACGCGCATCGCCGTCCCGCCCATGCCGACCCAGGCCAATGTTCAGACCTCCGCCGGATCAACCACGGAACTGGGCCAGCGCATCGCGGAAATCATCGCCTCCGACCTCAGGAACAGCGGCCTGTTCCAGCCGATCGGCCCCGGCGGCATGGCGCCTGTCACCGTCGCGGAGGTGACGGCGCCACAATTCGACCGCTGGGCCGGCATGAACGCCCAGGCGCTCGTCCAGGGCTTCGTCAACGCGGCCGGCGGCAATAGCGACATCACGGTCGGCTGCTATCTCTATGACGTCGCCTTGAAGACCGAGCAGACCCGCCAAGGCTATGTCGTCGCCCCGCGCGACTGGCGCCGCGCCGCCCACAAATGCGCCGACGCCATCTATGCGCGCCTGACCGGAGAAAGCCCGTTCTTCGACAGCCGCATCGCCTATATCGCGGAGACCGGACCCAAGGGCGCGCGGGTCAAGCGGCTCGCCATCATGGACAGCGACGGCGCCAATCATCGCTTCATCACCAACGGCCAGTCGATCGCGCTGACGCCCCGTTTCTCGCCCGATTACAAGTCGATCGCCTATGTCAGCTATATCGGCCGGCGGGTGCGCATCTTCGTCTATGACATCGGTTCGGGCACGCAGAAGCTGGTGACGGAAAGCAGCAACCCGACCTTCGCGCCGCGCTGGTCGCCGGATGGGCGCTCGCTGCTCTATTCCATGTCCGTCGCGGGCAATACCGACATCTATCGCATCCCAGTGACGGGCGGCACGCCGGTGCGCCTGACCAATACGCCCGGCATCAATGTCGGCGGCAGCTTCTCGCCCGACGGCACGCGCATCGTGTTCGAGAGCGACCGATCCGGCAGCCAGCAGATCTATGTTATGAACACCGACGGTTCCGACCAGCGGCGGATCAGCTTTGGCGGCGGGCGCTATGCCACACCGGAATGGAGCCCGCGCGGCGACCTCATCGCCTTCACCCGCATGGCCGGGGAGTTCCGCATCGGCGTGATGACGCCCAGCGGCCAGGGCGAACGGCTGCTCACCAATGGCTGGCAGGACGAGGCGCCGAGCTGGTCGCCCAATGGCCGCGTCCTCCAGTTCTTCCGCACCTCGCCCGGCAAGTCGGGCAAGTCGGAGATCTGGCAGGTCGACCTCACCGGCGTGAACGAACGCCAACTCCCCACCCCGGTCGATGGCTCGGATCCCGCCTGGGGGCCGCTGCTACCATAAATTAAGCTCCACCGGCGAAATGATGGGAGAAAATAGCCGGTTTAATCGTTACGCCTTTGACCAATTCTCTAGAAAAGGGAGAAAACCATGAATCGCCTGCCCCTGCCCCTCCTGGTCGCGACCGCGACGCTCGCCCTGGCGGCCTGCGCGAAGAAGCCGCCGGCGGACCTCCCGCCTCCGCCGATGGACACCGCGCCGCCCCCGGCCGCACCCGCCGGCCCGACGCCGGGCAGCCAGGCCGATTTCGTGGCCAGCATCACCTCCGACACGATCCGTTTCGATACGGACAAGAGCGACATCGACGCCCAGGACCAGCAGGTGCTGCAGAGCCAGGCGCAGTGGCTCGCCAAATATCCCACCAAGCGAATCACGATCGAGGGCCATTGCGACGAGCGCGGCACCCGCGAATATAACCTCGCGCTCGGCGAACGCCGCGCCAATGCGGCCAAGAACTATCTCGCCTCGCTCGGCGTCGACCCGTCGCGCATGTCCACGATGAGCTATGGCAAGGAACGCCCGGTCGCCATGGGCTCGGACGAGCAGGCCTGGGCGCAGAACCGCCGCGCGGTGACGGTCACGGTGGAGTAAGCCCCAACATTGTCATCTCACAATCCTCCCCGGCAACGGGGAGGATTTGACAAGCATAGGGAAAGACTGGCTGAGGCTACCCCCGCCCCCTGTACCCCGGCACGTCCTGCGCCGGCACCCACAGGCCGGCGGGGGGCTCGCCCGATTGCCAGAACACGTCGATCGGCATGCCGCCGCGCGGATACCAATAGCCGCCGATACGCAGCCAGAGCGGCTTCATCTCCGCCACCAGCCGCTGGGCGATGCCGACCGTGCAGTCCTCGTGGAAGGCGGCGTGGTTGCGAAAGGAACCCAGGAACAGCTTCAAGGACTTTGATTCCACGATGCTTTCACCCGGCGCATAATCGATGACCAGGTGCGCGAAATCGGGTTGGCCGGTCACCGGACAGAGCGAGGTGAACTCGGGCGCGGTGAAGCGCACCAGATAGGGCGGGCCCGGCCGCGGATTGGGCACATAATCCAGCACGGCCTCGTCAGGAGAGGCGGGCAGCGGGCTTGTCTTGCCAAGATGGATCGTCATGGCCGCTCCTTTAGCCCCTATCCCGTTCGAATTGAAGCATCGTGCACTGTCAATTGTTCGCGCAGAGGCGCAGAGGCGCAGAGGCGCAGAGGCGCGGAGACGAAGCGCCCGCGGCGCCTCTGCGCGAAAACAATTGCTCTCCCCCAATCTCGCATCGCTCCATGAACGCCATGTTTTCGGACCGTTGCCGCAGGTTCATAGTGAATCATGCAGACAGGGGGCATCAGGGACACGACGAAAAGGAGAAAATCACATGCGCAATCTTGTCTTTACCCTTGCCGCTGCCAGCCTAGTCCTGCCGGCAACCCTGGCAGTGCCGGTCGAAGGCGCCAGCGCGCGGCGGCATTATGAGTATCGCGAATGGCGGGGTCGCGACGGGCGGATGTATTGCCGCAAGTCGGACGGCACCACCGGCCTTATCGTCGGCGGCGTGGGCGGCGCGCTTGTCGGCCGCGCCATCGACACCCATGGCGACCGCACCACGGGCACCATCCTGGGCGCCGCCGCCGGCGCACTGATCGGCAAGGAAATCGATAGCAAGCGGCGCTGCCGCTAATTCACGCTGACCGAATTATCCTGTCGTCTATGTCGTTCCCGCGGAAGCGGGGATCCAGAGCCACGAACGCCGCGCTCCCGACCCTGGATTCCCGCCTTCGCGGGAATGACAATGGAGGATCGAATGGGCCCGGTCCGATTTCAACCGATATACCGCAGATGCAAAACAGGGGTGCCGCCAATTGGTGCGCACCCCTGTTTTCTGTGTTTCTTGCCGCTGTCGGGTTGCCCCGCTTTACATCGCACTGAGCACGATCCCGAACACGGGGACCACGGTCAGCATCGAGCAAAAGGCAGCAACGCCAAGCTTCGGTATGAAATTCATCGGAACCTCCATCTCTTGAATGGCCGATCCGACACCCTCACTCACTTGAGGCTCCATCTATGCTGCGACGCACAATGCTGCAAGTGCGAAATAGGATATGTGATTGCAGCTAATGCAATCGTCGCGATTTTCGTTCAGTTCGCCGCCATTTTCAGGATGTGCCGATATTCCTCCGCCGTCAGCGGCGAGACGGAGAGGCGCGACTGGCGAATCATCGCCATGCCGGCCAGGGCGGGGTCCGCCTTCATCGCCTTGAGCGTCACAGGCCGGGGCAGCGGTTCTACCGGCGCCACCTCGACGGCCATCCACTTGCCGGTCTCATCGGTGCTGTCGGGCGCCGCCTCGCGCACGATCTCCATGATCCCGACCGCCTCCAGGCCGATATTGCTGTGGTAGAAGAGCGCGCGGTCGCCCAGCTTCATCGCCTTCATGTTGAGCTGGGCGGCGTGATTGCGCACCCCGTCCCATTCGGCGCGGCCCTGCCGGACCAGATCGTCCCAGGAGAATGCGTCCGGCTCCGACTTCATCAGCCAATAGTTCATGCGCGCTGCTTCCTTTCGCGCGGTTCTTTTCCATGGCCGCGCGCCCGGCGCAAGCGCCGTGACAGCGCCCGGGAGCGGCGATAGAAGCCTTGGCATGGATGCGATACCCGTGCTTTCGATGCGCGGCCTGGAACCGGCCCGCTTTGCCCAGGCGATTGGCGAATCCTTCCGCGCCTTCGGCTTCGCGATGGTCGGCGACCATGGCATGGATCCGGCGCTGATCGAGCAAGGATGGGCCGCCGCCAAGGCTTTTTTCGCACTCCCCGAGCCGGCCAAGCGCCGCTATTGGCAGCCGGGCGGCGGCGGGCAGCGCGGCTATACGCCCTTCGGCACCGAGATCGCCAGAGATGCCGAGGCGAGCGACCTCAAGGAATTCTGGCATGTCGGGCGCGACCTGCCGCCCGGATCGCCGCTCGCCGCCGACCAGCCGCCCAATGTCTGGCCCGATGAAGTCGCGGATTTCCGGGCGACGATGCAGTCGCTGTTTGCCGCCTTCGACGCGGTCGGCACCCGGCTGTTGTCGGCCATTGCCATGGACCTCGGCCTGTCCGAAGACTGGTTCGACGATGCCGTCCGCGACGGCAATTCGATCCTGCGCCTGCTCCATTATCCCCCCGTCGCGCCGGATGCGGGCGGCATCAGATCGGGCGCGCATGAGGACATCAACCTCATCACCCTGCTGCTGGGCGCCGAGGAGGCCGGACTGGAGTTGCGCACCCGCGACGGGACATGGCTAGCGGTCGATCCGCCGCCGGGCGTCCTTGTCGTCAATGTCGGCGACATGCTGCAACGCCTCACCAACCATGTCCTGCCGTCGACCACCCACCGCGTCGTCAATCCGCCGCCGGAACGACGCGCCGTGCCGCGCTGGTCCATGCCGTTCTTCCTGCACCTGCGCTCCGATTTCCTGATCGCGCCGCTGCCCCAGTGCGTCAGCGCCGAAAACCCCGCCCGCGAGCCACCGATCACCGCCCAGGCCTATCTGCATGAGCGGCTGGTCGAGATCGGCCTGCTCCCGGCATGACCGCCATCCTCTGGTCAGCGCTGGCGATGAGCGGCATCGTCGCCGTCCGCTACTTCCTCGCCAGCGGCGCCTTCGCGTTTGTCACCGGCCGGGCGCGGCCCCGCCTCTATGCAGGGATGGCGCTCCAGATCCGGCGCGAGATCGGCTGGTCACTGCTGAGCGCCATCATCTATGGCGTACCGGCAGGTATCATTGCCTGGGGCTGGCAGGCGCATGGCTGGACCCGCATCTACAGCGACATCCACGCCTTTCCGCTCTGGTATCTGCCGGTTTCCGTGCTGCTCTACCTGCTGGCGCACGACACATGGTTCTACTGGACGCACCGGCTGATGCACCATCCCTGGTGGTTCCGCATCGCCCATGCCGTCCATCACGACAGCCGCCCGCCGACCGCCTGGGCGGCGATGAGCTTCCACCCATGGGAGGCGCTGACCGGCGCCATCGTCATCCCCGCGCTGGTCCTCGTCATGCCCATTCATGTGGCGGCGCTCGGCCTCGTTCTGGCGATCATGACCGTCATGGGCGTCGCCAATCACATCGGCTGGGAGATTTTCCCGCGCCCCTTCGTTCATGGCGCATTCGGCCGCTGGCTGATAACCGCGACCCACCACCATCAGCATCATCATGTATATCGGGGAAATTATGGTCTCTATTTCCGCTTCTGGGACCGTCTGTGCGGAACCGACCTCGGCCTCGGCACATGGCAGGGCCTAGCGGCCGCGATGCAATATACTTCTGAAACGGCCCGAGTTCCTTAGACGCAACGAAATCCGCGCCTCACTGGTTATGGTCCGCATGTATCGCGCTTTCTCCCTTTCAGGCCTCGCCCTCGCTGCCGCCACCGCCGTTCCCGCATATGCACAGGACATCGCCGCACCGCCGGCCAAATCCGTCTATGACGGCGACTATTTCACGCTTGGCGCCGGCGCCGTGGTTGGCCCGAGCTATGAGGGCTCCGACGATTATGTCGTCTTCCCGGCCTTTGCCTTTCAGGGCAGGGTCAAGGGGATCGGCATCGCGCCCCGCCCGGCCGGCCTTGCGCTCGATCTCCTCGGCGACGCGCGCGACGCGAAATTCGCCTTTCAGCTCGGCCCGGTCGCGCGGGCGCGCTTGGACCGGCACCAACAGATCGAGGACCCGGTCGTCGCCATGCTCGGCAAGCGCGACATCGCGATCGAGATCGGCGCCAATGCCGGCTTTAGCATCAACCGCATCGCCAATGCCTATGATAGCCTGACCTTCAGCCTCGACGCGCGCTGGGACGTGGCAAAGGCGCATCGCGGCATGGTGCTTGGACCCAATGCCACCTACCAGACGCCGCTCAGCAAGGGCGTCTTTGCTGCCGTCTCGCTGTCGGCCGAGCATGTCGACGATGATTATGCGCGCCATTATTTCAGCATCACGCCCGCCGACAGCCTGGCGTCGGGCCTGGCTGTGTTCGACGCCGACGGCGGCTGGAAGAATGTGGCGCTGGGTATCCTCGGCGCGATCGACCTCGACGGCGACCTGACCAACGGCGGCTTCGCGATCTATACAGGCGTGGTCTATTCGCGCCTGCTCGGCGATTTCCGGCGCAGCCCCATCGTCTCCGCGCGCGGCAGCGCCGACCAGTTCACCGGCGCCGTCGGCATCGGCTATACCTTCTGACCCCGGCCTTGGGGGCTGGACGCCACCGTCCGCCTTGCCTATGCTGCGCCCCAATTCCCCGGGGAGCCGCTTGGCTGAGAGGGGCGGTTAGCATCGCCCGACCCGCTGAACCTGAAACCGTTAATGCGGTCGGAGGGAGGGAGCGGGCTTTCGACCCCCGCCATCTCCTCCGGCCCGAGGAGATCGAAATGGCCGACGTTCCCGCCCGCACCGAACTCAAGGTCACCACCGGACCCATTCGCGGGTCGAGGAAAATCCATGTCGGCGAGCGGCGCGTGGCGATGCGCGAGATCACGCTGGAGCCCTCCTCCGGCGAGCCCCCGGTGCGCGTCTATGACACCTCCGGCCCCTATACCGACCCCGATGCCCATATCGACATCATGGCCGGCCTGCCCGCGCTCCGCCGCGACTGGATCGTCGGGCGCGGCGATGTCGAGAGCTATGATGCCCGTGCGGTCAAGCCGGAGGACAATGGCCTCAGCGGCCCCGATCGCGCCCGCGGCGTCGAGCCCTTTCCCAATGTCGTGAAGCGCCCGCTGCGCGCCAGGGCCGGCATGAACGTCAGCCAGATGCATTATGCCCGCCGGGGCATCATCACGCCCGAGATGGAATATGTCGCCGAGCGCGAGAATCTGGGCCGCGCCCGCCTCGCCGAATATGTCCGCGACGGCCAGGATTTCGGCGCATCCATCCCCGATTATGTGACGCCGGAATTCGTCCGGGACGAGGTCGCGCGCGGCCGCGCCATCATCCCCAGCAACATCAACCACCCGGAAAGCGAGCCGATGGCGATCGGCCGCAATTTCCTGGTCAAGATCAACGCCAATATCGGGAACAGCGCCGTCGCCTCCTCCGTCGCGGAGGAAGTGGAGAAGATGGTCTGGTCGATCCGCTGGGGCGCCGACACGGTCATGGACCTCTCCACCGGCCGCAACATCCACGACACCCGCGAATGGATCCTGCGCAACAGCCCCGTGCCGATCGGCACCGTGCCCATCTACCAGGCACTGGAGAAGGTCGGCGGCATCGCCGAGGAACTGACCTGGGAGATCTTCCGCGACACCCTCATCGAGCAGGCCGAGCAGGGCGTCGACTATTTCACCATCCATGCCGGCGTGCGCCTGCCCTATATCCCGCTGACCGCCAAGCGCGTGACGGGCATCGTCAGCCGCGGCGGCTCGATCATGGCGAAATGGTGCCTTGCCCATCACAAGGAAAGCTTCCTTTACGAGCATTTCGACGAGATCACCGAGATCATGAAGGCCTATGACATCGCCTATTCGCTGGGCGACGGCCTGCGTCCCGGCTCCATTGCCGACGCC
>DATJLC010000032.1:0-3619 GCA_035490755.1 Sphingobium sp.
GCACCGACCCGCCCGCCCGCATTGATGCGCGGACCGAGCGCGAAGCCGAGATCATGCGCCAGCGGTGCGCGCTTGAGGCCGCTCACCCGCAGCAGGGCGGCAAGGCCGATATTGCCGCCGCGCGCCAGTATCTTCAGGCCCTGCGCCACGAAGGCACGGTTGAGGCCGCGTATCTGCGCGACATCGGCGACGGTGCCGAGCGCCACCACGTCCAGCAAATCCATGAGCGAGGGCTCGGCCCGGGTGGCGAACCAGCCGAGCGCCCGGAGCCGCCGGACGATCGCCGCGCCCAGCAGAAAGGCAACACCAACGGCGGCGAGATGGCCGTGCTCGGCGGCATCGGCGGCTTCGTCCAGCCGGTTGGGATTGACCAGGGCAAAGGCGGGGGGGAGGGCGGTCGCGCATTGATGATGGTCGACGACGATAACGTCTATCCCCGCGTCACGCGCCGCCTCGAGCGCGGCAAAGGCCTGTGCCCCGCAATCCACCGTCACGATCAAGCTGCTGCCCGCCGCGCCCAGGCGCACCAGGGCCTCGGCGGAGGGGCCATAGCCTTCCATCAGCCGGTCCGGGATATAGACGCCGGCCTCCAGCCCGAGGCTGCGCAGGAGACGGATGAGGAGGGCGGCGCTGGTCGCTCCGTCGACGTCATAGTCGCCGAAGATCGTCATCCGCTCCTGCCGCATGACGGCGTTGGCGATGCGATCGGCGGCGGCATCCATGTCGCGGAACAGGGAAGGGTCCGGCATGAAGTCGCGTATGGTCGGCCGGCGCTGGCGCTCTATGTCATGGTCGGGACAGCCGCGCGCGCGCAGGAGGTCGGCTATCAGCGCATGCGGCTCCCCCGAGGGATTGCCACCGCCGCGCCAACGCCAGCTGCGGCCGGTCAGCGATTGTTCGATACCAAGGGCGAAATGCATGGCGCGCGACCATAAGCGCGTGGAGAGCAACTGCAATCGGTCATTACGAGAGTGGGTGGTTTTAAGACCGGACCTCAAGAGTCAGGCCATGCCTTTCCCGATTGTGGCCCTGACCGGAATGCCCGCTGGATCAAAGCCCTCGAGACAGAAGACATTGATGCCGTAGAAATCTGGGGTGACCCTTTTGCGGTGGAACGAGTAGATGCCGCAGGTCTTACAGAAGTAATGACGCGCTGTTCCGGTATGGAACCGGTACTCTGTCAGGCAATCGGTACCTGAGAGCAGCATAAACTTGCTTTCATGCACCTTCACCATGAGGGCGTTCTTGCGGTGACAAATCGAACAGTCGCAGGTCGTCAGTTCGGGGAAGTCAGTCTCGATCTCAAACTGCACTGATCCGCAATGACAGCTTCCACGATAACTCGCAGGTGCTCGGCTCATGGTCTCACCCTTTCTGGCGCGCTAATGATAGGGAGAGAACCTTCCGTTTCCCACCCCTTACTTTTCTGAAGGCGGGCAGCTCGCCTCCATTGTGCGCCGCAGGGAGTTGGTTCAAAACCGGACGCTGTTCTGGTTTAGGGACATGGTCATGAAAGTGCAGCTGATTGCGGCTTTTTCGCAGGGCGAACGGGGCGGCAACCCCGCTGGAGTGGTGCTCTGCGAGACCTTACCTGAGCCGGAACGAATGCAGGCAATAGCTACGGAAGTCGGATACTCGGAAACAGTCTTCGCGGCTCCACAGCCTGGGGGCTACCGCGTGCGATATTTCGCTCCTGAAGCCGAGATACCCTTCTGTGGTCATGCGACGATTGCGTTGGGAGCAGCGCTTGCGAACGAAGGGGGAAGCGGTTCCTTCATCCTGGAGCTAAACGCTGGCCAGATCATGGTTCATGGACGCGCTGACGCTGGAGTGTTGAGCGCAGCGTTTCAGTCACCGCCAACGCGAAACGAACCCGCGCCGAAAGCGCTTCGTGATGGCGCGCTAAGGCTTTTCGGGCTGACCGGAGCGGATATCGATGAACGACTCCCCGCCGCTATTATCGAAGCCGGTGCCCGCCACCTCTTCCTTGCGCTGCGAGAACGTCAAAGGCTCGCAGCAATGAGCTATGAGATGGCTGCAGGTGCCGAGCTTATGCTGGAATGGCGGCTCGCAACGATCAGCTTGGTCTATGCAGAGACGTCGGCACGCTATCACGCCCGAAATCCTTTCGCCGGAGGCGGCGTCTACGAAGACCCGGCAACCGGCGCTGCCGCAGCGGCCGTAGTAGCGTATCTCCATGATCTGGGCATTACAGGGGGCCAGCGCATCGAAATTGTCCAAGGAGAAGACATGGGCGTGCCATGTTTGCTCCATGCGGAAGCCCCAACAGTTCGGGGCGGTAGCGCACGCGTCCATGGTAGCGCCCGTCTCCTAGCTATTGCGAAGTGATTGGCCGCTAGCTCTGCAGAGTTGTGCTTACCGGCGCCCGGAAGCATAGGGTGTTCCCACCAACCACATCTCACTCTAAGGCTAGGCCGGCTATTGCCAGCGGGAGGAGTGCAAAGGTGAGCGGCATCTTGTCCGTGCGCGGACTACACAAAACCTATGCCTCGGGTCATGTGGCGCTCCATCCGACCGATCTCGACGTCAACAAGGGCGAGATTTTTGCGCTGCTGGGGCCGAATGGCGCGGGCAAGACCACGCTCATCTCGGTCATATGCGGCATCGTGCGGGCGAGCGGCGGGCATGTGTCGGTCGCGGGCCATGACAATGTGCGCGATTTTCGCGCGGCCCGCAGCTTTATCGGCCTCGTGCCGCAGGAAATCAGCGTCGATATCTTCACGACCGTGATGCGCGCCGTTCGGCTGACGCGCGGCCTGTTCGGCAAGCGGCCGGACGACGCCTTTCTGGAGCAGCTCCTCCGCGACCTCTCGCTCTGGGACAAGCGCGACAGCCGCCTTATCGAGCTGTCCGGCGGCATGAAGCGCCGGGTGCTGATCGCCAAGGCGCTGAGCCACGAGCCGGAAATCCTCTTTCTCGACGAACCCACCGCAGGCGTCGATGTGGAGCTGCGCCGCGACATGTGGAAGCTGGTCCATCGCCTGCGCCAGCGCGGCGTCACCATCATCCTCACCACGCATTATATCGAGGAAGCGGAGGAGATGGCGGACCGGGTCGGCGTCATCAACAAGGGGCGGTTGCTTCTGGTCGACGACAAGAGCCACCTGATGGCGCGCATGGGCAAGCGCCAGCTCATCCTGACCCTGCAGCAGCCGATGGCCGCCATCCCGCCGGCGCTCGCCGGCTGGGCGCTTGGCCTCCAGGGTGATGGCCAGCGGCTCGTCTACAGCTTCGACAGCCATGCCGAGGAAAATGGCATACCGGACCTGCTGCAGGCCATCCAGGCGGAGAATATCCAGTTCACCGACATCGACGCGCATCGTAGCTCGCTTGAGGATATTTTTGTCGATTTGGTGTCCGAGGACGGGAGAAACGGGCGATGACGGGTTTGAATCTGCGCGGCATCGCGACGCTGTATCGGCATGAGGTCGCGCGCGCGGTGCGCACGGCGGGGCAGAGCCTGGTCGCGCCGGTGCTGACGACGGCGCTTTATTTCGTGGTGTTCGGCGGTGCGATCGGGTCGCGCATGCAGTCCATCGGCGGTGTTCCCTATGGCGCGTTCATCGTGCCGGGCCTGATCATGATGTCGATCCTGACC
>DATJLC010000033.1:0-15570 GCA_035490755.1 Sphingobium sp.
CGGCGGGCCGGGCACCGGCCGCGGCCGCGCCGATCGAACGGGCCCCGTCCAATTGCGCGCTGGCGATCGGCGTCAAGGATCATAAGGACGAGGTCCGCCTGTCGGCCGCGCTCAACCGTCTTGTCGAGGAGGACCCGGGCCTTGGCTGGGACCAGGACGAGGAAACCCACGAGACGCTGCTCCATGGCGTCAATGACGAGCATCTGGCAGTCGCGCTCGACCGGCTCAAGCGGCGTTATGGCGTGGCGGTGTCGTCCCGCCCGCCCGCCGTCGCCTACAAGGAGACGATCCGCAAAAGCGTGACCCAGCATGGGCGGCACAAGAAGCAGTCGGGCGGCCATGGCCAGTTCGGCGACGTGATCATCGAGATCCGGCCGCTGGAGCGGGGCGAGGGATTCCGGTTCGAGGACCGGATCAGCGGCGGCGCCGTGCCCAGGCAGTGGATACCGGCGGTCGAGCAGGGCGTACGCGATGCGATGATGAAGGGGCCGCTCGGCTTTCCGGTCGTCGATGTCGCCGTGACCCTGACCGACGGCTCCTATCACAGCGTCGACAGTTCCGAACTCGCCTTTCGCACGGCGGGGCGGATGGCGATGTCGGGCGCTTTGGCGGCCGCGGCGCCCTATCTGCTCGAACCCATCGCCCATGTGACCATCATGGCGCCGGGCAGCGCCACCTCGCGCGTCACCTCCTCGCTGGCCAGCCGGCGGGGCCAGATGCTGGGGCTGAACCCCCGGGACGGCTGGTCACGCTGGGACAGCATCGAGGCGCTGTTGCCGATGGCGGAACTGCACGGCCTGGAGGCGGAGCTGCGGTCGATGAGCCAGGGCATGGCCCGCTATGAAGCGCGCTTCGACCATCTCGCCGAACTCACCGGCAAGCATGCCGACGCCGTCGTCCAGCGGGCGCACGCCATGACCTGACCTCATCCCCGCGCGTGGTGGGAGGCGGCCCAGGTCCGCGCCGCTACCAGCAAGCCTAGCGCCAGGGCCGCGGACAGGAGCGCCGCGATGCCCGCGCCGGTCACGCCGACCAGCAGCATGAGCGGGACCATGGTGCCGAACAGGATTACGGCGCTGGCGATGCGGATGCGCAGCACATGCTTCTCCCGCCCGGTCCCCAGCAGCACCGGCTCGAAACCCACGGCCATGATGTTGAGGCCGGCGGCAAAACCCAGCAACACAAGCAGCCAATAGGCGCCCAGATAGCTGGCCCCGGCGACCAGGCCGAGGACGATGTTGCCGAACGCGGGCACCGCAAGACAGGCAATCAATCCGGCCCCGATCGCCAGCCGCGCCGATTGCCGCGACAATGTGGCGAGGTCCTGTGTCAGATCGCCGCTGTGCGCTCGTGCGATCTCGGGGAAGACGGCGCGTGAAAACAGCTCGGACAAGCGTACCAGCGCTTGGCTCAGCTGATGCGCCAGCCGATATCCGCCGGCCGCCGCCGGACCGAGGATGAAGCCGACCAGTATGACGGCGAATTGCCGGCTGGACGGGCCCAGCGCGCTATTCAGATTGGTCCTCCAGGCAAATCGCCACAGCCCCGCATTCTCGGTCTTCACATCGCCTGCCGCCCGGCACGATCCGATCATCCGGGGCATAACCCGCGCAGCGCTGATCCAATAGGCGGCGGCGGTCAGGATCTCGGCCACCGCCCAGGCGATCAGGAAAGCCCTTACCGTCGGCTGCTGCTGGACCACGACCAGGGCGCCGGCAAAGCGCGCGACCGGCGTGACCACATCCGCGATGGCGCCCCTCGCGTAACGGTCGTGGAGGCGCAATATCCCGATCGGGGTCGATCGGATCGACAGCAGCAGGACGGCGCAGAACAGCATGGCATCGCGCGCGAGTGTCGCTGGCCATCCGAAATGCCAGCGCATCACCGACAGGGCGAGCGCCGCGAGGGCACAGCCGATCAGCGCTCCCGCCCCGTCGAGGGCGATGCAGAACCGCACCAGGCGCCGCAGTGCATCCGCCCGGCCGCGCTGGAGATGCGCCATGCCAAAGCGCACCAGCACCTGCCATGTCTCGAACCCGACCAGCGCCGCTGCCGCCTGCGCCGTGCCCAGGATCAGGGAGAACTCGCCAAATCTCGCGACACCCAGGCTGCGGGTGACGATCGCCAGATAGAACAGGCTCAGCACGGCGCCGACCACCTTGGCGATCAACAACCAGCTGACGTTGCGCAGCGCTCGGCCGAAGGCGGTTCGGGGCGTCGCGGCGGGGATCATGGATTTCTCACCGGAGGAACAGGCGCGCTCAATGAAGGTTTCTGATGCGTATCGCCTTTCTTGCCATGGCGAAAGGAGCATCTGGGGTCTTGAGGGTCGGGTTTCTGTTCAATCACGATGCGCTGCACCAGGTCCGGCACAGCGCGCCTGTCATCGTAGAGCTGGTACGGTTTCCGGAGGTCGAGGTCGTGGTGCTGACCGCCAGCACGGCGGAGGAGACGGAGGTGCGCGCGCTGATTGGCGCCGCCGCGTCCCATGTGCGTTTCAAGCCGCTCGGAGCCGGGCCGGTCGCGGCGGCGCTCGATCGCCTGCTGGGCCGCGCCGCGCCATTGCGACGGCTGGCGGTGCTGAAGCGCAACGTCGCGGCGTTCGCGGAACTGGATGTGCTGGTCGTGCCCGAGTCCACCTCGATGCTGCTGCGCGACCGCTTCGGTCTCAAGGATCTTAAGTTCGTCCGCATACCGCATGGATCGGGGGACCGCTCCGTGCTGTTCCGGCCGGTCCTCCGCAAGTTCGACCTTGTGCTGCTGACGGGTGAGAAGACGCGCGCGCGGATGCTGGCGCTCGGCCTCATCACGCAAGAGCGCAGCCGACTGGTCGGCTATCCAAAGTTCGATACGGTCGATCCAGCCGCGGTCGGCCCGCCGCTCTTCACCAATGGCCGGCCGACCGTCCTCTACACGCCCCATTTCGAACCGAAATTATCGTCCTGGTACGGCATGGGCCCCGCCATCCTGGAATGGTTCGCGGGCCAGGACCGATTCAACCTCGTCTTCGCGCCCCATGTCATGCTGTTCAAGCGACGGATCCACGCTTCGGTCGAGCATTGGCGGATGCGCTGGCGGCGCGATCTGGCGGAACGGTTCCGATCGGTCCCGCACATGCTGATCGACACCGGCAGCGCGCGATCGATCGACATGAGCTATGTCCGTTCCGCCGACATCTATCTGGGCGATGTCAGCAGCCAAATCTACGAATGGATCGCGCGGCCGAGACCGGCGATCTTCCTCAATCCTTCGAGTGCGCACTGGCAAGGTGACCCGGCTTTCGCGCACTGGCGGCTGGGCGACGTAATCCAGCGCGTGGCGGCGCTGCCCGGCGCACTCGACCGCGCCATTGCCGCGCCGCACGCCTTCCGGGCGGCGCAGGACGCTGCCTTCCGTTATACCTTTTCGATGGAACGGGAGCCTGCCTCCCGCCGCGCGGCCCGGGCGATTGTCGAGCATTTCTCCGGCGGCGGGCATGAACACTCATGAAGGCCCGATGAGTATCCGGCATGTCCTTCTCGTTCCGGTAGCCCTTGCGCTTCCGTCCACCGGCAGCGCGCGGGAAGATTGCACGGGCACGCGCGCGCCCGGCACTGTCAGGCTGACGGTCGAGGCTATCGGCCTTCGCAACGCGGCTGGCGAAGTCGCCTTCACCGTCTACCCGGACAACCCGCGTCGTTTTTTGGCGCCGCGCGGCAAGCTGCTGCGCATCCGGGTGCCGGCCCGATTGCCCGTAACACGCGCCTGCTTCTGGCTTCGGCCGGGCCAATATGCCCTGGCACAATATCATGACGAGAATGCCGATCATGACTTCAACCGCAGATGGCTGCGCCCGACGGAAGGCTTCGGCTTTTCCAACGACGCGTTGACGTCGCGCGGCGTGCCCCGTCTGCGCAGCGTGCTTTTCAGTCTGCCTGCCGAAGGTAGGACGATGAGGATGCGGATGCGTTATCTTCGCTAGGCATTGGCGCGCCCGACAGCATGGTGCGCACCAGATTGAGGTCGGACGGCTTGTCCACGTCGACGGCGGCAAGGCCACTGGGGCTCTGCACGATCCGCACCTTGACGCCCAACTGCCGGCCGAGCGCGTCGATCGCATCGACCAGGGACAGGCGCCCGACCGCATGGCGCAGCAACAGGCGCGGTCCGACACGGCGCACAATGCGCCAGGGCCGCTTGCGGTCGCGCTCGACCTGCGACCAGAAGGCAAGCGCGGCGCCTGCCGCTGGCGTCGCCAGCCAGAACAGATTGCACCCCGACCAGTCGCCGTCGGCAAAGCGCAAATAGGTGCGCCGGGTCGCGGGCGCGTCCCGTTCGATCACCGTGCGCTGCGCCAGCATTGCGACCAGGTCCCCGGGCGGCGCCATGTCGAGAAACGCCCCTATCCACTCGGCGCGGAGCAGCGGATGGTCCGCCGTCGTCATCAGCAGCGGCGCGCCCGCCAGGGCAAGGCCCGCCCGGGCGCTCGCGCTAGGGCCGGATTCTGCCTGGATCGGAATGGCGCCGAGTGCCCGGGCATGGTCGCGCACCGCATCGATCGAACAACTGACATAAATCGGACCGGCGCCGGCCGAACGCAGCGCGTGGACGACCCGGGCCAGCATGGTCTGGCCGCCGATCTCGATCAGCGCCTTGGCCGCGACCCCCGCATGAACCGCTAGCGGATCATGGCCCGCACGCGCACCGGCGAGCACCAGCGCCTTGAACGTCATCGCGCGGCCGCGCGCAGCACCCGCCACAGCACGCCGGGCGCGGCCAGGATCGGATGGCGCTCCCGCCAGGGGGTCGCCTCAATTCGTACCCCGGCGTGACGCTCGATCTTCCACAGCGCGTAGCGCGCGGCACCCTCCAGGGTGAAAGCCGCCTTGATGAGCCGCGCGATGTTGATCGGCTTGCCGGCGGCCGCCCGCACCCGCCACGCCCACTTGATGCGCCGTCGCTGGCGGCGGCTCAGCATAGGGCGATAGCGGCCTTCTTTCGAGGTGACGTCAATGCCGTCCGCGTCCCAGGCGAGCGGAAGCAGATCCTCGTAGCGGCGGCTGTCATGGTCGACGATCTGCGCGCCCCGCCCCGCCCGCTCGACGCGCAGTTCCGTGCGATAGGTCGCGGCGAACAGGGCAAGCCAATAAGCACGCGCGTCGCCTTCCCTCGGCCCGATGACGGCGGCAAAGCGTGCGGCGGTCCTGACGGCGTCCGCCACCGCCCGGGCGACCTGGCCCGCGCGATCGGCGTCGCGGCTCCACACCAGCGCGCCTGGCTGCGCGAAACGTGTCCACACGGTCGTGTCCAGCAAGCGCCCGGAGGCGGCGCGCTCAAAGGTGGTCAGCGGCATCGTCGCCACTTTCGCCCGGATCGTCCTGCCGTCAATGCAAAAGGCCCGAAAGCTGATGTCCGGCCACAGCCAACCGCCATCACCGCTGGTCAGCACGTAGAAGTCGAGCATGTCGTCCAGCTTCCCGGTCCGCAGCACGGAACCATAGAAGAGCACGGCGACAACCCCTTGGGTGGTGGCGAGCAGGGTCGCGGCCCTGCTGACCTCAGCCGGCACATCGGCCGAGAGATCAAGGGCAATGCGGTCCTCCAACCTCACCGAGGCGGCACCAGGAACTCGACGGGTGCGCCCCGGCTTATCGTCACGGCGCCGCCCCCATGTACTTCGCCGTCGAGCACGAAATCCGATGCCAGGCGCAGGCGGACGCTGTCCACGTCGGCGCGATGATAGCCGCGTCGGGCGAGCCATTCGCCTTCCAGGCCGCCCAGCAGTCCCGGAACGCAGAGGGCGAGACTGCGCGGCGGAGCATCGACGCCGAGCAGCTTCAGCCCGCCACGAACCCGGCCGAAGGGCTTGAGGCCCAACGGCAGGCGCTCCAGCGTCGAGCCCATCAGAAGATAGAAATTGCGCTCGATGCGCCCGCAATCCGGCAGATCGATCAGCATCGGTTCGCCGCGCCGCCAGGCATTCTGACGGCTTCCGAACAGGGTTTGTCCGATAGCGCCGGCGACCGACAGACCGATCGCAAGACCGTTGAAGGCACCCGCCCGGTGCACGCCCTGCGCCAGCGCGGTGGCGCGACGGAATGCGCCAGCGCCGAACAGGAACCCGCGCAGCCGCGGCTTTTCTTCGCCCTCATAGCGGATTTCGACCGGCGAGCGGCACGCAATGCTTTGCTGTGCGGCCGCCTGCAATGCGTCGCGCACCGTCCAGTCGCGCGGTATGCCAAGGTCCAGCGCAAGGGCGTTGGTCTTGCCGGACGGCACCAGGGCCAGCCTGGGGAGCGCATCCCCGAAATGGCGATGGATGCGGCTGATCACGTCGCTGACCGTCCCATCTCCGCCGTCGATCACCAATGTGGTCGTGCGCCGCTCCGCAAAGAGCGCCAGGGTGCGGTCCAGCTCCAGCTTTGTTTCCGGCGCGGCATGAAATGCCTTGGGGGGAGTGTCTCCACGGATGCGCCCCAGCCGGGCATTCCGGTGCGCGCGATTATTGAAGACAATGCCGAATATTTCGTCCGGGCACGCAACAGACGCTTCCCTTCCCGCGAGCGACACCGGGCCTGCGGAACAACGCCTCGCTTTGTGCCTGTTGGCCCGTGTCGCCCCCAACACGGCATTGAGGGGTGTAGATCGCCGGTCCAACCAATCATTCTCCGAGTATGACATTTTTATAACAGTCTCGTTGTGCTGGCGTTCCAATGCGGTCGCACATTTTTTTGGGGGCTGTTTCGACGGAGCTTCCGGGCGGTCAGGAGCGTTCGGCAGGAAGGTTCAACAACAAGGCTGCCGCCCATGCCATCAAGCCCCCCTTCCTCCCGTTTCGACAGCTTCTTCATGGCCGGGTTCGAGTGCTCTTCCCATCGCCGCAAGGATGGTGTGCGCCTCGACCTCATCCATGCCACCGGCCATGATCGGCACGCGCATGACGACTATCGTCGCTGCGCGGCGCTCGGCCTGCGCACCGTCCGCGACGGCTTGCGCTGGCACCTGATCGAAACCGCGCCGGGCGTGTACGACTGGTCGAGCTGGACGCCCATGTTGCGCGCCGCGCGCGAGGCGGGTGTCAGCGTGATCTGGGATATCTATCACTATGGCTCGCCGGACTTCCTGGACCAGCGCGCGCCCGCGTTCATTGATGCCTATGCCCGGTTCGCGGCGGCAGCGGTTCGCGTCCATCGCGAGGAGACCGGCGAGGCGCCCATGGTCTGTCCGATCAACGAGATATCCTTTTACACCTGGGCCGTGGAGACCGACTATTTCCCGCCGCTCGGCACCCAGAAGGGCGGCTGGTTCAAGCGCCAGCTCGTGCGCTGCGCCATTGCCGGGGTGGAGGCCATGCGCGCGGCCGAGCCGGAATGCCGCTTCATCTGGGCGGAGCCGCTGATCCATGTCGCGCCGCGCGACCATTCAAGCGCCGAACGCCGGCAGGCGGAGGCCTATCGGCTTGCCCAGTTCGAGGCCTATGATCTGCTGACGGGCATGATCGAGCCGGAGCTGGGCGGGCGGCCTGACATGGTCGATGTCATCGGCCTCAACTTCTACCCGCACAATCAGTGGTATTACAGCGGGCCGACCGTGCCGATGGGCCATCATGAATATCGGGCGCTGGCGGACATGCTGGTCGAGGTCGCCCGTCGCTACGGCAAGCCGATTTTCCTCGCCGAAACGGGGGCGGAAGGGTCCGGCAGGCCGGCGTGGCTCCATTATGTCTGCGACGAGGTGCGCGCCGCCATGGCACAGGGCATCGCCTTCGCGGGCATATGCCTCTATCCGGTGACCGCCTATCCGGGCTGGGACAACAGCCGCCATGCCGAAGTCGGCCTGTTTTCCACGGTGCTGGCCGATGGCGAACGCAAGCTCTACCAGCCGCTCGCCGACGAAGTGCGCCGCCAGAGCGACCTGTTCGGCACCTAGAGCGACAGGCGCGTTGCCAATGGTCGCGGACGGCCTATCTACTGGAGATGCATGGCATTCGTGAGGCCATCGAAAGCGAGGTGCACCGCCTGATCGGTTTCGGATCGGGCGAGGTCGACCTCGATCGCCCGGTCGGCGATGTCGGGCTGTTCGGTCCCGCCTCGGCGGCATGGCGCGTCCATAGCGATTTCACCACGATGATGATCGGCGGCCTTGCGGCCCTGCTCCTTCAGATGCTCCACCCGCTCGTGCTCGCCGGCGTCTGGGACCATTCCAACTTTCGCAACGACATGCTTGGACGGCTTCGGCGTACCGCCCAGTTCATCTCCGGCACGACCTATGGCTCGACGCGGCAGGCGCTTGCCCTGATCGCGCGGGTCAATGCCATACACGACCAGGTGCACGGCCAGCTTCCGGACGGCACGCCCTATTCGGCGCGGGATCCCGCCTTGCTGACATGGGTGCATGTCACCGAAGTGACCAGCTTTCTCGATGCCTATGTCCGCTATCGCGATCCATGGTTCCCCAGGGCGGAACGGGAGCGCTATCTGGTGGAGATGGCCGCCATTGCCGAGCGCCTGGGCGCGCCGATGGTGCCCAGGACCCGCCGGGAAGTGGCCGTCTATGTTCGATCCGTCCGCCCTGATCTCCGCTCGGACGAGCGGACCCGCCAGATTGCCGATGCGCTGCTCGCCCCCAGGCCGGCGGGTCTCGGCGCATCGCTGTTCCAGGCGGTGACCAGCAAGGCGGCGATCGATCTCCTGCCAGCTTGGGCCGCCCATATGCATGGATTGCCGATGCCAGGCCATGAACGCCTGCTGGTGCGCGGCGGCGCACATGGGACGGCGATGATCCTGCGCTGGGCGCTGCGCGACGGATCCGCCCGCCGCGCCCGACGCCGCGTCGCGGCGGGCGAGACGCCACGCTGAACCCCTATTGCCGCCCGTAAACCGGCAGAGCGCCCCAACATTCTAAGTGGCTTCTTTTCGGCCGGCCTTCCCGTAGAATCATGTTTGATGCCGCCGGTTTCGGCATTATGGGAAGCGAAGTTCCGAGCCCGCTTCGGCGGGGGCGCGTGAGCTCGCAGATCCGCGCTGCCTCGGTGCAGTCTCGACCAATGCAAACGACAGTGCCATTGCCAAGAGCGCAAACAGGGTCATTGCCGTGAGTGGCACGGTGGGACCAAAGCGGTCCGTTAGCCAACCTACGACTGCGGGCGCGGCGGCACCCCCAGTCACTTCGCCTACCCCCATGATCAGCGCCATCGCGGCCGCGAAGTGGTTAGATGGTGCGCTTTCGGATGGGATTGTCGCCATGAACAGCGAGAAACTCCCACCAGCCATCCAGCCGATTGCAACCGACAAAGTAAACAGAACGCTCGATGCTTCACCGTACAAGGCGGTCAACGGGGTCATCGTCGCAAGAAGACATCCCGCGATCATCAGCGGGCGCCTTCCCCAGCGATCGGACAGGAAGGGGATGACAATTCCGCCGAGCGCTCCGCTGATGCCGAGAATACTCATGATGATGCTCATTCGCGTCGGGCTGAGGTCGAGTGATAACGTGAAATAGATCGGCAAGAAGACCCAGCCGACGATCAGCCATCCCACCATCAATGTGCTGATCCCCAGACAAAGCCGGATATTTCGAGCTTTGAAGACTTCGCGCAAACCCGCTCCCGATTGGGGATGCGAGGTGCGGACGATGCTGACCGGTTCATCGACAAATCGCCAGATCAGCAGCGCCGCCACAAGCCCGGGTACGGCCGTGACGAAGAAGGTGGGGCGCCACCCATATGCATTGGCGAGGGCGACAAGGATCAGCGGCGCAGCCAGGCTGCCCATGAAGTTGCTCAGCACCGTTTGTAGAAGCCCCATGTTCAGGCCGCGGCGCTCAGGCGACGAAGCATGCGCCATCAGCGATTGCGAGAGCGGAAGAACAGGGCCTTCGGCAAACCCCATCAGCAGACGGGCGCCGAACAGCGTCAGAAATGTGGAGGAGAGGCCGGTCACGAACGAGGACAGAGAGAAGACGATTACCGCGCACATCAGCAGTGGCTTTCGCCGGCCCAAACGATCCGAGGCGAGTCCTGCGAGGAACCCTGACAGCGCCCAGCTGATCGCGAGACCGGACGCCAGCAACCCGATCTGTGCGTTGGACATCGGCACGTCGCGCAGAACGAAGGGCATCAGGAAATTGAGGGCATTCCGGTCAAAGAACACAATACCGAAGGTGAGTCCCAACACAGCGGTCACGATGATTTCTTGGCGACGGTCGTGTTGTTGCAACGCAGTCATACGAATCTCTCCAGGCCATGACGGCTATAGACGGATCGTTCACCTGCAATCACTCGGCAAGTCCCCCGAACGGGGGCGCGCGTGGCGCTGGAGCGGGTGGGGACAGCATGTTCCTGCGCGGATCGCAGCGGGGCTTCCCTCTTCACAGGCAGCTGTCCCCAATCCGGGGACTTGTTGATTTGGACGCCGGAAAGGAGGTTTCAGACAAAGGAGAACCATTTATGGGAATGCATCCGGAGCTCTGGCGCTGGACCGCGACTGAGCTTGCGAAGGGTATTCGAACCAGAGCGATCAGCGCGCGGGAGGCGACCGAAAGCTGTCTCGCGCGTATCGAGCAGGTCAATCCGGTCCTCAATGCACTGGTCGAGGTGGCGGCCGATGACGCGCTGGCGTCAGCCGATGCGGCGGACGAGGCTGTAGCGAAGGGGCGGAAGCTGGGCGCGCTGCATGGCGTGCCGGTCTCGATCAAGATCAACAGCGACCAGGCGGGGCACGCGACCACGCATGGCACCGTATCGCGCAAGAATAACATCGTTGCGCACGACGCACCGCATGTCGCGAACCTGCGGAAAGGAGGCGCGATCTTCGTCGGCCGCAGCAACTCGCCGGCTTTCGGGTACCGGTGGTTCACCAACTGCACGGCCCATGGTTCCACGCTCAATCCCTGGAGCCGCGAGCATACGCCCGGCGGATCGAGCGGTGGTGCGGGCGCATCGGTGGCTTCCGGCATGGTCCCGATCGGCCATGGCAACGACATCGGCGGATCGATCCGTTATCCCGCTTATGCTTGCGGGGTCGCGGGCCTGCGGCCCACGGTCGGGCGCATTCCTAGCTGGTATGGCGACGAGGATCAGTCGCTGAGCGTTCAGACGATGCTGGCCCAGGGGCCGCTGGCAAGGAGCGTCGCCGATCTGAAATTGGCGCTGCAGGCAATGAGCGGGTTCGACGCACGCGATCCCCTCTACGCGCCCGTTCCGCTACAGGGAGCGGCGGCAGATCGCCCGATCCGGGTCGGCATCGTACGCGACGGAGGCGTCAAGCAGCCCGTGATCGAAGTGGATGCCGCGATCGACGCCGCCGCAGCCCAGCTACGTGACGCGGGCTATGGTGTCGAGGAAGTGGATGGCTCGATTTTCGCTGAAGCACATCGGCTCTGGCATCTGCTGGTCCTGGAGGAATTCCGGCCCATGATGCCCGCTGTGCGGGAAGATGGCGATCCCGCAATGCTCAAGGCAGCTGAATATTACTACGCCCATGCCGAAACCATCTGGGGGGCCGCGCCGTCACTTGAGACCTACATGACGGGCTATGCCCGCCGCGGCACGCTGATCGCTCGATTGGCCCAGTTGATGGAGCGCTGGCCGTTGCTTCTTCAGCCCGTATCGGCGGAGCTTCCGTTCGAGCAGGACGCGGACCTGGCCAGCATGCAGCGGATGGGGGAAATTCTGGAAGCGCAGTGGCCGATGATCACTCTACCGGTCCTCGGTTTTCCCGCTGTGGCGGTGCCGACGGGCCTCGCCCAAGGCTTGCCAGTGGGCGTGCAGATCATCGGCCAGCGGTTCCGCGAAGACATGGTGCTGGATGCCGCCGAGGTGATTGAGGCGAGAAGCGGCACCTTCACGCCAATCGATCCGAAATTTGATCAATAACGGCCAATGCAACCGGCTTGGCAAACATCGTCGGAGAATGCCGAAGGCGCACAAAGGGCTTTGTCCAGCTCGAATTAACAAGGGGGGTTAGTGTCATGCTGAATATGAAAAAGGTGGTTCGTTTATATGCTTCCGCAGCCGCGGTGGCGCTGGTCCTGTCGCCGGCCATTGTCCGTGCCCAGGAAAAGGCGATCGAAGGGGCTGCGCCCGAAGCCGACCATGGCGTCGCCGAAATCATCGTGACGGCGCAGAAACGCCAACAGTCCGCTCAGGATGTCGGCATTACTATGTCGGTCGTCTCCGGTGACACGCTGACGCAACAGAATGTTACCACTCCGAGCGATCTCGTAACGCTCATTCCCAACCTTCAGGCCAATTTCGGCGCCGGACAGATCGCGTTCAACATGCGCGGCATAGGAATGAACGAATTCTCCGCGAACTTCGATTCACCCATCGCGGTCAATGTCGATGAAGTCTATCTCTCCAAGAACTTCATGTCCAACCTGGTCCTGTTCGACATAGATCGTGTCGAAGCGCTCAAAGGGCCGCAGGGGACCTTGTTTGGAAGAAACTCGACCGGCGGCACGGTCAACTTCTACACGCGGAGGCCGACCGACGAGCTCCAGCTGGGCGGGACGATCGGTTATGGCAATTATCAGACGGTGCGTGGCGAGGGCTATGTAAGTGGTCCTCTGGGCGGTGGGTTCTCTGCCAGGCTGTCCGGGATGTTCGTCGACCAGAACAAGGGCTGGTACCGCAACCTTGTCCGCGGCGACACCGAAGGCTTCGAACGCAAATGGGCACTGCGCGGCCAGCTGGCCTGGGAAGGCGCATCGACGACTGCCTTGCTCACCGTCAACTATGGCCGCGACACGGGCGAAAATCCTTCGATCGAGGGCGTGGGTGTCGTCACGCCAGCGTCATTCGCCGCCGGCATGCCTGTTTTCTGCCAGCCCTTTATTGACGGCACAGTGGGACCCGGCGACAGTGGCTGCGTGCGCGGAACAGACGGTCAGTATCCGGGGGACACCAATCCATTCACCTCGACAACCAATACCAGGCACCAGAAAAGGCATTCGGGCTTTGGCGCGTCGCTGCGCGTCGAGCAGGACTTCGGTTCCACCCTGCTGACATCGCTGACCAGCTATCAGGACTATACGCGGCAGCAAAAGGAAGATTCCGACGGCAGCCCCACCGATCAGCAGGACATCCATTTCTACAACACGATCAAGCAGTTCACCCAGGAACTGCGCCTGAGTTCCAACAAGGCTGGCATATGGAATTGGGTCGTTGGCGGATATTATGAGCATGACGACTACAACAACGGCGACTATCTCGTGATGGGCGGTGGCGCGCTGCCGGGTATCTGGAGCCCCTTCGAACAGAAGGTGGACGCCCTGGCGCTGTTCTTCCACAACGACATCGCGGTTACGGACAGCTTCTCGATCATCGCCGGCGTTCGCTACTCGAAGGAGTGGATCGGCATCAGGGGCGGCACTGACCTCGCCGTGGGGCTGCAGGGCCCACATGATCAGCCCTCTGCCGTCATTGTTCCACTATCAATCGCCAACGACGACAAGGTCTACGACAGTTCCATCTTCAAACTTGGCGTGCAGTGGAAACCGCGGATCGATTCAGCCTTTGTCGACAAGCTCATGCTCTACGCCAACGTGTCGACCGGCTTCCGTTCCGGCGCATATAATGCGGAGTTTGCGACGGCGCAGGAGGCATTCACGTCGCTGTCGCCGGAAACAATCACCGCTTACGAGGCCGGTTTCAAGTCGCTGCTCGCCAACCGTACGCTCCAGGTCAACGGATCGGTATTCCATAATGCCTTCAAGGACGGTTTCATCAACGTCGACAGTGCGTTCTCGCCTATCCCCATCACGATCAACGCAGCCAACATCAATGCCTATGGTGTGGAGTTAGAAACTCTTTGGCAGCCGAGCGACACCTTCTCGATCAACTTGGCTGGCGGCTGGCTGGATTCCAAGATCATCAGCGACATCACGATCAACGGCGAAAGCCTGAAGGGCAACCGGACCGTACAATCGCCTGAATGGACATTCAGCGGCGGCGCGTCCTATTCTGTCCCCGTTGGCGACAGAATGAAGCTTGTCTTTTCGGGTGACGCGAGCTGGCGCTCAAGTCAGTTTTTCGAAACGACGAACTCGCCGACCTCTCATGAACGGCCCTATTGGCTCGTGAATGGCCGGATTAGCCTGAATGGGCCTGATGACCGGTGGTCGCTCGCGGTGTGGGGCAAGAACCTTACCAAGACCGAATATCGTACCTACGAGAACGACCTCGCCCAGTTCGGCTTTCTTATCAATATCTACGGTCTGCCCAGAACTTACGGCGCATCACTCTCGTTCAAGTTCTGATGTTTCGTGATCGGGAGCGGGCTGCCCGGAACGCGGCCCGCTCCCGACATTCTTAACAGCCGTTGTGCCTGATGGAGACCAAGTGTGCCGTACAGGATCGACCTCGGCGGGAATCGGTATGTGTTTGCCGACCTGCGTCAGCTGATGGCGGCGGCATCCTCCCGCAAGTCGGGGGACGAACTGGCGGGCATCGCCGCAGCGAGCGCGGCCGAACGGGTCGCCGCCCGCTACCTGCTCGCCGACCTGCCGCTGGCGCGCTTTCTCGATGAAGCATTGGTTCCGTACGAGGCGGACGAAGTGACGCGCCTGATCATCGACACGCATGATCGCACTGCCTTTACGTCGCTGGCGGCAATGACCGTCGGCGAGTTCCGCGATTGGCTGCTTTCTGACACCACGAGCGGCGCCGACATCGCAGCAGCCAGCCCAGGCATAACCCCCGAAATGGCCGCCGCGGTGAGCAAACTGCTGCGCAACCAGGATCTCATTGCGGTTGCGCGCAAGGTCCAGTTGTCCACCGCTTTCCGCACCACGATCGGCCTGCCGGGCAGGCTGTCCACACGATTGCAGCCTAACCATCCGACCGACGACCCTCGCGGTATCGGCATTTCGATCCTGGATGGACTGCTCTACGGCGTGGGCGACGCTACCATCGGCATCAACCCAGCGACCGACAGCATCGCCAACGCGATCATGCTGACACAGCTGCTCGACGACATGCGATGCCGTTACGACATCCCCATTCAAACCTGCGTATTGACGCATGTAACTAATACCATCGAGATGATCCGGCGCGGCGCACCGGTCGATCTCATCTTCCAGTCGATCGCAGGGTCCGAAGCGGCCAATGCCGGTTTCGGCGTCAACCTCGCCGTTCTTGCCGAAGCACATGATGCGGGCCTTTCCCTCGCGCGCGGCACGGTGGGAACGAACCTGATGTATTTCGAAACGGGCCAGGGCGCTGCACTATCGGCCGACGCACATCATGGCGTCGACCAGCAGACGATGGAGACCCGCGCCTATGCAGTGGCCCGCGCCTTTTCACCGCTGCTGGTGAACACCGTCGTGGGCTTCATCGGGCCGGAATATCTGTATGACGGCAAGCAGATCACCCGGGCTGGCCTGGAAGATCATTTCTGCGGCAAGTTGCTGGGCCTGCCGATGGGTTGCGATGTCTGTTATACCAACCATGCCGAGGCCGACCAGGACGACATGGACGGGCTGATGACGCTGATGACGGCGGCAGGATGCAGTTTCGTTATCGCCGTTCCCGGAGCTGACGACATCATGCTTAATTATCAGAGCCTCGCATTCCACGACATTCTCTATCTC
>DATJLC010000034.1:0-4043 GCA_035490755.1 Sphingobium sp.
ATTCATGAGCGACATGGCGGTGTCGAGATCACCGAAATCCGCCGCCAGCATGAAGACTGGCAGAAGGACGCCACCCGCCATCTGGCGACCGGCAGAACCGGCGAAGCGATCCGGGCCTATGCCAAACATGGTATGGTCCACGTGGCCGAAACTCGCAAGCAGGCGCGTGGCGATCTGATCGACCGTTGGGACGCCGCGCGGCGCGCTGAATCCGACAAGACGCGGATGATCTTTACCCACACCAATGACGAGGTGCGCACGCTCAACCAGATGGCGCGCGACAAGCGCCGCGATGCGGGCGAGCTGGGCGACGATGCGCGCGTGACGACCGCGAATGGAGACCGGGATTTCGCATCCGGTGACCGCGTCATGTTCCGGCGTAACGAACGCAGCCTTGAGGTCAAGAACGGCACGCTGGGGACCATTGAGCAGGTGAACCAGCAGAGCATGACCGTGCGCATCGATGACGGGCGCTCCGTCGCGTTCGACCTTAACGAATATCGCGACCTTGATCATGGCTATGCCGCCACGATCCACAAGACACAGGCGGTCAGCGTTGATCGCGCCCATGCGCTGGCCACGCCGGGGATGGATCGACACGGAACCTATGTCGTCCTCACGCGCCACCGGGAGGGTGTGTACTTTCATTATGGGCGGGATGATTTCAAGGACGACTCCCGGCTTGTCCGCACCCTGTCTCGCGAGCGCGCCAAGGACTTGGCGAGCGATTACTGCCAAGTCGATCCCGCCAAGGAATTTGCCGAGCGGCGCGGCATCAGCT
Source organism: Sphingobium sp. (assembly GCA_035490755.1). Classification (GTDB taxonomy): domain Bacteria; phylum Pseudomonadota; class Alphaproteobacteria; order Sphingomonadales; family Sphingomonadaceae; genus Sphingobium. Next base: position 782 of record DATJLC010000034.1, read on the forward strand.
TTGGCGAGAGCGTCGGGGAGATCGTCAGGCTCGTAGTGGAGAAGGCACGCGGGATCTTCGATGGGCTGCGCCTCTCGCTGCCCGGTCCGGATCGCGCGGCATTGCCCACGCCTGCACCCGAGCGTGGCATGTTCGACGGGTTGGACCTTGGCCGTTTCGCTACCGCGCCACAGAATGATCCCGCCCGCCAGCAGCAGCGCGAGAATGACTCGCAGCCAATGCGCGCAGGCGGATTGCGCGGCGCGGTCGAGCGTTACGCCAAGGCGGTGGACGCGATCCGGCGGACACGCGCGCAGGGCATCGATCCCATGCCCCACCAGCGCGACGCGCTGGACAAGGCGCGCGACGCCCTCGACGCGATCCGGCCCGAAGGCTCCACCGATTTGAACAGTGCGTTCCGGGCTGGCCCGGAACTGATCCGCGAGGCGGCTGAAGGACGCGGCCATGAAGCCGTGCGCGCGATGCAGGCGGAGGCGGAAATCCGCATCGACCCCTTTCAGCGCGCAAACAGGTTTGTGGAAGGCTGGCAGCAGTTGCAGCGCCAGCACCAGGAACTTGTGCGTCACGGCAATTTTCGGGCGGCGAAGACCACGGCGCAGCACATGGCCGACTTGGCGAAAAGCCTTGAGCACGACGCCCAGCTTGAATCGGTGCTGGGCCTGCGCAGCCGCGAGCTTGGCCTTGAGATCGGTCAGGACATGGGGCGCAGCATCGGCCGCGACCTCGCCGCTTCCATCCCCTTCGATCCTGGCCGGGACATTAGCCGCGGCATGGAACGCTAGACCAAGGAGAAGTGCATATGGACGACCAATCCCTGTTGATCGGGCCGGAACCCCAGCCGCCGACCGGCACGGCGGCGGAAGCGTTCGCGCACCTGGCGGCGCGCGTGGAGGTGATGGAGCAGCGGCTTGACGGGCGTCTGGCAGTAATCGCCCGAGCGCTTGAGCATATTGCTGTCGACAAGCAGAGCATCGAGGTTCCCGACTACAGTCCGACGCTTGCCCGAATCAATACTGCTTTGGTCGAGGTCACCAAGCACATGAAGGCGTTTTCGCAGTCCGAAGCGCTCGACATGACCCCGGAGAGTATGGCGGAACGGATCATAGGGTCGGCCGAGCTGGCGCGGGAGACGGACAAGGCGACCATCAAGCAGGCGCAGGCGCTTTTGCGCGAAGCCCATGTTGACCAAATGCGGGCTATCGGCGCTATCCGCACCAAGGATCAACAACGCCGCCACAAGCTGTATGCCGGCATGGGCGCGGCGCTGGGGGTATCGCTCCTGTGGCTCTCTTATCCGGGATGGGCGGCGAGCCTTGCACCCGCTGGCTGGCACTGGCCGGAACGGGTCGCGACGCGCACGATCGGGGAGGCGTCGCCATGGGATGCGGGCATCCGCCTCATGCGCGCCGGGAACCCGGACGGCTGGCAGGCAATCGTTCACGTCGCCGACATGGTGCAGGCGAACCGTGACGCTATTAATGCCTGCGAACGGCGAGCCGTCAAAGCGAATAAGTCAGTGCCATGTGTCATCAGCGTCAAGACGCCTAGGTGTTTAGTCCCGGCATCTGGTGGATCGGATTGACGATGAACCGATCTGGCTCTGACGTCCAGATCTTGGCGATGTATTCGTCGGGCGTGAGGCCACTGAGCGTCTTTAAACGGCGGGCGAAATTATAAGCGGCCTTGAAATCAGCGAGGTGTACCCGCGACTGGTTGTGGCTCCCGTAATGGAAACGATTGACGGTCGCTTCCTTGATGGTGCGGTTCATCCGTTCGACCCGTTGATCCAGGGGTGGTTCGGGCTGGTGAGCCGGTGCTCGATATCGTTCGCCTCGCAGACCATGTCGAAGCGCATCTGGCGCGACCAGGTGGTGTTGCGGTTGCGCAGCTGGTCGGCGAACTGGATGCCATAGCACATGGGGAAGCGGCCTCCCGAGGGCCGCGGCCATGACCGGCCTGCAGGTCTCTAAAGTGAAGTTGTCGATTCAACCCTTTGGAGGCTGACCGACCATGACCAAGCGCAGTTCTACTCCCGCCGACGCCGTGCTGCTAGCCATTGATATGTCCAAGCACCGCCAGGAAGTACTGATCGAACGCCCGGAAGGAGGGCGCCGTCGGCGCATGACGGTGATGGCGACGAAGGCGAACTACGATCACCTCGCCATGGAGCTCCGCGATATCGGGCGACCGATCGTCGTCGGTTTCGAAGCCACCGGCAACTACCACCGTACATTGGCTCACCGGCTGCTTTCCGCGCGCTTCGAGCTGCGCCTGATTTCGTCGGTCGCCTTGGCCCGCACCCGCGAGGCTTTGCACAATAGCTGGGACAATAACGATTCCAGGACGCGCAGGTAAACCTGCACATGCTGCGGATCGGCGCCACACAGCGCTACGTCGATCCGCTCGCCGCCGGCATCAACGACCTGCAGGAGATGTCGAAGACGCACGAGGCCATCTCCAAGGCGAAGACCCAGACTTGGCACCGGATCCTGACGCACTACCTGCCGCTCTATTTTCCTGAGAGCGAGCGTTTCGGTGGCAACAGCCGGTCCGACTGGTTCCTGGCCCTACTAGAACGTTTCCCGACGCCAGCCGGCATGATGGCGCTCGGCCAGGAGGGCTTCACGCACGAGGCTTGGTCGCGGGTCGGCCGCAAGGTGTCCAAGGCCCGGCTGATCAACGACATTTACGAGACCGCCTGCGCATCCGTGGCCCTCCCAATCGACGAAGACAGCGTGGCGATCGCCATGTTCCGCATGGTCATCGCGCAAGCGCGCAGCCTGGTCCGGCAAAGCGACGAGATTGAACGAACCGCCCATGCCCTGCTCAGCGACAACCGATTACCAGCTCCTGCGCATGATCCCCGGGATCGGGCGGATCAACGCTCTGACCATCCTCGCCGATGCTGGCGACCTTCGCCGGGTCGCCCACCATCGCCAGTTCCTCAAGTTCTGCGGACTTGATCTCGCTACCTGCCAGTCTGGTACCTTCCGTGGGCGGGCCAAACTCTCGAAGTATGGTAACGCCCGGCTATGACGCACCTTCTGGATGGCCACCCAGGTTGCCATCCGCCAGCGCGACAACAGCTTCCGCGACAAGCTTGATCGTTATGTGGCCAGCCACGGCAACAACCCTGATCGCCGCAAGGCGATGACCGTAAGCGGTGTTGTGGTCGCACCTTGCGGCGGTAGCTGATTGAGGCAGAGCTGTCGCGCATGGACGAGGGCATGCATGCGACCGCACTGGACACCCGCACTGGAGT
>DATJLC010000035.1:0-13834 GCA_035490755.1 Sphingobium sp.
GTTCCCGCCGGACCAGCGCATTGTCGAGGCGCGAGCTGGACAGGCCGCCAAGCACCGCCGCACCGATCGCGAGCTGCGTTGCGTCGGGGTCATTCCGGCCGGGCACGATCCAGACGCGATAAAGACGGGTGGTCGAGACCCTGTCGGTCATCACCGCATCCACCCGCTTGGGAAGAGTCGGCATCGGTGCGGCAACCGGCGGCACCACACGGCCGGCGGGAATGGCGCCGAAATATTTCTCCACCTTCGCCTTGGCGGTGGCGAGGTCGATGTCGCCCGCCAGCGACAGGATGGCGTTGTTCGGCGCGTAATTATCGCGGAACCAGGCCTTCACATCATCGAGGCTGGCGGCGTCGAGATCGGCCATCGAACCGATGGTGGTGTGGCCATAGGGATGGTCAGGCGAAAATAGCGCCGCCGTCTGGGCATAGTCGACCAGACCGAAAGGCTGGTTGTCGCCCTGGCGCTTCTCATTCTGGACTACGCCGCGCTGGGCATCGAGCTTAGCCTGCGTCACTGCGCCGAGCAGGTGGCCCATGCGGTCCGCCTCCATGAACAAGGCGAGGTCGAGCGCGCCGGTCGGCACCGTTTCCACATAATTGGTGCGGTCGAACCAGGTCGATCCGTTGGTGGCGGTCGAGCCCGCCTCCACGAGCGGCGCGTCGAAATCGGGCACATTCTCGGATCCACCGAACATCAGATGCTCGAACAGGTGGGCAAAGCCGGTCTTGCCCTTCGGCTCATGCTTGGAGCCGACGCGGTAATAGACGGTGACACCGACGACCGGCGCCTTGCGGTCGGTGTGGACGATGACGCGCAAGCCGTTCTTGAGCGTGAACATCTCGTAGTGAATGTCGACCTGCCGGACTAGGTCCGAGAGGGAGGCGGGCTGTGCAGCCGTTGCCGTGACAGACGCGGGCGCTGATCCCGGCTGGGCTGAAGAGGAGGGGGAGACAAGCCCTGCGCTCGCCAGGACAGAGAGGAGAGCACATGTTATTGGGCGAGAACGCATCGACATCTCCCGCAAGGTCGACTGGTTCGTCCTAGTCGATCATGCTTGCGGTGAGATGAATAGCGGGTCGGCCAAAGGCTGGGAAGCGGCACCTCCCGCCATCAGGACAAAAGCAGATAAGCCCCGCCCGCAGCCGCTGCGCCCGTCATGAGGAGGCGGGTTACATTGGGTGCGGGCGCCAACTTTTCCGCGAGCACGATCACCGTCAGCACCGCGATCCAGGCGAGGTTCATCACGCCTCCCACGAACAGGAGCGCCATGATCAGCCAGCAGCAACCCACGCAATAGGCGCCATGCTTCAGGCCGAGGCGCACCGCACTCGACCAGCCCGGTCCCCATTCACGCTGCAGGAAGCTGAGCGGCCCGCGGCAACTATCGAGGCAGGCCCGCTTGGCGGGTGTAAGCTGATAGAACGCGGCGGCGATCAGCAGCAAGCCCGACAGACGCCGCTCGCCAATGGCCATGCTGGCCGCGTCGACGATGCCGACATGCGATAGGGCCAATTGCGCCGCCGCCGCAAGAAACGAAAAACCCGCCCAAACAAAGAGATAGAGCGCGGCGAACAGGCCGGTCGGCAGCAGGGCGCCGCCGCCTTGCCTCGCATGTCCGGCAAAGCGCTCGTAGATCAGGATCATCGGCGTGGCCGACGGGATCATCATCGCCACCATCATGCCGAACCACATGAGGAAGGTCGCGCCGAAACTCGTCGCCATGGACGTCGCCGGAGCTGTCACGTCCGACACGCCCGGCCTGCCCTCCATGCCACCCATGGCGGGCATGTCCGTCGCCATGCCCATGCCGCTGCGGCTCAGCCAGAACAGATACCACCAGCCGGAAAGGCAAAGAATCGCCAGGCACACCGCCACGATCCAGCGCTCATGCCGGAGTACGCTGCCCAGGATACGCCCCTCCCGCAGCTTATGGAACGCCGTTCGTGGAGAGGTCGAGCGTCGCCACATGGGCGTGCGTCTTCTCCCATTGCAGCGGGATCGGGCCATTCGAGCTGGTCTTGCCGCTGCAATATTCGGCCTCGCGATATTCGAATCCGTCCGGCAAGGACACGCGCACCCGGTGCTCCGCCCCTGTGACCGGATTGAATATAGGTTCCACCTGCGTATCGAGGACTCCCGGAACACGCACGAAACCGCGGCGTTTGGCGATGTCCAGATCGAATTCGATGGGCAGGAACAGCGGCTGGTGATGCTTGTCGATCACGGTCGCGAACACGTTGAAGATGGTCGCGCCCGGCTCCGTCTCTCCGCCCGACAGGATCGTCAGCAAGGCATTGCGCTGGGCATCGTCGGCGCGTTCGTCGATAACGACCTGCGCCTGTCCGTTGCCAAGATGGATGGGCCCCGGCCAGGAAAACATGCCCGCCCAATGCAGCCCGCCAAGCGACACATCGCCGAACCACCCCTCGTCAATCCGCATCGCGGTCATTGCCCAGCAGAAGCCGTGCGTCGGCAAGGCATTGAATTGACAGGGGCAGCCCCAATCGCAGTTGCAATTGGCAATCTCCGGGCCCCGCATCCTCCAATTGACATAGGTCATAGGCGCCTCCCAGATGGTTGCCGATAATATCCCTGTTTCGACGCTGCACCAAGCACGCAGATTAAATGGGCAGCGCCCCTTGTGTTGTATTTAAGCAACACTACATGCCGCGAGAAGGTACAGAGAGGACCAAGATGAATCTCGAAAAATTCACCGACCGCGCCAAGGGCTTTCTCCAGTCGGCGCAGACCGTCGCGATCCGCATGAACCATCAGCGGATCAGCCCGGAACATCTGCTGAAAGCCTTGCTCGAGGACGAGCAGGGCATGGCCGCCGGCCTCATCAAGGCGGCTGGCGGTGATGCGGCGACCGCGCTGCGCGAGACCGACGCGGCGCTGGCCAGGGTGCCGGCGGTGTCGGGCAGCGGCGCACAGCAGCCGCCCGGCCTCGACAATGACGCGGTGCGCGTGCTCGACCAGGCCGAGCAGGTCGCACAGAAAGCGGGGGATTCCTATGTCACCGTCGAGCGCCTGCTGCTCGCCCTTGCCCTTGCCGGCACGACGGCAGCGGGCAAGGCGCTGACCAGCGCGGGCGTCAAGGCGGAGGCACTCAACGGCGCGATCAATCAGCTGCGCGGCGGCCGCACCGCCGATACCGCCTCGGCCGAAGACCGCTACGAGGCGCTGAAGAAGTTCGCCCGCGATCTCACGCAAGCGGCGCGCGACGGCAAGCTCGACCCCGTGATCGGTCGCGACGAGGAAATCCGCCGCACAATCCAGATCCTGGCGCGGCGGACCAAGAACAATCCCGTCCTGATCGGCGACCCCGGCGTTGGCAAGACCGCGATCGCGGAGGGCCTGGCGCTGCGCATCGCCAATGGCGACGTGCCCGACACGCTGAAGGACCGCAAGCTGATGGCGCTCGACATGGGCAGCCTGATCGCGGGCGCCAAATATCGCGGCGAGTTCGAGGAACGACTCAAGGGCGTGCTCGACGAGGTGAAGGGTGCGGAAGGCGACATCGTCCTGTTCATCGACGAGATGCACACACTGATCGGCGCGGGTGCGAGCGAGGGCGCGATGGACGCCTCCAACCTGTTGAAGCCGGCTCTGGCGCGCGGCGAACTGCATTGCATCGGCGCCACCACGCTCGACGAGTATCGCAAGCATGTCGAGAAGGACCCCGCCCTCCAGCGGCGCTTCCAGCCCGTCTTCGTGGGCGAGCCGACAGTGGAGGACACCATCTCCATCCTGCGCGGCCTCAAGGAGAAATACGAGCTGCACCATGGCGTCAGGATCACCGACGGCGCGATCGTGTCGGCGGCGACCCTCTCCAACCGCTACATCACCGACCGTTTCCTGCCTGACAAGGCGATCGACCTGATGGACGAGGCCGCCTCGCGCCTGCGCATGGAAGTGGAGTCGAAGCCCGAGGAAATCGAGACGCTCGACCGGCGCATCATCCAGCTCAAGATCGAGCGGGAGGCGCTGAAGAAGGAGACCGACCGGGCATCGAAGGACCGGCTGGCGGCGCTGGAGGACGACCTTGCCAATCTCGAGCAGCAGTCCGCCGAACTGACGCAGCGCTGGCAGGCGGAGAAGGACAAGATCGCGGGCGAAAGCCGGATCAAGGAGCAACTGGATGCTGCGCGCCTCGAACTGGAGCAGGCGCAGCGTTCCGGCGACCTCGCCAAGGCGGGCGAGCTTGCCTATGGCCGCATCCCCGAACTGGAACGCCAACTCGCCGCCGCCGAGGGCGCGGCCGCAGGCGCCATGCTGCGCGAGGAAGTGACGAGCGAGGACATCGCCGCCGTCGTCTCTCGCTGGACCGGCATACCTGTCGACAAGATGATGGAAGGCGAGCGCGAAAAGCTTCTCAACATGGAACAGGAACTCGGCAAGCGCGTCATCGGGCAGGCGGATGCGGTCAAGGCCGTCTCCACCGCCGTACGTCGCAGCCGCGCGGGTTTGCAGGACCCCAACCGCCCGCTGGGCAGCTTCCTGTTCCTTGGCCCCACCGGCGTCGGCAAGACCGAGCTGACCAAGGCTCTAGCCGAATTCCTGTTCGACGACTCCAACGCCATGGTCCGCATCGACATGTCGGAGTTCATGGAGAAGCACTCGGTCGCCCGCCTCATCGGCGCGCCTCCAGGCTATGTCGGCTATGAGGAAGGCGGCGTGCTGACGGAGGCGGTGCGGCGCAGGCCCTATCAGGTCGTGCTGTTCGACGAGGTCGAGAAGGCGCACCACGACGTGTTCAACGTACTCCTCCAGGTGCTGGACGATGGCCGCCTGACCGACGGCCAGGGCCGCACGGTCGACTTCACCAATACGATCATCGTGCTGACATCCAACCTTGGTAGCCAGTTCCTCTCCAGCATGGCCGAGGGGCAGAAGGTGGAGGATGTCGAGCCGCAGGTGATGGAGATCGTCCGCGCCCATTTCCGCCCCGAGTTCCTCAACCGCCTTGACGAGATCATCCTGTTCCACCGCCTCGGCGCGGAGCATATGGGGCCGATTGTCGACATACAGGTCGCGCGGGTGCAGAAGCTGCTAAAGGACCGCAAGGTCACGCTCGACCTGACCGACGGCGCACGCGCCTGGCTGGGCCGGGTCGGCTATGACCCCGTCTATGGCGCGAGGCCGTTGAAGCGGGCGGTGCAGAAATATCTGCAGGACCCGCTCGCGGATTTGATCCTGCGCGGCGAGGTACCGGATAGCTCGACGGTGAGGGTCGAGGAAGGCGATGGTGCGCTGGCGCTGGGGGTGGCGTAGGTTCAATCTCCCGGCGCCGCACGCACCAGCGGCACCGGGTCGATACGCGCGCCGTTCCATTTCATGCCCCAGTGGAGATGCGGCCCCGTCGCCCGGCCGGTCGCGCCGACGACGCCGATCGGCTGACCGCGCCGCACCTGTTCGCCCGACTTCACGAGCAGCCGCTGCGAATGCAGAAAGGCGCTGCTGAGGCCCATGCCATGGTCGATGATCAGAAGATTGCCCTCCAGGGTGAAGGGCGCATCGGCCGCAAGGACCACCACGCCGTCGGCCGGCGCGACATAGATGGTGCCAGCCCGCGCCGCGATGTCGACCCCGGTGTGATAGCTCCCCGGCGTGCCGCGGTAGATGCGCTGCGACCCGAACTTGCCAGAGATACGCGCCACCACCGGCCAGATGAAGCGCTGCCGCCAGCCCTCGCTCGCGCCCGGTCGCATGGCAGCGCGCGCGGCCTCGATCAGCGCCAGCTCGGCGGTGCGGCGGCGCTGGAACGCCTCGCTTGGCACGCCAGCGGTCAGCGCAGCATCGACCCTCTCGATGCGCCAGGTGCCGGGGCTCACGGTTAGCTGGCGATCGATTGTCCGGCCATCTTCGAACGTGACGCGGAGATTTGCCTGAGGCCCCGCATCCCGGTCGAAGGCGATCAGGAAGCGGCGGTCGGACGCCAGCGAGACATCGGCACCGTCGAAGGTGACGGACCGAGCGCCTTCGGGTGCGCGGCCAAACATGACGCGGCCCTGTTGCGCCGCCCCGCTGAGGTCAGGCGCCTCGGGTTCATGCGCGCGCACGACAGTCGCTAGCGCCGCGAGGGCGCCGAACATCAACAGCCTCGGCCTGAAGCGCCAATGCGCCATTCAACGTTCCGGAGGCGCGCTGAACAGGTCGGCCTGTCCCGCCGCCTCGGCGCGGGGTCGGCCGCGCGGCACGGTCGGCTTGGGACGCTCTGTCGCCCCCTCGACACGCGCGCCCACGGCGCCATCCGCGAAGCTGAGCGTGACCGCTCCCGCCTTGGCCGCTTCGTCGGCGGAGCGAACGATGCGTTCTCCGGCCCGGACCAGTGCGAAGCCGCGCCGCAGCGGCAATTGCGGATCGACGGACGCGAACACGCGGCCCAAGCCGGTGAGCGCGGCGCGGCTGTCGGCAAGCCTGCGCTCGATCAGAGCGGGAACAAGGCGGATGGCCGCGAGGCGCTGGCCCGCTCGCTCGTGCGCCCGCCAAAGCTGCGCCGGACGAAGCGCGCCCGACGCCTCGGCAAGCTCGTGGCGGGCATCGCTCAGCCGGTGCGAGAGGCCGCGCCGCAGCCGCTCGCCAAGCTCGTCCACGCGCTGGCCATGCATGGCGAGCAGCATGTCGGCGCGGGGCAGCAGGCGCCGCATCGCCTCCAGCCTTTCCCTGCCCCGCTCGATACCGCGCAACACGCAGCGGACCGATCGCGCACCCAGTTCCTGCACCTGGGCAAGCAGCTCGGCGCGGACCGGCACCGCCAGCTCGGCGGCGGCGGTGGGCGTCGGCGCGCGCAGGTCGGCGGCAAAGTCGCACAGGGTGGTGTCGGTCTCATGCCCGACCGCCGAGATCACGGGGATCGAGCAGTCCGCCACAGCGCGCACCACTGCCTCCTCGTTGAAGGCCCACAGATCCTCGATCGATCCGCCGCCGCGGGCCACGATCACAACGTCGGGCCGCGCAACCGGACCGCCGGGCCGGATCGCGTCGAAACCGCGCACCGCCGCCGCGACCTGCGCCGCCGCGCCCTCGCCCTGCACCATTACTGGCCAGACGATGACATGGCTTGGGCAGCGATCCTCCAGCCGGTGGAGGATGTCGCGGATGACGGCGCCCGTTGGCGAGGTGACGACACCGATGACGCGCGGCATGCGGGGGATGGGCTTGCGCCGGGCGGGGTCGAACAGACCCTCTGCCATCAGGCGCTGCTTCGTCTTCTCGAACAAGGCCATCAGCGCGCCCTCGCCCGCCAGTTCCATCGATTCGATGACGATCTGGTAGCTGGACCGGCCAGGATAGATGGTGAGCTTGCCGGTCACGATGACATCCAGGCCATCCTCCGGCGCGAAGGCGAGCCGGCCGGCCGTCCCTTTCCACATCACCGCATCCAGCTTGGCACTGTCGTCCTTGAGGCACAGATAGACATGGCCGGAAGCGGCACGCTTGTAGCCCGAGATCTCGCCGCGCAGGCGGACATGGCCAAAGCGGTCCTCCACCGTGCGCTTGAGCAGCGCGGATATTTCCGAGATGCTGAGCGGCGGCGCGTTGTCCCCCTGCCGCTCCTCGGCTAACAGGCGGCCGGACGCATCGAAACGAACGGGACTATCGACCATGAACATCCTTCTGCTGGGCAGCGGCGGCCGCGAACATGCGCTGGCCTGGAAGCTGGCGCAATCGCCGCTGTGCGAACGGCTCTATGCCGCACCCGGCAACCCCGGCATAGCCCAGCACAGCGATCCGGTCGACCTCGACATGGCCGATCACGCGGCGATCGTCACTTTCTGCCGCGAAAATGCTGTCGGCCTGGTCGTGGTCGGGCCGGAGGGACCGCTGGTCGACGGCGTGGCGGACAGCCTGCGCGCGGCCGGCATAGCGGTGTTCGGACCGGGCAAGGCGGCGGCGCAGCTTGAGGGGTCGAAGGCGTTCACCAAGGAGCTGTGCGTCGAGGCCGGCATCCCGACCGCCCGCTTCAGCCGCTGCGCGAGCCGCGAGGCCGCATTGGAGGCGCTCACTGGTTTCAGCCTGCCCGTCGTGGTCAAGGCAGACGGGCTGGCGGCCGGCAAGGGCGTCATCATCGCCGAAACCGCCGAAGAGGCGAAGGGCGCCGTCGAGACCATCTTCGACGGCAGCTTCGGCGCGGCGGGGCACGAGGTGGTGATCGAGGAATTCCTGACCGGCGAGGAGGTCAGCTTCTTTGCCCTGACCGATGGCACGAACGTGGTGCCCTTCGGCTCGGCACAGGACCACAAGCGCGTTGGCGACGGCGACACCGGTCCCAATACCGGCGGCATGGGCGCCTACAGCCCAGCCACCGTATTGACGGCGGAACTGGAAGCCGATGTCATGGCGCGGATCGTGCAGCCGACGGTGGACACGCTCGCCGCGCGCGGGACTCCTTATGTGGGCGTTCTCTATGCCGGCCTGATGCTCACCCCGTCAGGCCCGCAGCTCATCGAATATAATTGCCGCTTCGGCGACCCGGAATGCCAGGTGCTGATGATGCGGCTGGAGGACGACCTGGTCGAGCTGCTGCTCGCCACAGCCGAGGGGCGCCTGACCGGGCGGCAGGCGCCGCGCCTTGCCCATGCGCCGGCCGTCACCATCGTCATGGCGGCCAAGGGCTATCCCGGGACGCCAGACAAGGGCGCGGTCATTACCCTGCCCGCCACCCCCGATAATGTGGTGATCTTCCACGCGGGCACTGCCCACAAGGACGGCGCGCTGGTCGCCAACGGCGGGCGTGTGCTTTCAGTAACGGCAACCGCGCCCCTTCTGGCGCAGGCTGTAGAGGATGCCTATCTGACCGTGGGCAAGATCGCCTTTCCCGGCGGGTTCTGCCGCCGCGACATCGGCTGGCGTGAACTCGCCCGTTCCGCGAAATGACGGCACGAAGCGCGTTCTGAAAAGGGAGAATGGATGTGAATGGGTCGGGTTGGATAGTCCTGCTGGTTGCGGTCATCGCGGTTGCACTGGTCCTGTGGCTGGTCAGGGGACGGAACAGGCAATCACCCCCCACGCAGACCTTTGCTCCAGCCCCAAGCGAGACCGTATCACCGCCGACGCCGGCACCGCCCGCGGCCCAACCCGTCCCACCCGCGTCCGAGCCCGCGACGTCCGGCGCGACGGACGACCTGCTGCGCCTGAAGGGAGTCGGACCCAAGATCGCGGCGATACTGAACGCCGAGGGCATCACCCGCTTTGACCAGATCGCCGCCTGGACGGACGCCGACCTGGCCGCCATCGATGCCCGGCTCGGCAATTTCGCCGGACGCCCTACCCGCGACAATTGGGTCGATCAGGCGCGCCTTTTAGCATCGGGCGACGTGGCCGGCTATGAGGCGAAATACGGCAAGCTTTGAAGGGGTAATTCGCCCCTGAGATTCTTCAGGGGCATGGCATTTGGTTCAGCCGTCGCTGGCGCGTTCGATACTGGCGCCTACGGCCTCCAGCTTCTCCTCGAGCCGCTCATAGCCGCGGTCGAGATGATAGACACGATTGACCTCGGTCCGCCCCTGGGCGGCGAGTCCAGCGAGCACAAGGCTCATCGAGGCGCGCAGGTCCGTCGCCATGACGGGCGCGCCCGACAGTTGCGGTACGCCACGCACCACGGCCGTCCGCCCGCTCACCGAGATGTCGGCACCCATGCGCGCCAGTTCCGGCACGTGCATGTAGCGATTTTCGAAGATCGTCTCGGTCAGGACGCTCGCGCCGTCGGCCAGGGTCAACATCGCCATGAATTGCGCCTGCATGTCGGTCGGAAAGGCCGGGAAGGGCGCAGTTGACAGGTTTATCGGCCGGAGGGGACCGTCGGCGGCGACGAACAGGCTGTCGCGCCGCTCCTCGACGATTACGCCGCATTGCCGGAGCGCCGCCAGCACCGCCTCCATGTCCGATGCGCGAGCACCAGCCAGCTCCAGCGCGCCGCCGGTGATCGCCGCCGCACAGGCATAGCTGCCCGCCTCGATCCGATCTGGCATCACCGCATAGGTGGCGCCGTGGAGGCGGTCGCGGCCGTGGATGACGAGATGGTCGGTGCCGATGCCCTCGATATCCGCCCCCATGGCGACGAGCAGGCGGCAAAGGTCGACGATCTCCGGCTCGCGCGCGGCGTTCGACAGGACGCAGGTGCCCTTGCCCAACACCGCCGCCATGACGGCATTCTCCGTCGCGCCGACAGACACCACCGGAAAGGTGAAGCTGCCGCCGGGCAGGCCGCTGCCGGGCACATGCGCGCGCACATAGCCGGCCGTGATCTCGATCGTCGCGCCAAAAGCCTCGAGCGCCTTCAGATGGAGGTCGATGGGCCGGTTGCCGATGGCGCAGCCGCCGGGCAGTGACACCGTCGCCTCGCCCGCGCGCGCCAGCAGCGGGCCCAGCACCAGGATGGACGCGCGCATCTTGCGCACGATGTCATAGGGCGCGGTGGTCGAGCTGATCCGGCCGGCGCGCAGCGTCATGACGCGCCCGAAATCCTCCGGCCGCGCGCCCTCGATCATCGTCGACGCGCCAAGCTGGTTGAGGAGATGACCGAAGCTGTCGACGTCCGCCAGGCGCGGCAGATTGCGCAGCGTCACCGGCTCATCGGTGAGGAGCGCGCAGGGCATCAGCGTCAGCGCGCTGTTCTTGGCACCGGAAATGGGAAGACGACCCTGCAGGGCCTTGCCGCCCTCGATGATGATGCGATCCATTGGGACGCTCTAAAAGCCCAGTGAACGGAGTGCAAGGCAGCGGTGTGCCGGACCTCCTCCTCAAGCCAGCAGTTCGACGTCCCAGTAGAGCCAGTCGCGCCAGCTATCGTGCAGATAGTTGGGCGGAAAGGCGCGGCCATGGTCCTGGAGTTGCCAGGTGGTGGGCCGGATCGGCTCCTCGCGCAGGCGCATCCCCGCTTGGCGGGGCGTGCGGCCGCCCTTCTTGAGGTTACAAGGCGAACAGGCGGTCGCCACATTCTCCCAGGTCGTGCGCCCGCCCAGCCGGCGAGGGATGACATGATCAAAGGTCAGGTCATGGGGTGAGCCGCAATATTGGCAGGCGAAGCGATCGCGCAGGAACAGGTTGAACCGGGTGAAGGCGGGATGCTCGGACGGCCGCACATATTGCTTGAGCGCGATGACCGAAGGGATGTGCATGTTGAAGCTGGGAGAATGCACCTCGCGCTCATAGCTGGCGACGATATCCACCCGATCCAAAAAAACCGCCTTGATGGCGGTTTGCCAGGGCCAGAGGCTCAACGGATAGTAGCTGAGCGGCGTATAGTCCGCGTTGAGGACGAGCGCCGGACAGTTATCCGGATGCCGTATTCGGTCGGGATGGTACATGAACAGTGCGTCTCCGCAAAAGCTCGTTGCGCCGCGACCCTTCCCTCATGATCGTGACAAGGGCATGACAGCATCTTCCATGAGTCTGCGTCAAGCCTTTAGATGAACTCGCCCGTCACCCGTTTCGCGCCGAGCCCGACCGGGCGGCTTCATATCGGCCATGGCTGGTCCGCGGCCATGGCCTATGACCTTGCCCGGAACGCAGGCGGCACGTTCCGGCTGCGGATCGAGGATATTGACGGGGCCCGTTCCCGGCCGGAGCATGTCGCCAGCATACTGACGGACCTTCGCTGGCTGGGACTCGATTGGGACGGGCCAGTGGTGGTACAGTCGGAGCGGCTGGACGTCTATCGCGCAGCTGTCGAGCGGCTGGCGTCAGAGGGTCTTGCCTATCCCTGTTTCTGCACCCGCGCCGACATTGCCCGCGAGATCGCCGCGAGCGCCTCCGCCCCGCATGGGCCGGATGGCGCCGTATATCCGGGGACCTGTGCGAAACTTTCGGCGGCCGAGCGGGCGGACCGGATCGCGGCGGGGGAGGCACATGCCTGGCGGCTCGCCATGCATGCCGCCGTCATGTGCACGGGTCCGTTATTCTGGCGGGACATGGACCGGGGCGAAATTGCAGTCGATCCGCTCATTTTCGGAGACATCGTCCTCTCGCGCAAGGACGCGCCCGGCAGCTATCATCTGTGCGCGACGCTGGACGACGCGGCGATGGGGATCAGCCATGTGGTGCGGGGAATAGACCTACGCCATGCGACCCATATCCATCGGCTGCTGCAGGCTCTGCTCGATCTGCCGAGCCCCGCCTATCGCTTCCACGCGCTGCTGGTGGACGAGCAAGGACGCCGGCTCGCCAAGCGAAGCAATGGCCTCGCCATTGCAGAGCTGCGCGACGCCGGCCACGATCCCACCCGACTTCTCTCCGACTGGCGGGCGGGCCGCTTTCCGGTTGGAATTCGCCCCACCATTCCCTAGATTACTGTAACAATCAGGAGTGCGCGCCATGGGCAACATCCTTCTCGTCATTCTCATAGTGGTCGCCGTCATCGCGACGGTCGTCGCCCTGGTCCGGGGCATCATCGCCTTTCTCAGGACGACCGAGGCGGAGCTGAACGACCAGCAGGCGGGGCCCAGCCAGTCGAGCCTGAAGCAGAACAAGATGATGATGGCCCGTATCACTTTCCAGGCGGTCGCGGTCCTCCTCGTCGCATTGGTGCTGCTAGTCTACGGCGGACAGGGCTGATCCGCACTTGGTCAAGCTGAACAAGATCTATACGCGGACCGGCGACAATGGCACGACCGGCCTCGTCGATGGGTCGCGCCTGGGCAAGGACGATGCCCGCATGGCCGCCATCGGCGACGTGGACGAGGCGAACAGCGCAATTGGCATAGCCGTTACGGCCCTGGGCGACAGCGAGCATGGCGTACTGCTGTGCTCCATTCAGAACGACCTGTTCGACCTGGGCGCTGACCTTGCGACGCCGATCGGCGACACGCCCGATCCTGAATGGGCACTTCGCATAATTCCCGCTCAAATCGACCGTCTCGAGGCGGCAATCGACCGGCTCAACGGCGATCTTGCGCCGCTCGACAGCTTTATCCTGCCGGGAGGAACGGCAGCGGCGGGGCATGTCCATCTCGCCCGCGCCATCGTCCGTAGGGCCGAGCGCGCGGCCGTGCGGGCAAGCGCGGGATGCACGCTCAATCCCTCAGCGATCGCCTATCTCAACCGCCTGTCCGACCTCTTGTTCGTGCTGGGGCGGGTCGTGAATGCTGGGGCGGGCGGCGACGTCAAATGGGTGCCGGGCGCCTCGCGCTGAACGGTCGGCGCCGGCGATGGCACGGCGTCAGGCGTTGCCGGCGCGGGCTCGGCCTTCCATAGCCTGATCCACTCCCAAGCGCCCCGGCACACATGCATGGCATGGCGCTCGATCAGGCGGAACATGGTGCCGTCCCAGACATAGTCCTCCGACGCGCCGCAGTCCCCGACACCGCGGCCCTTTGCAAGGCTGGACAGGATGCCGCGCCGGGCGTCCCACAGGGCATTGACGACCAGCGGTGGCGTGCCGGGCTCTCCTGTGAAACCGGGGGCGAAATCGAAACGGGCAATCGAGACGGTCCGCTCGCCCGCCACGCTGCCACGCGCGACAAGCGGGACAGCGCTTACATTATAGGCCCCCGCCTCGCAGGGCAGCAGCAACAGCGCGTCATCGCCATCCAACGGCACCAGTTCGGTCACATTTGCCGCATCGAAACTGGCGTCGCAATGGGCGAGCCCGCGCGCGGCCGCCAGTTCGGTCTCGGTCAGCTTGGGCGCGCTGTCAGCATCGGGCGCGGGCGGGTGCCGGATGACTGGCAATGGCGGGGCTGGCGGCACGCGCGAATCCGGCTGCCCACCCGGAGCCGCGCTGGCGGAGCGCGTACCGGTCCGGCCCTGGCGCGCATCCATGAAGCTGAGACTTTCGGCAAGCCCGGCCAGCGACGGCGCAGCGCGCACTTCGCCCTTCCCCGTCGTC
>DATJLC010000036.1:0-9739 GCA_035490755.1 Sphingobium sp.
CCCGGAAGCCGAGCCTCTCCGCCGCCAGCCCGGTGTCGCAAAAGCAGTGCCGGATGTCGCCAATGCGGGCCTTGCCGACAATCCGGGGTTCAAGCTGATCGCCACCCATCGCCCTGGCCAGGGCGCGTGCGACCTCTGTCACCGATCGATCCCGCCCGGACCCGATGTTGAACGTGCCGCCAGCCGCCTGCGGCAGTTCGAGGGCGTCGGCAAACGCGCGGGCGACGTCGCCGACATGCACGAAGTCGCGCCGCTGCTCGCCATCCTCGAAGATCATCGGCGGCTGCCCGTTGAGAAGCCGCGCGGCGAATATGGCAAGCACGCCGGTATAGGGATTGGACAAGGCCTGGCCCGGCCCATAGACGTTGAACAGGCGCAGGCACACGCCCTCCATGCCGTAAGGCGCGGTCATGATGTGGGTGGCGCGTTCCTGCGCATATTTGGTGAGAGCATAGATGGAGGCGAGGCTCGGCCGCTTCCATTCAGGCGTGGCGACGGGCGCGAGCGGCCGTCCCTGATCGTCCAGCGGATCCCAGATCCTCTGGCCGTCCCGGATCGCACCGCGCTCGGCATTCTCGACCGCTCGGCCCTCGACGTCCCGATAGAGACCCTCGCCATAGACGCTCATCGACGAGGCGGTGACGACCCGGCGCACCGGCCGCGCGATCAGCCGCTGGAACAGCACCGCGGTGCCGAGATCGTTGACCGAGATGTAGCGTTGCACCTCGTACATCGACTGGCCGACGCCCACCTCGGCCGCGAGATGGACGACGCTGTCCACGCCGTCGAGCGCCCGTTCCAGCAGATGCGCGTCCCTTATGTCGCCCACGATCAGCTCGACCTGCCGGTCCAGCCCGCGCGGAGCTTCGGGGGCGCGCCCATGGACCTGTTCGATCAGGGCATCCAGCGCGCGAACGGCATGGCCGCGCGCCAACAATTCCCGGCAGACCTGACGGCCAATAAAGCCGGCACCTCCAGTCACGAGTACCTTTTCTGGCATATGTCAGCCTAACTCTTTATGAATAAATGAAATTTGCGATGTTGACTTGAACGCTACATGCCATCAACATCTTCTTCTTCATCTTGTTCCGGATCACGAAATTTATATAAATCATGTTATTCATTTCTATTTATTGTAGCGAACATAGGTTAGTTACGGAACTTTGTTTCATGTAACGTCGTTACGGCTGCATCTATGTTGATGCTTCCTCTTCTCCCTGTCGGCCCTGTGCGTGCCCCTGTCGCGCTGATGCAAATGGCGGAGGAGCACGCATGAAGAACATCAGCGCCGAGCGATCCGGCAGCGATGGCCTTGCCATTCGCCGACAGATCGCCGCGCTTGGCCCCTGGTTTCACAATCTGCGCATCGGCGGCGTGCAGACCGCGCCCGATCACTTCCTGGGCGATTATCCCGCGTTCAAGTTCGCCCGCTTCGCCGCGGCGCTGCCTGCCGACCTTTCCGGCTGCTCGGTGCTCGATATCGGCTGCAACGCCGGCTTCTATTCGTTCGAGATGAAGCGGCGCGGGGCAGAGCAGGTGATCGGGATCGACACCGACGATCGCTATCTGGCGCAGGCGCGTTTCGCCGCCTCTGTCCTCGGCTTCGAGGACATCGAGTTTCGCAAGCTGTCCGTCTATGACATCGGCACGCTGGGCCGCCGCTTCGATCTCGTCATGTTCATGGGGGTGATCTATCATCTGCGCCACCCCCTGCTGGCGCTCGACCTGATCCGCGAGCATGTCGCGGGCGACCTGATGCTGTTCCAGACCATGCAGCAGGGGTCGGTGGACGTGCTGCAAGTGCCGCAGGACCATCCCTTTCATGTGCCGGGCACGACTCGTCCGCCGACCTGCTTCGATAATCCCGCCTATCCCAAACTGCATTTCATCGAACGCAAGTTCGCGAACGACTGGAGCAACTGGTGGGCGCCCAACAAGGCGTGCAGCCACGCGCTCCTGCGCGCCTCCGGTTTCACCATCGAGGCCGAGCCCGAGGAGGAGGTCTATCTTTGCCGGGTGGCGCCGGTGCCCTTTGCCGCGCTGATGGGCAGCGCGGCCGTCTATCCCGCACGCGGGGCCGAGGAAGGGACCGGCGCATGATCGAGGCGGCGATGATCTGGAACGAGCCCAACAACAAATCGCATTGGGATCCGGAGGTCGACCCCGACTGGTCGCTCTATGCCGACCTCGTGATCCGCGCGGGCGCGGCGATCCGGCAGGCAAATCCCGCCATTTCCCGCGTGCTGGGCGGCATGTCCCCCATCGATCCGCACTGGGTCGACCGGATGCGCGGCCATGGCGCGCTCGACGCGGTGGACGTGGTCGCGGTGCATGGCTTTCCGCTCGACTGGAACCTGTGGCCGATCCACGGCTGGCCGGACCGGATCGCGGAAATCAGGGCCGTGGCGCCCGACAAGGCGCTGTGGGTGACAGAGGTCGGCGTCGGGTCCTTTGGCGCTGAAGAGGTACAGGTCTTTGGGCTCAACCGGACGGCCGAACTGCTCATCGGCCGGGTGCCGCGCATCTACTGGTACAGCCTCTTCGACCTGCCCCAGGAGTGGGGCGCGACCACCCGCCATCGCGAGGCGGAAGGCTCAAGCTACTATCGCCATTTCTACATGGGCCTGATCCGCGCCGACGGCACGCCCAAGCCGGCGCTGGAGGATTATGCCCGCCATGCCGCCGACATGGGCATCATGCAGTGGTTCCATTTCGAGGACCCGCGGCTGGACCAGGCGGTGCAGTGGATGAAGGCGCTGGGGGTCAGGCACCTGCGGACCGGCCTGTCCTGGGCCGACAGTTTCCGGTCCAATGGGCTCGACTGGTTCGACCGCCAGATGGAGGCGCTCGCCGATTTCGACCTGACAGTCACCTTCTGCTTCACGCCCGAGCATCTGGGGATCGTGCCGCACCATAGCAGCGCCGTCCATGACCCGCAGGCCTTCGCCGATTTCTGCGCCTGGATGATCGAGCGCTATGCCCCGGCCGAGGCGAGCCTGCCCGCCAAGCGGCAAGCCTGAAGGAGAGCGCCCGCCATGCCCCCTTCCCCCATCAATATCGGCATTGTCGGAGTCGGCAATTGCGCGAGCGCGCTAGTCCAGGGCCTGTCCCACTACAGCCATGACAGCGCGGCTGACCTGCCCGGCCTGATGCACCCGGAACTGGGCGGCTACCGGCCGTCGGACATAAGGGTGGCGGCCGCCTGGGACATCGACCGCCGCAAGGTCGGCCGCGACGTGGCCGAGGCCATATTTGCTCCGCCCAATTGCACCGCCACCTTCTGCCGGAGGATCGATGCCACGGGCACGAGGGTCGAGATGGGCCGGGTTCTGGACGGCATCGCCGCCCATATGGGCGACCATCCCGACGAGCGCACCTTTCTGCGCGCCGACGCGGCCGAACCGAGCATGGCGGACGTGGTCGCCCGGCTGCGGCAGTCCAAGGTGGACGTCCTCCTGAACTATCTGCCGGTGGGATCGCAGCAGGCGACCGAATTCTACGCCGAATGCGCGATCGAGGCGGGCGTCGCGTTCGTCAACAACATCCCCGTGTTCATCGCCAGCGATCCCGCCTGGGCGGCACGCTTTGCCAGCGCCGGCATCCCGGTTCTTGGCGACGACATCAAGGCGCAGCTGGGCGCGACCATCGTCCACCGCGTGCTGACGGACCTGTTTGCCAAGCGCGGCGTGGCGCTCGACCGGACCTATCAGCTCAACACGGGCGGCAATACCGACTTCCTCAACATGTCCAACCGGGCGCGGCTCGCCTCCAAGAAGATTTCCAAGACCGAGGCCGTGCAGGCGGTCGCCGAGAAGCGCCTGGCCGACGAGAATATCCACATCGGCCCCTCCGATTATGTCGCCTGGCAGAACGACAACAAGGTCTGCTTCATCCGCATGGAGGGCCGGATCTTCGGCGGCGTGCCGATGAACCTGGAGCTTCGCCTGTCGGTCGAGGACAGCCCGAATTCGGCGGGCGTCGCGATCGACATGATCCGCTGCGCCCAACTCGCGCGTGATCGCGGGCTGGCCGGGCCGGTCGACGCCGCCTGCGCCTTTTTCTGCAAGCATCCGCCCGTGCAGATGGCGGACGACCTTGCCCATGGCGCGCTGGAGGCCTTCATCGCCGGCGCCGACCTCGCGCTCGCCGCCGAGTGAGCGCCCGGTGATGATGCGCGCGGCCGTGCTGACCGGACCGGGGCAGGTCCGCATTGCGGCCGTTCCGGTGCCGGAGCCAGGCCCCGGACAGGTCAGGATACGGCTGGAGGGATGCGGCGTCTGCGCGTCCAACCTGACGCCCTGGGCGGGCCCCGAGTGGATGAAATTCCCGACCGCGCCGGGCGGGCTCGGCCATGAGGGCTGGGGCGTTGTGGACATGCTGGGCGCTGGTGTCGAAACGCTCCGCCTGGGCGAACGGGTCGCCACCCTCTCCGGCAACAGCTATGCCGACTATGACATCGCGGACGTCCGGGCGGTGGTCCCCTTGCCCGCCGGCCTGGCGGGCCGCGCCTTTCCGGGGGAGCCGCTAGGCTGTGCCTTCAACATCTTCCGGCGCAGCGGCATAGGCGCCGGGCAGACGGTCGCGATCGTCGGCATCGGCTTTCTCGGCGCGATACTGACGCGCCTGGCGACCGACGCGGGCGCGCGCGTCATCGCCATTTCGCGCCGCGCCTTCGCGCGCGGCATCGCGCGGGCCTATGGCGCGGACGAAACGATACCGATGGAAGACCATCAGGCCATCATCGCGCGGGTGAAGGACCTGACCGGGGGTAGCCTCTGCGCGCGCGTGATAGAGGCGGTGGGCAAGCAATGGCCGCTCGACCTGGCAGCGGAACTCACCGCCGAGCGCGGGCGGCTGATCGTGGCCGGCTATCATCAGGACGGGCCGCGCCAGGTCAGCATGGGGCTGTGGAACTGGCGCGGCATCGACGTCATCAATGCCCATGAGCGCGATCCGCTGGTCTATGCGCGCGGCGTCAGGGCGGCGGCGGTGGCGGTGGTGGCCGGCCGCCTGGACCCGGAGCCGCTCTACACGCATCGCTTTCCGCTGGAGCGGCTGGGGGACGCGCTCAACGCCGCGCGCGACCGGCCCGACGGCTTCCTGAAGGCCATGGTGATACCATGAGCCGGCCGCGCGTCGGCTTTCTCGGCGTCGGCTGGATCGGGCGCAACCGAATGGCCGCGATGATCGATGCCGGCCTGGTCGAGCCGGTCGCCATCGCCGATCCGGCACCGGAATGTCTTGCCGAGGCAGCGGTGCTGGCGCCCGGCGCGGAACGGCTGGAGTCGCTTGAGGACCTGCTGGCGCGGCGGATCGACGGCCTCGTCATCGCGACGCCAAGCGCGCTCCATGCCGGCCAGGCGATCCGGGCGCTGGAACGGGGTGTCGCGGTGTTCTGCCAGAAGCCGCTCGGCCGCAACGGGGCGGAGGTCCGCGCCGTCGTCGAGGTGGCCCGCCGGGCGGACCGGCTGCTGGGCGTCGACCTCTCCTACCGCCACACCGCCGGGATGCAGGCGATCCGCGCTGCGGTCGGGAATGGGGCGCTCGGCCATGTCCATGCGGCCGACCTCATCTTCCACAATGCCTTTGGCCCCGACAAGCCGTGGTTCCAGGATCCCGCGCTCTCGGGCGGCGGCTGTGTCATGGACCTGGGGGTGCATCTGGTCGATCTCGCCTTGTGGGTGCTGGACTTTCCCCGGCTGCTCGCGCTGGACGCCGACCTGTTCGTAAAAGGCAGGCCACTGACCGACCGCGCCCGCCAGGTCGAGGATCATGCGGTCGCGACCCTCCGGCTGGCGGGCGGCACGCTCGTGCGGCTCGCATGTTCCTGGCATCTCAACGCCGGCACGGACGCGGTGATCAGCGCGGAATTCCATGGCGACCGGGCGGGCGCGGCGTTCCGCAATGTCGGCGGTTCCTTCTACGACTTCACCGCCGACCTCCTGCATGGCACCACGCGCACGGCGCTCGCCGCCCCGCCGGACGCCTGGAGCGGGCGCGCGGCGATGGCGTGGGCGGCGCAACTGGCCCGGAGCCCCGCCTTCGATGCCGCTGCCCTCACCCTCGTCGACGTGGCGTGCATATTGGACGGCATCTATGCCGCAGCTGCGGGAACGCACGGGTTCGGGCATCGTTGAGACGAAGCTGTGCGCGCAGGCAGAGGCCACGGACGGAAACCAGGGACGACCCGGCTTCATCGAGCAATCAGAAGGAGGACGCCGATGAGCACGTCTGAAACAACCACCGATCACGACAGGATCAGAAAATGGATCGAAAAGCGGGGCGGCCGCCCGGCTGTGGTCAAGGCGACCGAGGGCAAGGGCGGCGGCGGCTTGCTGCGCATCGACTTCGGCGAGAAGGACGACGCCCTGGACGAGATCGAATGGGAAGAGTTCTTCAGGATCTTCGACGAGAACAAGCTCGCCTTCCTCCATCAGGACAAGACCAAGGACGGCAAGATCAGCCGCTTCAGCAAGTTCGTGACGCGCGAGGGCTCGTAGTCCTTACGGCCCTTCGTGCAGCGGATCGGTGCCGGGTTCCGGCGCCTCGTAGCCCGCATCCTTGGACCGCGTGACGGCCGGATCCCAGGAGGCATGATGGCTGAGGGCGGCGGCGATCATCCGTTCCCAGATCGCCGGATCGCCGGCCTGTGCCATGGCGGCGTCGGGTTCGCGCAATGTCTTGAGCACGGCGATGGCGTCCGGTTCGTAATCGGGCCAGGCATCGTCGACATCAGGCGCGGCGGACGGTTCCGCTCCCGCCGCATTGGCGCTGAGATTCTGGCCGGCGAGCACGCGGGCGATGCGTTCGACCGCACTCATCTTCGATACCTCCATGGTCCTATCCTCGATGCTTGGGCAAATGCCTGACACTTCCTCTAATCCCCCGAATGCCCTGCGGTTCCCGGAAAAGGCGGGGCGGCATCGCCGCGGCGGAGCCGGGCCAGGCTGTGACCTAGGTTAGAGACGACGGCCGGGAATCGCTTCAAAATCAGCGCATTCCTCCACCGGAGCATGATTCCCGATGTCCAGCCATGATCTTGCCTATTTCCAGAATCGCGCCGAGGCCGAACTGGAGCTTGCCCAACGCGCCTCGCATCCCAAGGCCGTGAGGGCCCATTACCTGCTGGCGGAACTCTATCTCGACAAGGTGCACGGGCGGCCCGGCGATGCGGAGCACAGCGAGCCGGAAGAGGCCCTGAGTCGTCACGGCCCCGCCGAAATGCGGGCACGCCAGGGCCGAGCCGGCAGGACCGCCGGACGCCGCCGCCACATTGCCTGAACCCCCCTATCCATCCTCCCGCCAGTCGTCGGGCGCGATGGGTATCTCGATAATGCAGCGTACCCCGTCCTCTTCGAAGCCATAGCTGGTCCTGGCGCCAAGCTGATAGGGCAGCGCCCGCTCGATCAGCTCACGGCCGAAGCCGCCGCCCCTCGGCATTTCGTCCGGGCGCGGCATGTCGGCGACGCCCCGCTCCTTCCAGACGACGCGCACCGATGGCCGGCCATCCAGGGTGGAGAAGGACCATGACACGTCAAGATGACCCTGGTCGGTCGCCAGGGCACCATATTTGACGGCGTTGGTCGCCAGTTCGTGCAAGGCCAGCGCGAGCGTCTGCACAGCCCGGGGGAAGAGGCGGACATTGGCTGGACCGCTGATCGAAACCTGGTTGCCGTTGCCCATGTCGTCAAACGCCACATGGGCGGCAAGCTCCTCCCGGATGAGGGCGTCAAATGGCACCAGGGCGCCGGACAGCCGCCGGGAAAGCAGTCCCTGCACGCGCGCGATCGTGGCCAGCCTGTCGGTGATGCGCGCCCGGAATTCCTCGAGCGACACGCTGCCTTCCAGCGTACGCCGGATGATCGATTGGACCACGCCCATCAAATTGCGTGTCCGGTGCTGGAGTTCCGCGACGAGTACCGATTGCTGCTGCTGAAGCTGTATGATGTCGTCGACATCGGTCGACGTGCCAAGCCACTCGATGATGCGGCCCCCGCCGTCACGGACCGGAGCGGCGCGCGTTCGGAAATGACGGTATCGCCCTTCCCCGGCATGGTAGATGCGCAGTTCCAGGTCGAACGAGCCCTTCGCCGCCGCTTCCGCCCAGGCTGCCTCTGCCTTGTCGCGATCATCCGGATGCAGCGCCTGAAGCCAGCCATGGCCGAGGCTGTCGGCCTCCGACATTCCGGTATATTTGGACCATTGCGAGTTCGACCATGTCCAGCTTCCGCGATCGACAGCGCGCCAGACCAGTTGCCACACGCCCTCGATCAGGACGCTGAGCCGCCGCTCCGCCTGTTGCAGCGCCTCCAGCGTCATGCGCTGGTCGTGAATGTCCGTCGCCGCGCCGAACCATTGCACGACACCGCCCTGCTCGTCGCACATGGGCTCCGCCCGCACGAGGAACCAGCGATAGCTGCCATCGCCCGCGCGAATGCGGCTCTCCTTTTCATATGCCTTGCAATGGGCAACCGCGTCCTTCCAGGCGTTCAACACCGCCCCGCGGTCGTCCGGATGGAGCAGGCGAAGAAAATAGCCGCCGACATCATCATGCGGATCGATGCCCGTATAGCGATACCACCGTTCGTTGAACCAGGTGGCGCTGCCAACCATGTCGGTCTGCCACAGCAGATCGGGGACCAGATTGGCGATGGCCCGGAAGGCGGCCTCGCTCTTGCGAAGATCCGCGCTGAGGTCGGCAAGCTTTCGCATGCGCTCGGTGATGCGCTTCTCGAGATGGGCATCGGAGTGGTGGGGTGCGCCGTTGGCGACCTCGAGTTCCCGGGTGAGATCCCGCAGTTGATCGAAGACGAAGTGCAATTGCGCTGCTGTCCGGGCCCAGCGCTCCCGCTCGTCCGTGTCGACCACCGGCGCGGACGCCGGATCGGGCATGGCTGACCATTCCTCAGGCGGCCGCACCTGCGCCAGAAGCACGGCTATCCGCTGGTGCAATTGCTGCCGATCCTCGATCAGCCGACTGTTTTGCTCCAGCGCCGTTTCCAGCGAAGCGCGCAGCCGCTCGTTCTCGTCGAGCAGCATCGCGTGCCTGTCGATGCCGGATGCAGGCGAATCCTCATTCATCGGACGTCCTCTGCCGACAACGCCTTACACCATGCAGGGCGAAAAAAACGCCCATTTTTCGGGTAACGGAGCCCGCCATTCGGGGACCGGGTCTGGCCTTCTGTGAATGTGCCTTTCGGACGGCCAGCGTGCGCTTGTGGGGAAGACATGATCCGGTGCAGCGCTGTCCGCCAGCGGCGAATACGACGCCCCCGGTCCATTCTTGCGAGCCGCTCCGATTTCCGATGAACCGAGTAGATTCCGGCGACGAACTGAAGGACGGCATCACCTATGTCATCCCGGACCCGTGGTCGAACACGCATATGAGAACGCGGATCGGCGCTGGCGAGCGCCCCGCCCCCTACCCGCAGCCAGCGCCGGTCCAGCCATCTTTTTCCCGATCGCGGAAACAGACCCAGGGGAGGGCATTGCATGAAGCAGGATGACGACAACGATCTGGTTTATCTCCTGCTGCGCGCCGCGCGAGAAGTGCCGTGCGCCAGGCACCAGGAGCAGGCGGGCGCAGCGGGCCTTCACAGAGGCTGGTCAAGGGGTTATCCTTCGAACGGGGAACGGACAACCCGGGGAGATCTGGGGGATGGGGGATATCACGCAAATGATGCGTCCGTGCGTCGTCATGCGGACGCCGACGGCTGTGCAGGCCGTTGACCGAACAGGC
>DATJLC010000037.1:0-3509 GCA_035490755.1 Sphingobium sp.
ACGTCACCCTCGAGGATTCGATCGAGGGCCTGGGCGTGCGCGCCAACGAGACAGTGACGCGCGAGCGGCGGACCTTGCGCGCCCGTTTCCAGCTGCATGCCCTCGACGCGGCCAAGGATGCGCCGCCGCTGCTCGATGAAACCGCCGGTGCCGATGTCGGCATCGATGTCGCCAGCAGCGAATATGCGACCGTGGCCGCCGAGGACACCGCGCTCGAGCGGCTGGCGACGCTGATCGCGGACCGCATCATTGCGCGGGTGGCGGTCGACGCGTCCCGCCGGGCGGAGCGGTGAAGGCCAATTACTCGGGCATAGCCCGCGCGCTCGACGCGCCGCCAGAGGGCACACGCCTCTTCCTGCTACACGGTCCCGACGAGTCCGGCAGCAATGCGCTCGCCGCGCGCCTCGCCAAGGCGATGGGGGAGGGGGCCAGCCGCACCGACTTCACCGGCGACCAGCTTGCCCGCGACCCGGCCGCCCTGGCCGATGCGGCCGCCGCGATCAGCCTGTTCGGCGACCGGAGCTGGATCCGCGTCGCCCCGGCGGGCGAGGAGGTGCTGCCGGCGGTCGAGGCGCTGCTGCAATCGCCAGGCGGCGGCAATCCGGTGGTGCTGATCGCGGGGGTCTTGCGCAAGACCTCCAAGCTCCTGACCCGCTGCCTCGACGACGATTGCGCGATGTGCTTTGCCAGCTACCCGCCCGACGAACGCGATGCCGTCCAGATCGCCGTGCAGACGGCGCGGGAGCGGGGGCTGAAGCTCGATGCCGGCATTGCCCGGCGGATCGTCGATTTGACCGGCGGCGACCGCGCACTGATGGCGGGCGAGATCGAGAAGCTGGCGCTCTATCATGACGCCGAGCCCGACCGGCCGGCCGAGGCGACGCACGACGCGCTCGACGCTTTGTCGTCCGAGTTCGCGGACCAGGATGCGCCGGCGCTGGCGGGGCTGGCGCTGGCGGGCGAGGTCGAACGGCTGGTGGCGGAGATCGGCCGGTTCCGCGCGCTCGGCGGGTCGCTGGCAGGCGTGGTGCGCATCACCCTGCAAAAGGCCGCCAACATTGCCGAGATACGCAGCGCCATGGATAGCGGCGCGCAGGGCAATGCGGCGCTTCGCGTCAACGGCCGGCCATTGTTCGCGCGCGAGGCCGAGGAGATGGGGCGGCTCGTCCGCCGCTGGTCCGCCGAGACGATCGGGCGCGGCATCACCCGCCTTGCCGCCGCCGAGCGGGCGAGCCGGACGTCGGGCGCGATCGGCGAGACGCTGATCGCGCAGGAACTGCTCACCATTGCCAGGCAGGCGGCGCGGTCGCGATGAGGGGGTTGTGGCAAGGCCGCTTTCTTACCGTCATCCCCGTGCAGGCGGGGATCCAGAGTCACCGGAAACGGCGCTCGCGACCCTGGATTCGCGCTTTCGCGGGAATGACAAAATATTTTTGCAGCGAACCCCAATGACAGGGAGGCGGGCATCTTGACCACGAGATCGCCCCCGCAACAGCCCCGGCTGCTCGGCATCGGCACGGCGGTTCCGGCCAACCCGATGCACGACCTGTTCGTCGAATGGGCGCTGACCACCATCACTGACGAACGCGAGCGGGCGCTGTTCCTGCGCATGGTCGAGCGTTGCGGCATAGAGCAACGCTGGATGGTGCTGGACAATCCGCCGGGCGGGCATTCGCCGGTCGATCCCGGCGGCTTCTATGGCGGGGCAGCCCTGCCCGGCACCGGCGCGCGCATGACCCGCTATGCCGAGGAGGCGCCGCGCCTTGCCATGACCGCGATCGGCGATCTGGCCAGCCAGTGCCCGATCGACGGCATCACCCATCTCGTCGTGGCGAGCTGCACCGGCTTCACCGCGCCGGGGCTCGACCAGCGGATCGCCGCCCTGCTCGGCCTCTCGCCCCGGGTGGAGCGGCTCTTTGTCGGCTATATGGGCTGCTATGCGGCGGTGACGGCGCTCCGATCCGCCTGGCATATCGTGCGGTCCCGGCCGGAGGCGCGGGTTCTGGTCGTCTGTGTCGAGCTGTGCTCGCTGCACCTGAACGACGGCGCGCCGCTCGATTCGCTGCTCGCCATGCTGCAGTTCGGCGATGGCGCGGCGGCGGCGCTGGTCGCGGCATCGGGCGGCGGCCTCGCCTTGACCGACAGCTTTTCGGCGACGCTGCCGGACACCCATGACCTCATTCGCTGGGACATAGGCGACAGCGGCTTCGTCATGCATCTGTCAGGGCAGGTGCCAGGTCAGATCCGCCGTACGCTTGCCGAGGAGCGGCTGCTGCTGCCGCTGCCCGCTGGCGATGTCGCGCACTGGGCGGTTCATGCCGGCGGCCGGTCCATCCTCGACGCGGTGGAGAGCGGGCTTGCCCTGCCGCCCGACGCGCTGGACGACAGCCGCGCGGTGCTCCGCGATTATGGCAACATGTCCTCCGCGACTTTGATGTTCGTGCTGGCGCGCAAGCTCAAGGCAGGCGCGCCAGGGCCGGGCGTCGCCATGGCCTTCGGGCCCGGCCTTGCCGTCGAGGGCCTGTTGTTCGGTACGGACTGATGGCCCGCAACCTCAGCCAGCGTGCGCGCGAGGAGGAGCAGATGGACGCGGCCGATCTCGACCCGGCCGTCTTCGCCACCATCCTGCGCGACCTTGGCAGGGTCAACCGCATGACCCTGGCGGCACGCCCGACGCTCGCCTTCCTGCGCGGGCAGGAGAGCGCGATGCGTTCGCTCGGCCGGCCCGTCCGCCTGCTCGATGTCGGCTTTGGCGACGGGGAAATGCTGCGCACAATATGGCGCAGCATGAATCGGCGCGGCATCGCCTGCGAACTCACCGGCATCGACCTCAATCCGCGCAGCGCCCCGGTGGCCGAGGCGATGACGGCGCCCGGCGCGCCGATCCGATACCGCACCGGCGACTATCGTTCGCTGGCGGGGGAGGGCTGGGATTTCGTTATCTCCAGCCTCGTCCTCCATCATATGAGCGATGGCGAGCGGGCCGATTTCCTGGCCTTCATGGAACGGGAGGCGCGGCTTGGCTGGTTCGTCAACGACCTGCATCGCCATGTATTGGCCTATCATGGCTTTCCCTGGCTGGCGCGCCTTCTGGGTGTCCATCGCATCGTGCGCGAGGACGGGCAGCTTTCGATCGCGCGCGCCTTTCGGCCCGATGAGTGGGCGGCGATATTGCGCGAGGCGGGGCTGGCGGGGACGGCGCGCGTCCGACGCGTCTTTCCCTTCCGCCTGTGCGTGGCGCGCAGCAAATGAGCAAAGGCGCGCCGGTCATTGTCGGCGCGGGCCCGGCAGGCGCAGCGGCCGCTATCCATCTGGCGCGGCAGGGGTGCAGGCCGCTCCTTCTCGAGCGCACGCGGGAGGACGCGGATGCCCTGTGCGGCGGTTTCCTGAGCTGGCGGACGCTGGAACGGCTGGCGGCGCTCGACATCGATGCCGCGACATTGGGCGGGCCGCCGATCAACCATATCGCCATCTTCGCGGGCGAGCGCTGTGTGCGCGCGGCCCTGCCC
>DATJLC010000038.1:0-3052 GCA_035490755.1 Sphingobium sp.
GGCGAAGGGATTCGAACCCTCGACCCCAACCTTGGCAAGGTTGTGCTCTACCCCTGAGCTACGCCCGCTCTGGCGTTGGTGCAACGGCTGTTGCGCCGGGTGAGGCGGGCACCTAGCATCGCCTTTGCAGGCCGGCAAGCCCCAAATCGCGCAGATCAAAGAATAGTGCCCATCCCTTGCGCTGCGGCGCCATTCGACCCCATATGCGGAGCGCGCCGCGGGATGTTGTTGCGGCAGATGGGAGATTGACAGTGGCGACCTTGGGTCTGGGCGAACAGGACAGAAAAGCGATCGAGGCATTCCGCCGGGACGTGGTCGATCCGTCGCAGACCGCATTGGTCATCGTCGACTTCTGGGCCGAATGGTGCGGCCCGTGCAAGCAGCTGACGCCCGTGCTGGAAAAGGTCGCGGCCGACTATGCCGACAGGGGCGTGGTGCTGGTCAAGATCAACGTCGACGAGAACAAGTTCATCGCCGGCCAGTTCCGCGTGCAGTCCATCCCCACCGTCTATGCGGTGTTTCGCGGCCAGCCCGTCGCCGACCTCAGCCAGGCGCGGACCGAGGGCCAGCTCAAGCAGTTTCTCGATCAGCTGCTGGCGCAGCTTCCCATCGAATCCGAGGCCGGCCGCCAGGCGCAGGATCTGGTGCCGCTCATCGCCATGGCGGACGAGGTGCTGGGCAGCGGCGATGCCGACCGCGCCCTGTCGATCTATGAGCAGCTCAGCGAAATGGCGCCGGACAATGCGGAGGTCGCCGGCGGCCATGCCCGCGCGCTGGTGGCGCTGGGCCGGAACGAGGAGGCAGAGGCGCTGATCGCGGCCTTGCCGCCCGAATTGAGCCGTAACCCGGCGGTCGAGCGTGCCCGCAGCGCCATCGAGCTCGCCGCGAGCATGCAGCCCGTTTCCGATCTCTCCGCCGTCGAGGCCAGGGTCGCGGCTGATCCGGACGATCTCGCGGCGCTGTTCGAGCTTGCCAATGGGCGCATGGCCAATGGCGACAATGACGGCGCCGCCGACGCCCTGCTCGACATCATCGCACGCGACCGTGACTGGAACGAGGGCGCCGCGCGCAACCAGCTCCTCAAGCTGTTCGAGGTGGTTGGGTTGGAGGATCCCTGGGTTGCCGCGCAACGCCGGCGCCTGTCGGCTATCCTGTTTGCATGAACCCCGCGACGCCATGAGCCAGACCAGCCGGCGGCTGTCGATCTTTCCGCTTGGCGGCGCCATATTGTTCCCCCGCATGCAGCTGCCGCTGCACATATTCGAGCCGCGCTATCGTGCGCTGGTGACCGACGCCATGGCCCGCGGCCAGCGCATCGGCATGGTCCAGCCGCGCGCTTCGGGCGAGCCGCCGCCGCTATTCGAGGTCGGCTGCATCGGCCGCATCGCCGACATCCAGGCGCTGGAGGATGGCCGCTTCAACATCGTGCTCGAAGGCGAATCGCGCTTCCGGATCCTGCGAGAGCTTGATGTCACCACGCCCTTCCGCCAGGTTCAGGCGCTGCCCATGACGGCTGAGGAGGATGATCCCGGCATTCTCGCATCCGGTGAACGCGCCGCACTCGAAATGGAGGCGCAGCGCTTTGCCGAGCATCTGGGCTACAGCGTCGACTGGACCTCGGTGGCACGCCTCGATGACGAGACGCTGGTCAACGCGATCGCCCAGGTCGCGCCCTTCGACATCGCCGCCAAGCAGGCCCTGCTGGAGGCGGACCAGCTCAGCGAACGCTCCGAAATGCTGGTGCAGCTGATGCAGTTCCATGGGAGCGGCAACAGGCCGGGCTCGGCCACGCTGCAATGAACGCGGACGTCAGCTGAGAAGATTTTCCCAGATCAGCTTGCCGGTCAGGATCAGCGACACCGTCACCAGCAGCGGCCGGATCACCCGCGCGCCAAAGCGGATGGCGACATGGCTACCGATCCACGCGCCCATGATCGCGCCAGCCGCCATCACCAGCGCCACCAGCCACAGCACATGGCCGCCCGCCGCGAACAGGATGACGCTCGCGAAGTTGCTCATGAAGTTGAAGAATTTGGTGTTCGCGGCGGCGCGGGTCAGCCCCTTGCCGCGCAGCGCGACCAGGCTGGTTGCATAAAAGCTCCCCGCGCCCGGCCCGAAAAAGCCGTCGTAAAAGCCGATCGCGCCCGCCACCGGCGCATAGCCCCACCGGCCGAGCCGCCGGTGCGAATCCGCGTCCGTCATCCGCGCCGAGAGGAGGACATAGGCGACGACGCCCAGGATCAGCACCGGCACGATCCGGCCGAGCACCGCATTGGGCACGGACTGGACCGCCAGCGCGCCACCGCCCGCGGCCAGGAAGACCAAAGCGGCCGTCCAGCCATAGCCGCGAAAGTCGATCATGCCGGTCCGGGCAAAGCGGCTGCAGGCGGTCGCCACGCTCAGCAGGGATTGCATCTTGTTGGTGGCAAGCGCGGCTACTGGCGGAAATCCGGCAGCCAGCAGCGAAGGCACGGTGATGAGGCCTCCGCCGCCAGCAATGGCATCGATGAAGCCCGCCGCCATGCCGGCAGCGGCGAGCAGCGCATAGCCCTGGCCACCAAGCTCGATCACGCGGTGCGCGACTGCCTCACACCGTCTCGCCCAGCAGCAGGCGCGGCCTCGGCCCCGATTCTCCCCGCGCCTCGGCCATGAAGCGCTGCTTGAGCGGGCCCAGGCGCTGGACTGTCGAAAGGCCAAAGCGCCGCACCGCCGACGCCGCGCGCCCTGGCACGTCGAACAGCCGCACCAGCCCGTCCATCATGACCGTGACGCTCAGCGCGTCGAGCGCCCGCCAGCGCTGGTAGCGCGCCAAAAGCTGCGCATCGCCGGGCTCCAGTCCCAGGCGCATGCCCTCCACCAGCACCTCGCACAAGGCGGCCGCATCCCGGAAACCGAGATTGACCCCCTGCCCCGCGATCGGATGGATGGCGTGCGCCGCGTCCCCCACCAGCGCCAGGCGGGTGTCGGTGATGCGCGCGGCGCGGTGATAGCCGAGCGGATAGCTCGACATCGGCGCGGCAAGGCTGATGGCGCCCAGGAAATCGCCCATCCG
>DATJLC010000039.1:0-3688 GCA_035490755.1 Sphingobium sp.
TCTCCGAAGTGCACGGGTCTTTCACTCCCGCTGGCACTTGCTGCGCATGCACCGTTTGCGGAACCTATTTTTCCGTTAAGGGAAAAAATGGTGGACGCACTAGGGCTCGAACCTAGGACCCGCTGATTAAGAGTCAGCTGCTCTACCAACTGAGCTATGCGTCCATGCCGGGGAATGGCGCCTTGGTTTGCGCCGTTTCACATCGTCAGGGCGGCGCGGTTAGCATGGTGATCCGTGCCTTGCAAACATAAATTCGCGAGGGGTGCGGGCGCTATCGCCAGCTGGCGATCGTCCGGCGCGATTCCCGGTCAATGTTGAGGATGATGCCGACGCACAGCATGATCGTCATCATCGACGATCCGCCATAGGACATGAAGGGCAGCGGGATGCCCACCACCGGCGCCAGGCCCATCACCATCATCATGTTGATCGCGATGTAGAAGAAGATGGTTGCGGTGAGGCCGGCCGCGACCATGCGCGAGAATTTGTCGTCCGTCCGGTTGGCCACGCGCATGCCCCAGCGCAGCAGCAGCATGAACGCGCCGATCAGCAGCACGCCGCCGATGACGCCCCACTCCTCGGCCATGGTGGCGAAGACGAAATCGGTGTGTCCCTCGGGCAGATAGTCGAGATGGCTCTGGGTGCCGCGCAGGAAGCCCTTGCCGAACAGCCCGCCCGATCCGATCGCGATCTTGGACTGGCTGATATGATAGCCGGCGCCGAGCGGATCGCTCTCCGGGTCGAGGAAGATCAGCACCCTTTTCTGCTGATATTCGTGCAGCATGCTGAAGGCGACGGGAATCGCGGCGGCGAGGGCCATGCCCGCGCCGACGAACAGCCGCATCGGCAGGCCGGCCAGGAACATGACGGTGATGCCGCCCGCCGTCACCATGAGGGCGGTGCCAAGGTCCGGCTGGATCATGATGAGCGCGGCGGGCACCCCGATCAGCGCCAAAGACGGCCAGATCGCCGTCCATGTGCGCACCTGCCGCGCGGGCAGCAGCGTGTAGAAGCGCGCCACCGCCAGGACCGTGGCCAGCTTCATCAGCTCCGACGGCTGGAATTGCATGAAACCCAGGTTGAGCCAGCGCTGGCTTCCGCCGCCCACGGCCCCGATCAGCTCGACCAGCACCAGCGCCACCAGCAGGAAACCATAGATCGGGAACGCCATGCGGCTGATCAGCTGGAGCGGGATGCGCGCGATCATTTCCGCCATCATCAGGAACAGGACAAACCGGGCGGCCTGCCTGCCGGCCCAGGGCATGATGTGACCGCCGGCGGCGCTGTAGAGGACGATGCAGCCGAACAGCGCGATCCCGCCCAGCAGGGCGTACAGGCGCCAGGGCAGCCGCATCAAGGGTTCGGGGATCAGGCTCATCGGTCGGCCGTCCCGCTGCTGCCGGCCGGCGGCATGGCCCTGGCCGCGCCGGGGCCGGCCGTGGTGACGGGCGAGGGCGGATGGCGGCTCGATTCATCGGCGACTTCCGGGGCCGGCGCCGCATCGCTGGAGGCCGATGCGGCGACATTGCCGGGATCGGCGGCGCTGCCGGCGTTCTCGGTAAGCTCCGGCAGCGGTATCAGGCCTTTTTCCATGCGGAAGGCGGCAAGCTGGCGGTCCAGCCGCTCCTGCGGCGCGCCGCCCCATGTCTTTTCGAGCTCGGCCAGCCGCTGCATCGAGCCGTGCTGATCGAACAGATAGGCGATCACATCGCTGGCGATGGTGTGCGCGTCCTGCGTGCGGTCGATATGGCCGCCATGCTCGATGATGCAGCCGACTGCGTAGCGGGGCTGGTCGAATGGGGCGAAACCCTGGAACAGGACGTGATCGCGCAGTTTGAAGGGCAGGCTGGCATTGCCCCGCACGCCCCGGCTGCGCTCGGCCATGGTGATGCGGCGGACCTGGGCGGTGCCGGTCTTACCGGCGAGCAGCACGCCGGGCACCTTCAGCCGGGCCGCGCCGCCGGTGCCGCCGCCGTTCACGACATCGTTCATCGCCTCCCGGATGAGGACGATATGCTCCTGGCTGACGCCCAGCGGGGCGCCGCCATGCCGTTTTCCATCCAGGACGAAGTGGGGGCTCAGCTGGCGCCCGGTGGCAAGGCGCGATGCCATGACCGCCATCTGGGTCGGATTGATCAGCATATAACCCTGGCCGATGGTGGCATTGACCGTGTCATAGGCCGCCCAGGGCTCGTTATATTTCTTGAGCTTCCAGGCCGGGTCGGGGACGGTGCCATAGCTCTGGCTGGGGAAGGGCAGGTCGAACTTCTGACCCATGCCGCATCGCCGCGCCATGTCCGCGATCACGTCCATGCCGAACCGCTGCGCCATGGTGTAGAAATAGATGTCGCAGCTCTTGGCGATGGCCTGGCGCATGTTGACGGGGCCATGGCCGCGCCGCGCGTGGCAGTGGAACAGGGTCCGCCCCACCCGCATGGCGCCGGCGCAGGAAACCCGCTCCTCCGGATCGAGGCCATGCTCGAGGAAGGACAAGGCGACCATTGGTTTGACGGTCGAGCCCGGCGGATAGAGCCCCTGCAGCGCCTTGTTGCGCAGGGGAATATGGTCGTCCCTGGACAGCATCTCCCACTCGATGTGGGAAATGCCGCCGGAAAAGCTGTTGGGATCGAAGCTCGGCATGGACGCGCTGCACAGGACATCGCCCGTCGCGCAATCCAGGACGATGACAGAGCCGCTCTGGGTGCCGAGCCTGCGGCCGGCGAATTCCTGGAGCCCGGCATCGATGGTCAGGCGTATCGGCTTGCCGGGCACGTCCGGCCGGGTGGCAAGGTCGCGGATGATACGGCCACGGGCGGTCACTTCGACCCGCCGGGCGCCGGGCTGTCCGGTCAGATGGCTGTCGTAGAATTTCTCCAGCCCCTGCTTGCCGACCTTGAATCCGGGGGTGATGAGCAGGGGATTGCGGGACTTCTCATAGTCCTCGGCGGAGGCGGCGCCGACATAGCCGATAAGGTGCCCGACCGACGGCCCGGCCGGATAATGGCGGGAATAGCCCTGCGACGGCGCCACGCCGGGCAGGTCCATCATCCGCACGCTGACGGCGGCGAACTGGTCGTAGTTCAGGCCTTCCGCAACCTGGACAGGCTGGAATCCCGCGGCCTTGTCGAGCGCTTCGCGGATGCGGTCGACATGGTCGGGCTGGAGGCCCAGCAACTGGGTGAGAAGGTCGAGGACGCGGTCGGTGTCCCGCAGCCGGTCCGGGATGAGGTCCACCCGGAAATCGGTGCGGTTGCCGGCCAGGGTGCGGCCCTTCCTGTCGAGGATCCAGCCCCGGCGCGGCGGAATCAGCGTCAGGTTGACGCGATTGCTTTCGGACAGCAGCGTGTATTTCTCGTTCTCGCCGATCGCGATCCAGCCCATGCGTCCGGCGAGCAGCGCGCCCACGCCCAGCTGCGCCGCGCTCACCAGCATCGCACGCCGGGAAAAGATCAGGCTCTGCTGCGCGTCGGAAAGGGAGTTCTTGCCCAGCAGCTTCACGGCAGACGCCAGCGATCCAGCCGGGCGCAGAGACGAGCGACAAGCGGGAACAGCATCGCCCCCGACAGCATCTGGGGAATGATCCGTGTGAACGGCCCGCCGCCGCCCGATCCCAGGTCCATGAACAGCCAACTCATCGCGGTCACACATATAATCGCGAGCGCGGCGATCAGCCAGTCCTGCACATAGT
>DATJLC010000040.1:0-2382 GCA_035490755.1 Sphingobium sp.
AGTTCCGGCAACTGGAACCAGGCATTGACGCTGGCGGTCATGCGCGCGGCGAAGGCCGCCATTTCCAGCCCCGCGCCCACGCACCCGCCCTGGATATGGACCTCCAGCTTCGCCGCCGCGCGATGAATGCCATGGGCGGGCAGCGTCTGCATACGGATCAGATGGGCGGTCGCCGGATCGCGGGTGGTACCGAATTCGCCGAGGTCCGCGCCGATGCAGAAGGCCTTGCCCGCGCCGCTCAACCGGACGGTGGATAGGTCCGGGTCGAGCGCGGCCAGGGTGAACAGCTCATGGAGGCGGTCGCGCATGTTGCGGTCGATCGCGTTGGACGCCTCCGCCCGGTCGAGTCGGATGCTGAGCACGTCGCCGTCGCGCTCCGCCGCTACCCTGCCCTCGCGCTCTGCCCGGACGGATGCCTGAGTCGCGAGCCAGGCCGCATGTTCGACGCTGCCCTGCAACAGCCCATAGGCAAGGGATTCCTGGAACAGCGCCACCTCGACCGGTAACCCCTCGATCGCACGCAACAATTGGACCGCGACAGCCGCCGCGCGCGGGTTCGCGGTGATGGACCGCGCCAGCATATCGGCCGTGAACGGCGGCTCGACGACGGCATCAAGGCAGGCGGCAGCCGGATGCGCGGGGTCGCCAAGGCCGATGAGGGGAAAAGGCGGCAAGTCGGCCATGGCAAGGCCGGGCGGCAGGGCGTCGAGCGCGACGAACCCAAGCGGCTGCATCGCCCCCGTCCAGCCCGCGCCCAGCACGGACGGATCGATCAGGAAGTCGCGGAAGACCATGCCCCAGCTTAGCGGTCCCGCTCGCGCGGCCGAAGCACGAAATTAGTTGCCTGGCCCCTTGACGACAAAATGTCGATCACCGGCCACAAAAGGGACAGCCCTTTTTCCCCGGTCTGCTCATGCTGGGGAACGGGGCGTCCGCTTGCTGCCGTTATCTCCGCGAAAAGGGGGGATGCAGAGCCACGCAAAATCACGCTGCGACTCTGGATTCCCGCCTTCGCGGGAATGACGGAATGATTTCTGCTGGTGGCGGCGTATTGCTGCCGTTGGGAATTTTGCGCCTTGATAGAGAAAACGAGACACCCTCATTTCTTGTTGACAAGGGCGCGGCCATGGTCGACACTTGCCCCACAAGCGAGGAGAGATCGATCCATGGCGACTGCGGCCTCGGCTAACAAAGCCAAAATAGCAAAGCGCGTAATTGAAGTGCTCGAGTTCTTCGACGAGGAGCATCGTGAGGCCACGGTGATGGACATCGTGCGCCGCTACAAGCGCCCCCAGTCCAGCACCTCCGAACTTCTGACCAGCCTTGTGGACCTGGGCCTGCTGTACAAGGATCCGCAAGCGCGGTCTTATACGCTCACCCCCCGTGCCGCGATGCTGGGCTCTCATTTCCAGCCGGACATGGTCCGCGATGGCCGCCTGACCGCCCTGATCGACCGCCTGCCCGCCCAGACCGGACTGAGCGTCGCGGTCTTCGGCATGGTCGGCCTCAATGCCCAGATATTCACCTGGCGCTCGGGCAATCGCCGCCTGCGCGCGGGCGGCTCGGAGATCTTCTGCGGCGGCCTCCAGGAACGGCTGACGGAAAGCGCGGCGGGATGGCTGCTGCTGTCGTCCGTCGCCCAGCCCCGTCGCGACGGCATGGTTCGCCGCCTCAACGCCGAGGCGCCTGACGACAGGAAGTTCTCCTTCTCCGAAATGTCCATGCGTGTGCAGGCCAGCCGCGATCGCGGCTATGCCGTCGGCCCGGTCGGCTTCGGATCGAACGCGGATGTGTGCGCCGTGCTCCTGGCTGGCCAGCCCGAACACCAGCCGCTCGCCATCGGCTTTGTCTACGATCGATCGGAACCGGTCGACACGACGGCGCTGGTCCAGTGCCTGCAATATTCCGTCCAGAGGTGCGGCGAGCAGGCCCCGCAAATGCCTGGGATGGTCCAGCCCTTTCCGAGCGCCGCCTGACGCAGCCTTCGTGCCTCGGATATGGGGTGCGGCATACGTCATCCCCGCGAAAGCGGGGATCCAGGGCCACGGGAATCAGCGCTTGCGACCCTGGATTCCCGCTTTCGCGGGAATGACGATCAGGATTTTACGCCCATCGCCTTCCAGCGTTCGTCGGTCGCCCAGACATATTCGAAATAGTGGCCGACATGGTCGCGCGCATCGAGATAGAGATATTTGAGGAGGTCGCTGCCGCCTTCCATGGCGACGGGATAGGCCGCCTGTTCCACGCGTGCCCGGAACGCGTTCCAATCGGTTACGCGCATCGCGGCATGGTGGAACTTCAACCCATCGTCGGCCGGCAAGGCATCGCTGTAGATGTCGACCAGCCCTGATACCGGCTCGATCAGCTCATACTGCATATTGT
>DATJLC010000041.1:0-5204 GCA_035490755.1 Sphingobium sp.
GGGTGAGGCCCGATCGGGCCTCACCCTCACCGCCGACCAGCGCGTCGAGCTGATCGTCGAGGTCATGCGGATCGAGCGCACCCTGGATGGCGGGCGGGCGGGGCGGGGTTTCCTCCCATTCCGGCAAGGCGGAGAACAGCCAGCGTTCGTCGTCTGCGGGCCGGTCATCAAGGGTGCTCCGCACGAATGGCGCCCACGGCCAGCGCGCCCGTTCGAGATTGCGCGCCGCCGTCCAGGCGCCCTGCCGTTCCGCCCACGCCTCGTCGCGCAGTGTCGCGATCAGTCGTTCAGTGATCAGCGGCAGGGCGGCCGCCGCCTCCGAATCACTTGCGGGAACCGGAAGGCCGAGCGCGCCGGCGAGACCGGCTGGCGAGGGTATGACGAATCGGGCCGGGTGGACGAAGGCGAACAGTTCGAGCAGGTCGAAGCCCGACAGCTCCGCATAGCCAAGTCGGGCGCCGACCATGGGCGTGTTGACGATCAGCAGCGGCGATGCGAGTGCGCGGGCCTTGGCTTCCTGCCGGTCCACCGGCCGGACCTGGCCGTTTTCGCACAGCCACGCGCCGGCATGGCTGATGTGCAAGGCATCGATGCTGTCGATCCGGACCATGAGTCCCGGATAGGCCGAGCCGGGCGGAACACCAAGGCGCGTTTCAGGAAATCAGCTCAGCTCGTGCGTCTGCCGAAGGACGGCGGGGCGTGCCGGAAGAAGGGGCTCGCCTGAAAAGGGCGCGACATGACCGGAGCCGGGGGCGACGTATAGGCGGCGGGAGCTGCGTCGTCATTGTCGTGCATGGCGAGCGCCAAAATGTCGTAGAGCGGGCCGTCGGTCAGGTCGAACTGGAAGCGCACGCCCATGCGGTCGACCTCCGACCAGCGGCACTGGGCGTAGAGGGTCTGGTCGGCATATTCGATCTGGAACCTGGTACCCGCCCGAAAGGCCGCGCCCACGATCTGCGCGCCCTCGCGCGACAGATCGGCGATCACCGCCTCCGTCGAGTCGAGCACGGTGACGAGCGTGACGGGAATGTCCACGACGACGCGCTCGCGCCTGCGGTTATTGTCCATGACGGCCTTCCTCCTTTGCTGAAAAATTGCCGCAACTGGTTAATTTTCAGGAAAAATCCGGCCGATTCGTGGTGAATAATCCTTACCGGCCAATCTTTTCGACTGTGTTTCGGCCCGAGTCGCGCTACAGCGCCCCGCCATGATGGATGGTTCCGACAAGATGACGCTGCGCGAGGCCGCGAACGCTTCCAAGGCATGGCCGTTCGAGGAGGCGCGCAGGATATTGCGCCGCCATGGCAATGGCGCGCCGGCCAAGGGGCATGTGCTGTTCGAGACCGGCTATGGCCCATCAGGCCTGCCGCATATCGGCACGTTCAACGAAGTGCTGCGCACGACCATGGTGCGCCGCGCCTTCGAGACGCTAAGCGACATTCCGACGCGGCTGATCGCGTTCAGCGACGATATGGACGGGCTGCGCAAGGTGCCGGACAATGTGCCCAACCAGGCGATGCTCGCCGAGCATCTGGGCAAGCCGCTGACCGCCATTCCCGACCCGTTCGAGCAGTTCGAGAGCTTTGCGCATCACAATAATGCGATGCTGCGCTCGTTCCTGGACCGCTTCGGCTTCGACTATGCGTTCCGCAGCTCGACCGAGCAGTATCGCTCCGGCGCCTTCGACCCGGCGCTTAGGTCCGTGCTGCGCAATTATCAGGCGATCATGGACATCATGCTGCCGACCCTGAGGGCCGAGCGCGCCGCGACCTACTCGCCGGTGCTGCCGATCAGCCCGTCCTCGGGCATCGTGCTGCAGGTGCCGATCGAGGTGGTGGACGCCGAGGCCGGCCTGGTGCGCTTCGAGGACGAGGGGCGCATCGTCGAGCATTGCATCCTGTCCGGCGGCGCCAAGCTGCAATGGAAGGTCGACTGGGCGATGCGCTGGGTGGCGCTCGACGTCGACTATGAAATGTACGGCAAGGATCTGACCGACAGCGGGGTCCAGTCCGGCAAGATCGCGCAGGTCCTGGGCGGCCGCAAGCCGGAGGGGCTGATCTACGAGATGTTCCTCGACGAGAAGGGCGAGAAGATCAGCAAGTCCAAGGGCAACGGCCTCTCCCTGGAGGAGTGGCTGACCTACGGCAATGAGGAGAGCCTGGCCTTCTACGCCTATCGCGAGCCGAAGAGCGCCAAGCAGCTCCACATCGGCGTGATCCCGCGCGCGGTTGACGAATATGAGCAGTTCCGCGGCCAATATGCCACCCAGCCGATCGACAAGAAGCTGGGCAATCCCGTGCATCATATCCATGATGGCGCGGTGCCGGCGGAGGGCCTGCCGGTCAGCTATGGCCTGCTGCTGAACCTCGTCGGCGTGATGGGCGCCGATGCGACCCATGCCCAGGTCTGGTCCTATCTCGCCAATTATGCACCGGGCGTGACCGAGCAGACGCATCCGGCCCTGGCGGTGCTGGTCGACTGCGCGCTTGCCTATAATCGGGACTTTGTCGCCCCCAGGCTCAAGCGCCGTGCGCCGGAGGCCAATGAGGCGGCGGCGCTGAGCGCGCTCGATTCGCAACTCGGCGCGCTCTCCGAGGATGCGAGCGCCGAGGATATCCAGACCATCGTCTATGAGATCGGCAAGGATCCGCATTACGGGTTCGAGCAGCTGCGCGACTGGTTCAAGGCGCTCTACCAGACGCTGCTGGGCGCCGATCAGGGCCCGCGCATGGGCAGCTTCATCGCCCTCTACGGAATCGAGAACAGCCGCCGCCTGATCGCCGAGGCGCTCGCGGCGACGGAAACGGCCTGACACGAAAAAGGTCCGGCCGCAGCGCGACCGGACCCGTTCGTCAGATTGAAAATGGCTTACCAGTAGAAGCCGTTGATTACGCGGACCACCCGCCCGGAGCGGACGTTAACCAGCAGCGCGTCGTCATAATGGCGCACCCAGCGCAGCGGACCGGACGCGGCCGGCAGGCGATAGCGGTGCGGATTGGCGATGTAGTAGCGCTCGCGATAGTAGATCGGGCGAAGCCGCGCGCCCTCATGGAAGCGCTGGTAACGGAAGGGCGCACGCCAGTGGCCCCGGGCATAGACGTCGCGATGTTCGCGGCGGTATTCCCGCCAATCGTCGCGATATTCGCGCCGGGCGTCCCGCAAGTCCTCGCGGGCATCGCGGACGTCGCGGCGGTCGCCATAGGCCTGGGCGCGGCGCAGATCCCGCTCCGCTTCCCGGACGTCCTGCCGGTCGTTGCGCAGTTCATGGGTCTGGGCGCTGGCCATGGTCGGCAGCGCGGTCGCCATGACGAGTGCGGCTAAAATGGTCTTGCGCATGATATTCTCCTTCTATTCGCCTCTGCCGCCAGCGCTTCCGCCAAAGATTTGGCAGTGGAAGGCTGCGAGGTCTGTGAATAGTTATCGCTTGGGGCCCCTGAATGTTCCGGAAATGAACGATTCAGGAGACTGTCAGGATTGTCGCAAAGTGTAAGGCGCGGGTCTCGTCTTAGCCGATGCGCACGCTGGACCATGGCCGTTCGCGATACCATTTGGTCAGCACATACTTGGTTCCGCGCACAACTGGACTCGCGGCGTGCAGCGTGTTGCCATTGGGTGAGCCATCCGCCTGCATATTGTTCCAGACGAGTAGGGTTCCGGCACGCGGCGGCACCATGAAGCCGGCGATGGGGAACTGCGTCTCGCCGCCTTCCTCGACCGTGTTCAGGTACATCATGGCGGTCCAGCACCGCTGCCCGCCGGCGTCGCGCATGTCTGGCCAGTAGCTGGCGCTGGCCGGGAAATAGTCGCAGTGAACCTTGTATTCCTGTCCGACCGCATAGCGCTGGCCCTGGACCGTCTCGCCCAGCGCCGTCTCGAATCCGGTCAGGGCGTCGATACGCGCGGTGAGCTTCTGGACGAGCGGATCGTCCGGATCGAGATTGCAACTGGAACTGGTGCGATAGCCAGCCTGCTCGGCGCCGCTGAACAGGCGGGACGGTATGTTGTTGGCGTCGATCCTCTCCATCATGGCGGCGCACTCGGCGGGCCCCAGGAAGCCGTGGCGGACGAATATCTCGACCTTGTCATTGGTGATCGCCGTCACCATCGGATTGCGCCGCAGGCGCTGGCTCACCCGTTCGCCCAGCGCCGCGCGCGCCGGGGAGGGGAGGTCCGCATCGTCAGGATAGCGCATGGTCACGCCCGAGGCTCTGCCATTGCGAACGAGGACCGACAAGAAAAATGGGCCGGACCACCAGTTGCGGTCCAGCCCAAGTCGGTTCCTGAAGGCCGGTCAGGAACCCTGCCCGGTGAGGGGAGCTCTCACCGCAAGCATCACCAGAAGAAGTTTCGGATCACGTCGACGACATAGCCGTCGCGAATGTCGACCAGCAGCGCGTCGTCATAATAGCGGATCCAGCGCAGCGATCCGTAGGCCGGCGGCAGGCGATAGGTCCAGGGATCGTCGATCCAGTAATCGTCGCTGAACAGCAGGCTGTTCAGATAGATGCCGATCGAGAAGGGCCGATAGCCATAGGACCAGCCATAAGGCACATGATAGCGCGGCAGGCGGTAGATATGGCGGTTATGATGCCGGTGACGTGACCAGTCGTATCGGTTGTCGCGGCGCCAGTCCCGGTCCCAGCGCCGCTGGTCGGCCCAGCGGTTCCGTTCCCAGCGGCTGCGGTCGTTGTCCCGCCAATTGGGCGCGACGACGCCATAATTCCGGTCCCGCTCCCGCCAGCGGTTATCGTCCGGACGGTCGCGACGCCAATCGCGGCCCTGCCATCTATTGTCGTCCTGACGGTCGCGGCGCCAGTCTCGGCCGTGCGCTCGGTTGTTGT
The DNA here is from genome assembly GCA_035490755.1 of Sphingobium sp. GTDB lineage: Bacteria > Pseudomonadota > Alphaproteobacteria > Sphingomonadales > Sphingomonadaceae > Sphingobium. The sequence continues at coordinate 4,842 of DATJLC010000041.1, forward strand.
CATCATTGTCCCGGCGGCGGTCGCGATCCTGCCACTGGCGACGGGCATCGCCGTCGCTGCGGTTCCATTGTCCACGGTTGCCGTCCCAGTCGCGCCGCTGCCGCTCGGCCCGGGGCGCCGGAACAGGTGCGGTCGGGGCGCGGTCAGCGCGGGCGCCATCGCCGCGTGGCCACCGGCCCCGTTCCTGCGGGGGAACAGGCGCCGGGATGACGGACTGACGCTGCCGAATACTCTCGGTTCCGGGGCGCGGGTCGCCGTGGCGTTCCTGGCCACCGCGGCCACGGTTCCATTCCGGCTGCGCCATGGCTGGCAGCGATGTCGCCAGCGCGGAAACCGCAAGCATGGCCTTGATCAGCTTGTTAC